>NZ_JACJFQ010000002.1:0-316075 GCF_014164835.1 Serratia sp. OS31 | reverse complement strand
AGTTTGGTGCTACCAGGTCGAAGGGAGCGCAGGTATCCCCGGGAACTGAAATCATTGAAACGAAAATATCCTATAAAAAACAATGCCGGTCACCTTAAGTGACCGGCATTAACCGTTTACGGTGGCTTTTTTTTACGTGAAAATCCAGATGATCGCGTCAAAGCGAGGGGCGAAATCCCTCAGCGCATTTCGAGTTCCGGCACCACCGACATACCGACCCGCAACCGTGCCAGGTCAGCCTGGTTCGGCTCCAGCAGAATTTTCACCGGCAGGCGTTGCACCACTTTGGTGTAGTTGCCGGTCGCGTTATCGGCACTGATGGCGGCAAAGGTAGCGCCGGTGGCAGGCGCTATGCTGTCGACATGACCGCGTAGCGTTACGCCGGGCAGCGCATCTACGCGGATTGATACCGGCTGGCCGGCGGAGACATTGGCCAACTGGGTTTCCAGGAAGTTGGCGACGACATAGCTCTGCTGCAGCGGCACTACCGCCAGCAACCTTGTACCGGCAGAGACCCAGGCCCCTTCGCGCACGGCGCGCTGGCCTACGGTGCCGGCAATGGGCGCGACGATTTGGGTATAGGAAAGATTCAGGCGGGCCTGGTCAACGCTGGCCTGTGAGGCGGCAATGTCAGCTTCGGCCTGTTTTCTGCTGGCCTGCAATACGCCGACTTCTTTGCGTGCAGAGACCACGGCAGCCTGATTTTGCTTCAGCTGTGCCGCGGCGGTTTGCATTGCGGAGGCGGATTTTTGCTGCTCATCTGCGGTAGCGGTACCGGTTTTTAGCAGCCGGCGATAGCGGTCAGCATTCTGCCCTGCGTAATTGAGCGTGGCCTGGCTGGCGCTGACGCCGGCTTCCTGCTGGGCAATATTGGCCTGCTGTTGTTCCAGCTGTGCCTGAATATTGGCCAGCTTGGCCTGGCTAATTTGCAGATTGGCCTCTGCGGTTTCCAACGCGACGCGATAATCCCGGTCGTCGATAGTGGCCAACACTTCGCCGGGTTTAACCTGTTGGTTATCGGTCACGTTGACGCTGCGGATATAGCCGGAAACCTTGGGAGCCACCAGTGTGTAATCGGCTGTCACCACCGCGTCGTCGGTACGAAAATGGTGGCGGTTAAGCGATGAATAAATAAAGAAAGCGATAGCCAACAGGATGACCAGCAGCAGCGCCAGAGTTAAGGTTCGTTTTGCAGGAGTAAAGCTCATGGTTATGATCCTGATGTTTTTGGAACTAAAGGTAAAAGTGTTTGCGGCGGGTAGACGCGCGTCGGCAACCAGACGGTCAGCAGCACCAACAGCAGTGCACAGCAAATGATCAGCAGATAGGCGTCACTGATGCTGAGGATCACCGACTGATGTTTTACCAGCGTCGAAAAATGCCCGAGGTTTTCCGCTGAACTGACCGAGCCGTCCGGCAACAGCGGCATGGCACCGCTGGCCTGTTCTGCATTCTCTGCGGTCATCAGCCAGGGGTGATTGCCTACTCGGTTCACCAACACCTGGGAGTGAAATTTTTCCCGATGACTCATGAAATTTTCGACCAGACTGCCCGCCGCCACGCTTGAAAAACCGCGCACTGTGTTAAACATCGCCGAAGCGAAGGGGCCTTCCGGTGCCAGCACCGTGCTGGTGGAGGTCAGCAGAACCGATAAAATCATCATCGGTTGGCCAAATGCCTGCATGATTTGCAGCAACCAGAAATTTTGCCGTGCCCAATCGTCGGTTAACTGCATACCAAGCAGACAAGAACCCATGATCAGTGCGGCACCGGCGGTCAGCATCCAACGGCTATCAATCCACCGCAGATTCAGCAGGGCGGCGATAAACGGCGCTATCAGCAACTGCGGCAAGCCGATGGCCAGCGCCAGCGGCGCAAATTGAGCGGTGCGGAACCCGCCCACCTGCGAGAAGTAGAAAGATGGCAATAACGAGCCGGAAAGCGCCAATACCAGCACGCCTGCCAGCGTCAGCAAGCTGTAAGAAAGGTTGATTCGCTGCAGCATTTGCAGTTTGAACAAGGGTAACGGATGAAACCACTCGTTAATCAAAAACGTCACCAGCAGTGCGACAGAGACCGGCAGCATCAGGCAGATCAGCGGTGAATTAAACCAATCGAGTCGCTCTCCCTGAGTCAACGACAAAATCAACAGCGCAATACCACTGCACCCGGTCAGCATGCCGAACAGATCCATCTGGCGTAAACGTTCCAGACGCAATGGATCCTGCGGTAATCCCCAGCCTATCAGCAGCATGGCGACGAAACACGGTGGGATAGCCTGCCAGAAGACAAACTGCCAGCCCAGGTTGTCCGTCCACAGTGCCGCCAACGGCGCCGCCACGTTGGGGCCAAAGGTGGCGGTGAGCGCGTAGGCGGCCAAGCCGTAAAGTTTGATGCCCGGCGGCAAGAAACGCAGCGCGACCGTCATCAGCAGCGGCGGCAGGGCACCGCCAAACAGGCCTTGAACGATTCGTAGCGCAATAAACAGCGTGGGGTCAGAGATCAAGGGCTGGAGTACGCCGACCGCAGCGAATCCGCTGACCATCACCAGAGCAAAACATCGCAGTGAGAAAGTCACCGCAAACCAGGGGGCAACCATCATGGCGGCCACCTCTGCCGCCTGGTAGGACGAGGTGATCCAACTGCCTTGGTCATAACCGATGCCGATGGCTGCGCGAATATCTGCCAGCGCCAGATCGCTTACCCGATCGTTCAACCCTGAGGTCAGGGCAGCAATCAGCACCCCTACCAGGCCTAAGGCCAGGCGCAAGGTAAAAGGGTGCGGTGCGATGGCAGGCGCAGGCTGAACATTCATAGCGTGACTCCGGAAACGAAACTAACGATTCACTGTATTGCATGATGGTACAATGTGATGCATGCTACATTGTGGTTCGCTGTATTGCAATGCGGTACATCGTGCCTGAGGGTATGAAAAAATGTTACAGTGTGGGCAAAAAGTCAGGGAGAGAACCTCAATGTCTGAACCTACAACCTGTTGTGATGACGAAAAGACCGGTGGTATTCAGGTCATCACTCGCGCGGCGAAGATCCTCGATGCGTTGGGTGAAAAACCGAACGGCATGAGCCTGGGAGAAATCGCTGCGGTGGTCGATCTGCCGCGTTCTACCGTGCAGCGCATTGTCAATGCGTTGGATTCTGTGCAACTGGTGCGAGGAGGCGCTGGCGGCGTGCGCCTGGGGCCGTCGTTATTGCGACTGATTGCCAGCGTACATACAGAAATGGTGGCGATTGCCACCCCCTGGCTGCAGGCATTGAGCGACGCCACCGGCGAGACGGTTTCTCTGGGGCGAGCCAGCGGTTTACAGTTGGCAGTCGTGCACTACATTGTGGCGGATCGGGAACTGCGCGTAGTGCCGCGCATCGGCATGAATCTGCCACTGTACAGCACCTCCGGCGGGCGCGCGTTGCTGGCGCTGAACAGTGATGATGCGGCGCGGGATTTGCTGGGTGAAGCCTATAAGGCGGTGACTGACCTGACCGTACGTGATTTTCCGGGATTGATGGAACGCCTGGCCGAAATACGCCGCACCGGCCTGTCCTACGACAGGGAAGAAACGCTGGAAGGCATATCCACCATGGCGGTGGCTATCGACACCATTCTCGGGCGTTTCTCCATCAGCCTGTTAGTGCCCAGCAGCCGCTTAATCAAGAACGAAGCTCGCTATCGCGAGGAGATCCTCAAGTGTAAAGAAGCGCTGATCGATGAGATTGGCAAAGGCGCATCGCGAGATTAACGGGAGAAGATAATGAAGACGCTGTTGGTCGCGGTTGATAACTCCGCCACCGCTCGCAAAGTTATTTCACTGGCGGTAGAACAGGGGTTGGCCCAACGGGCGGCGGTAGTGGTGCTATGCTGTGTGGATCTCAGCTATTCCACGACGGGCGCTTATGACATTACCGTCGGTGAAGACCCGGCGGATTTTAGCTGCGCGCAGGATGAGGAAAGCGCAGCGGCGGCCGTAGTGCGCCAGGCGCTGAGCGAAATGAAGGATGCCGGCGTCAGCGCGCGGGGGCGGGTGGTGGCCGGGGAGCCGGCGGAAACCATCGTGGCTCAGGCTAAGGAGCTGAATGCCGCCATGATCATTATGGGCCGCAGGCATCTTTCCCCCTTTAACCGTTTGTTGAGAGGCTCACACAGCGCTTTGGTGATTGAAAACGCCGACTGCCCGGTGCTGATCGACGTACGCGCTGATTGACCGCCTCTGCTTTTCGGAGTCGAAGATGAAACTGAAGTGTGCAATTCTGGATGATTATCAGCAGGTGGCGCTTGGCATGGCGGACTGGTCGGTTATTGCCGATCGGGTCGAGGTATCTGCCATGAGCCAGCATTTTACCGACGAAGCGGAGTTGGCCGTGCACCTGCAGGATTGCGACATTCTGGTGATCATGCGTGAGCGTACGCCAATCACGGCGTCGCTGTTGGTGCGTTTGCCTAAGTTGAAGCTGGTGATCACCTCGGGTATGCGCAATGCCTCTGTCGATCTGGCTGCGGCAACGCAACGTGGCGTTGTGGTCTGCGGCACCGCCAGCGGGTCGGCGGCGCCGATGGAACTGACCTGGGCGCTGCTGCTTGGGCTGGCGAAGCATATCGTGCCGGAAAACGCCGGGCTGCGTAATAACGGCCCCTGGCAGCAGACGCTGGGCGTGACGCTGCAGGGAAAAACCCTGGGGCTGTTGGGCCTGGGCAAGATTGGCAGCCAGATGGCGGTGGTAGCTCAGGCATTTGGCATGCGTGTGGTGGCCTGGAGCCAAAATCTGACGGCGGAAAAAGCCGCGCAGCAGGGGGTGATTCTGGCGGAGTCTAAACAGGCGCTGTTTGAACAAAGCGACTTTGTTTCCATTCATCTGGTGCTGAGTGAGCGCAGCCGTGGGCTGGTCGGGCAGCAGGAACTGCAGGCGATGAAAAATAGCGCTTACCTGATCAACACCTCACGTGCAGCCATTGTTGACCGCAGCGCGTTGATTGACGCTTTGCAGAACCAGCGGATTGCCGGGGCCGGGCTGGATGTGTTCGAAGTCGAGCCTCTGCCGCTCGACGATATCTTCCGCCGTTTGCCCAACGTGCTGGCGACGCCGCATCTGGGCTACGTGGCGGATGATAACTACGGCATTTATTTCCGCGAAGCGATCGAAGACATCGTGGCGTTTCTCGCCGATGAACCGATACGCCGTCTGAATTAGGCGGCTTTTCTTCCCCTGGATGCTTGTCTGATGCGGGTGTTCGCCCGTATCATTGCGCGTCATTTTTAGCAGGGGTAATCATGCGCGTATTATTGGCTCCGATGGAGGGCGTTCTCGATTCTTTGGTGCGTGAGTTACTCACCGAAGTGAACGACTACGACCTGTGCATCACCGAATTCCTGCGCGTGGTCGATCAGCTGTTACCCGCCAAGTCTTTCTATCGTCTGTGCCCCGAACTGCATCATGCCAGCCGCACGCCGTCCGGTACCTTGGTGCGTATCCAATTGCTGGGCCAGTATCCGCAGTGGCTGGCGGAAAACGCCGCCCGTGCGGTTGAACTCGGGTCCTATGGCGTCGATCTCAACTGTGGCTGCCCGTCCAAACTGGTCAACGGCAGCGGCGGTGGTGCGACGCTGCTGAAAGATCCGGAGCTGATTTATCAGGGGGCCAAAGCGATGCGTGCGGCGGTGCCGGATCATCTGCCGGTCACGGTAAAAGTTCGGTTAGGTTGGGACAGCGACAGCCGCAGTTTCGAAATTGCCGATGCGGTCCAGCAGGCGGGCGCCACCGAACTGGCGGTGCATGGCCGCACCAAAGAGGACGGCTACAAGGCGGAACGCATCAACTGGGCGGCGATTGGCGAGATCCGCCAACGCCTGAGCATACCGGTGATCGCCAACGGCGAAATCTGGGACTGGCAAAGTGCGCAAGATTGCCTGCAAACCACCGGCTGTGACGCGGTGATGCTGGGGCGCGGTGCGCTTAACGTGCCGAACCTGAGTCGGGTGGTGAAGTATAACGAACCGCGCATGCCCTGGCCGCAGGTGGTACAACTGCTGCAAAAATACGTTCATCTGGAAAAGCAGGGCGATACCGGCCTTTATCACGTGGCGCGTATCAAACAGTGGCTGGGTTATTTGCGTAAAGAATATGACGAGGCGACCGAGCTGTTCGGCGAAGTGCGCACTTTGAATAATTCAAAAGATATCGCCCGGGTAATTTGCCGCTCGGAATAATAAAAACCCGCCTAAAGCGGGTTAACGTAAATTCGTATTATCAGGTCTCGCTGTCGAGACGATTTATTTCTATCTCGATATCCTGAATGGTTGTTTCCAACCCTTCAAGGCAGGCGCCCTGTTTATTCAACAAGTCACCAATGGCCCCGGCGAATTCCTTATGTTTATATTCGCCCTGATCGAAAGCCAGCCATTGCGCAGACAGCGTCTCGGTATTGGATTGTGCATAGTGTCTCATTTCCTTCAGCTGAGAAACCACATCACGTAAATTATCAATCTGCGTTTTGCTGTTTTCATTGTCACTCATGCATAGCTCCTTGGGGTACGTCGTTTAAATAATTGCGACTGCCAGATAAAGACTACCCTATCTGGCGCAATATATCAGTGCCATGCGCTATCATGGATGTTTTTTGTGGGATATATATCGTTAAAATCGCTTTATAAACAAAATAATATGCCAATTGTAAAATTTTATAAATTGCTATTATTAAGTCGGTTTCATGGGCGTGAATTAAATTGTCAATAGTCTGTTTCTTATACTTGGCTGGTGACGGAAGGATGTAAATATTTAATTGGTGCGGAGATAAAAAATAGGGGAAATATTCCCCTGTTGAAAGTGGCGTTATTTCCCTGCCGGCGGCTTAGCCCTTCTTATACTGCCGCTATCGGGCCAGAGCATAGCTAATCCAGAGTGTCAGTTGTCCAGATCGATAGCAAAGTAGCGCATCAGCGCTTCGCGGCGTTCTTGTTCCGAATGCAGCGTTGACTCCCGGCGGTGGTGATCTTCGGTGATAATCAGCTTGTTTTCGCTGATCGTCACGCGGCCATTTTCTGTAGCGTGGGAGCACACCAGCTTTTGGGTGAAGTGTGACTGCGGCGAGGTGCTGTGGTATTCGCACATGTCGGCAAACTCGCTGAGCTCGCGTTTTTGCAGCGTAAAACGGTACAGGGTTTTGGCATGCGAACGGTTGTCGCCATTGCGGCGTTCCAGATAGTAGATGTCGCCTTCCTGTTCCAGATGGAAAGTGCCGGTGGTTTGCGGCTGTTGTTCGGTGGTGGTTATCTTTAAGGGCGTCAGGAAGGAATCACCAAACCCCACGTCTACCAGATACGGTTGATCCAGCTCTACCATCAGCGCCATGTGATCAAAGGGTGCGCCAAAGCTGCCGTCGCGGGCGCGGATCTCGCCGGAAATAAAATGCACCTTGAAACCGATGTCTTTCAGCAGCAGGGCGAACAGCCGGTTCAGCTCATAGCAAAAACCGCCGCGGTTGCGTTCGACAATTTTATTGAATAGCGCCTGTTCTTCCAGATGAATGCCCTGATGGTAAATAATGCTCAGGTTCTCAAAGGGAACCCTCAGCATATGGCCACGGTGTAATTGTTGCAGCGTCAGGAGGTCTGGTTGGGGGATGCCTGCGAATCCAATATGTTGCAGGTAGCGTTGTCTATCCACGGTTTGTCTCGCAGCAAAAAATTTGATTATAAAATAGAGGGATTTTTCGCCCCTGTGGGAGCAATAAGTGCTGTGTCAGAACGCCGCTGGTTTATCGGCCGCCTGCAGCAGACGGCTGTTGGCATCCAGGCCCAGCGCAACATCGGGATCGGCACGGCGCAGTGCCGGCAAGCTTGTGGCCAACCAATGAGTGGCGATCCCCAGGGGACAAGTCAGTTTTAGCCTTTGCTGTTGTCCGGCCGGGCGCGATCGCTGGCTTTTTGCAGCAGCGTCAATGCGCGGGTAACGTCGGTCGCCAGCCGTTTTCCCGTCTCGTTGAGGGTTACCGCATTGCCCTTGCGGTGAAACAGCTCCACGCCCAATTCGTTCTCCAGGTGACGTATCTGACGGCTGACGGCCCCCAGCGTCACGTTCAACGCTTCCGCGGCTTCGGTAAAACTGGCGCAGCGCGCTGCGACCTCGAAGGTATGCAAGGCTTTCAGCGACGGCAGGCGAGGTTGAGCGTTCAGCTTGAGTTTCATTCAACCATATTGCCAATCTATCGATGTTCCACAAGTGAAATTTTGCTTACTTTTGAGACGAAAATCTGACGGGAGCATCGAGTGGATATCGTGATGGGGCTGACCGCCGCGCTGTGCTGGGGCGGAACGGATTTTTTAACTGACATCAACGCCTGCCCGGTGCTGGTGCGCAGGGTGGTATTTTTTTCACAGGCGATCGGGTTGGTGATTTTCAGCGCATTGCCGTTGGCGAAGGTGGTGGCGCTGTGTTTAAAATCGGCATAACTCATAACCAAACGAACTCTTTACCTCGGCCGAGAGTCGTTAAAATGAGGCCATTCAGATAAGGAATCTCTATGGACTTAATGCAAAAGGCCCGGCGGTTTGCCACTGAGGCCCATCAGTCATGCAATCAGACACGCAAGTTTACCGGTGAACCTTATATCATCCATCCGGCTGCAGTGGTGGCTCTGCTGCAGCAGGCGGATCCTACGCCGGAAATGATCGCGGCCGCTTGGCTGCACGACACGGTGGAAGATACCCCGGTGACGCTGGCAGAAATTCGCCGCGAGTTCGGCCCGACGGTCGAGGGTTATGTGGAGATGTTGACGGATGTGCAAACCCGCAGCTACGGTGGTGAGCGCATACACCGCAAAAACGCCAATCTTCGCCACAGTGCGTTGGCCTGCCCACAGGCGCAGACCATCAAACTGTGTGACTTGATCGACAACAGCAAAAACATTGCCGATTACGACATCTCATTTGCCCGGCAGTATCTGGTGGAAATGGCGCGCCTGCTGTGTGTACTGGAGGAGGGCGATGCCGGCTTGCTGGCAATGGCCAGCCGTCAGTGTGACGCCGCCGTGGCGTTGATTAACCGGCTCGGCGACGATGAGGGCTGGTTCAGCGACCTATGGCGGCAATACGAGGATCATTTTAGTTTGGGATTGCTGAAGCGAGCGGGTCGATAACTCGCGGGGATTTCGCTGCTGTTCCCACCGATCAGCTCTTCACTGACCATCCTTCCCACCGTGGCGGCACAGGTGACCGCCGGGTGCATCACGGCCACATAAAGCCCAGTAACCTCACTGATAAACCCCATGACGGGGCATTTGTCCTCGGGGACGGGCCGTTGTCCCACCGATTGGCAGAGCAGGCGTGCGGATCCCGTTCCTTTCAGTCGGCGGGTGATTGCCGTCAGGGCGTCGGAAGCTATCTCGTCAATGCCGCCCGTTGCCGGGTAATCTTCGGCGGCCAGAATATCGCCGTTGCGGGCATGGCGAACCTCCATATCATCCCCTGACAGCAGAGTGTTGATGGCGCGATCCGGAGTGCCATAGCGCAACAGAATTGCCGGCGAGGCCGAAACGGGAAGCGAGATTGCCATGGCGCTTAGCAAGGGAGAAATACCCGTCCCGCAGGCCAGCACGACACAGTCCGCGTTGAATGTACCCTGCGGGGTTTCAACGCCGGTAATGGCGTTGCCTTCACGGGTGAATCCAAGGACTGGCGTCTGAGTTTTTAATACGGCTCCGAGGCTGCAGGCTTTCTCCAGCAGAACGCAGGTGGCATCGATAGGGTCAACGGCACCGTCCTGCTTTGCGAAGTATGCTCGTGGAGGCGGGGTATTCAGCGCCGGTTCGAGCCGGGCGATATCGGCTTGTTCAAGCATTTTTTCCTTGGCCTGACTTGCCAATGTGTCAGAGTCGTAACTCAGCGCACCGGCCCAATGCAGCCAAAGTTCCGGGACTTCTTTTTCCAGCCGGTGCCAGTCGGCCACGGATGCGCGGCGGAGCAGCACGTCTGGCGCATCCTCGCTCACCGTGCTGTGGATCCAGCCAAAAGAGCTGCCGGTGGCGCCTGAAGCCGGGTGGTTTTGATCAAGCACGGTAACCTTCACCCCGCGGTTGGCCAGGTGATAAGCGATTGACGCGCCAACAATGCCTGCGCCCACAATAATAATATGCCTGTCAGGGAGACCCATATCGACTTTCTTCCTCGCATGTACCGGGCGCAAACTATCCCATAAATTGACCCTGTCAGGCAGATAAATGTGCGGCTGGATTGTCGAGCTGATGACGCCCCTCACAGGAGCGCCTTGGCAGTGGGCCGAGGCCTTACCCCCTATTCAACCGGCGTGCTGGGGGCGTCTGAGGTAGGTCCAGGGGTTCAGAGAACGCAGGTGCATTTGCAATACCGCGCCACGGCGGAAGAAGTAGTTAAGCAGGGTCAGTGACAACAGCTCGGTCAGCAGGGTGCTGTAAGCGGCGCCCATCATGCCGTACTGGCGGATCAGACAGTACGACAGCGGGATGTTGATGATAAACACCAGGAACATTTTCTTCGACAGGAAGCCATAGCCGGAGAACAGCACAATGTATTTGTAGGCTACGGTGCCCAACGCGGAAAGCAGAGTAGAAATCGCCAAGATGCCCATTGCCGGATAAGCCGCTAAATATTGCTCCCCGTACAGCAACACGATGACCGGTTTGCCGAGCAAAACGATACCGGCCACGATGGCGGCGGCGATGACCAGCACCAGCCCATTCAGTTTGGCGGCGGTGCGCATTGCGTCATCGCGATGGTAGGCGAAGATTTTGGCGAAAAACGAAGTGATCACCGCGTCGGTAACAAACATCCAGGCGGTCGCCAGGGTGATGGCAACCGAGTAAATGCCCAGCGCTTGCGCCGAGACGAACCACATCAGGAACAGCTGCGCCAGCCGGGTGTAGATGGCGATCGAAACATTGGAAACCGCCAGTGGCAGGCCGCTGGCGAGCAAATAGCGCACATATTTACGCCGCACGCGCTTGGGGGCGACAAAACGCGGATAACGACGGTGGTAGATATGGTGGCGGATCAGGTAAGGGATCAAGTAAACCATCACGATTGGGATCGCCAGGAAATACAGGTGCAGATCGAGATAAACAATCAGATAACGCACCAGCAGAGCGCTGCCCAAGCCGGCGACGTTGGCCAGCGTATTGAAGCGTGATTCCAGCCGGGCGTCGTGATAAATGGTGAACACGTCTCTGAGCGAGAAGAAGCTGGCGATAAAGGTGGCAGCGCAAAAATAAAAGGTAATGAAATCTTCACGCAGCCCGGTGTAAATCAGTATTGCCGCAGAGAGCAGCACAAAGCAGCCTTGTCGCAGCCGGTTGGTGGAAAACATGAGGGCGGTTCCCGAGCCTGGGTTGCGGCTGATCCGCTTGAACAGTACGGTGTCGGAGCCCAGCAGCGCCAGGGTTTGGGTAATGGCGAAAATAGCGGTAGCGAAGGTGATCTTGCCAAAGCTTTCCGGGCCGATATATTTCGCCATATAGGCGGTAATGAAAATGACCCCCAGAATAGACACCATCTTTTCGGAAATCATCCAAAAAGCATTTCTCACAATATTGATATCTATGAATTTTAATTTCATTGGTACTTTCCCTGTAGCCTCTAATAATAGGAATCGTCCGATTATTCCCTTACCCACTGTAAGGGATGCCCCGCAGGGTTTTATAATTGAGCTGCAATAATCGGAATGTGAGAAGCATTCCTGCGTATGCTATGTTCATGGAAGAAAGAGAAGAATGAGAAAACTCGCAAAACGACTCTATCGGGCCGCGCCCGATTTTATCTATTACCAAGTCAGCCATTATCTCGCCCACGGCTCTTGGGTCAGCTTCAATAACCCGAAAACATTTTCAGAGAAGATTTATCAGCGCATGCGCTACCCGCATAATGATTTCAGTATGTTAGCGGATAAGATGGCGGTCAGAGAGTATATTTCCCAGCGGGTTTCAGATAAGTACCTAACGCCAATTATCATGATCACCGATAACTTTACCGAACAGGACTATCTGGCCTTGCCACAATCATTTGTTATCAAAACAAATAATGCATCGCAGCAGGTGAAAATAGTCAAGGATAAAGGCAAGGTTGCCTATCATGATATTGCGAAGATTCTTAGTGAGTGGTCTGAAATAACCTATTGGAAAAGATTTCGAGAAAAACACTACGCTAATATTCCGCAGAAAATTATCGTTGAGGAGCTACTGGATATTGAATGTGACGGTGAGCTGATTGATTACAAGGTGCATGTCTTTAACGGCAAACAGTCTTATTTGTTCGTGGAGCTGTTGCGTGGCGGGCCTGAGCCGACTTCACTGGAGTTTTTGGATCAGCACGCGCACCACTGCTTTTTCACTCAAGCGGACATTCCACAGATCAATACGCTGAACGAGAAACCGGCGTTTTGGGATGAAATGATCCAGGTCGCGAAAGCAGTCTCGGCGGATCTGGATTATTGCCGCGTCGATTTTTATCTCACTCGCGATAAAATCTACATTGGTGAACTGACGCTCACACCCGGCGCAGGCAACGAAGTTTATCTGCCGCGTGCGACGAATCTGCTGCTGGGCGAGATGATGTCCAAAACCTGGTAAACATTGCGACGGCGCTTACCGCGCGCTGTCCGCCGGCGCGATGCTTTGCAACCACGCCAGAAACTCGGCGGTTTTGGGTTTGTCCAGCGTGCGTTGCGGGTAAACCACATAGTAGGGCTTGCTCAGCGGTAGCGTCGGTTCGGCCAGCGGCACCAGGGTTCCCTGAGCCAGTTCACGCTGGATAAGCTGCTGCTGGCCGAGCAAAACGCCGTGGCCCTCAACCGCGGCGTCAATCGCCAGCGAAGTCAGATTATAAGTCAGGCCGCGCCGCTGCGGCGGCGGCAATCCGGCAGCGCTGAACCACTCATGCCAGCCCGGCAGAAACTGGCTCTCCTTCCCCCAATCCACCTGAATCAGCGGCTGTTGAGTCCAGTCGCCGATCCTCTGTAACTGCGGGCTGCAAACCGGCTGCACGCTATCCTGAAACAGCCGCACCTTTTCCAACAATGGGTAGTCCTGATCGCCAAAGCACAGGGCAAAATCCGCCGTTGATCCGGCGAAATCGACCTCGGCGTGAGTGGCGTGCAGGCGAATATCCGTCTGCGGATGCTGGTTCAGCCACTTGCCGATGGCCGGGTTCAGCCATTTTGACGCCAGGGCCGGCAAGGCAAAAATCGTCAATGCCTCTTGGCCCCGTTGGCGATCGACATGCTGCTGCGCCACGCGCAGCGTTTCAAAGGCCTGCTGCACGTAAGCCAGATAGTCCGCCCCCTGTTCGGTCAGCGTAACGCCGCTCTTGGCGCGAATGAACAGCATAATGCCCAGATGCTGCTCGAGCTGGCGGATCTGCTGGCTGACGGCGGCAGCGGTCAGCGCCAGGCTGCCGGTACGGGCGGCGGTTTCAAACGCCAGAATGGCGCTCAGTTTGGGCAGGCGGCTGCGGGAAGGTGCGTTCATGGCGGCTATCGCTAAGAATTGGTTAGCTCATCCTTAACGTATTTTTGTTATTACGGCAATCTGACATTCGCTACAGTGGGGTTATTCGGCCTTTACGCCCCAGGAGCTCATCATGCAGCAACTTGCTCATATCATTGATTTATCCGCTAACCCGATTGGTGATGCAGCCTTTCAGGCCCGTTGCAAGGCTACGCTGGACAGGGCGGGGGCACTGGTGCTGCCGGGCTTTTTGACCGCCGCAGCGCTGGCGACGGTGCGTTTGGAGGGGGCAGAGCACAGCCCTGCGGCGTTTTATGCCGCCAACAAGCACAATGTCTATCTGAAACCGCAGGACGACGCCTTGCCGTCCGATCACCCACGCAACCGGCTGGTGGTTTCTTCCAAGGGGTGTATTACCGACGAGGATATTCCGGTGCAGTCGCCGCTGCGAACGTTGTACGATGCGCAATCCTTCCGCGATTTTCTCTGTGCGGTACTGCAAGAACAGCAGCTGTACCCTTACGCCGATCGGTTGTCTTCAATCAATCTGCACTATGCTCATCGCGGGCAGGAGCTGGGCTGGCATTTTGACAATTCGTCTTTTGCCATCACGCTGCTGATCCAGAAACCTCAGGCCGGTGGGCAGTTCGAGTACGTGGAAAACCTGCGGGATGCCGATCGCGGGGAGATGAATTATGCTGGCGTATCGCAGGTATTGGACGGCGAACGGGCGGTTAAGACCTTGGCGATCGAAGAAGGGGATTTGGTGCTGTTCCGGGGACGCAATGCCATGCACCGCGTCACGCCAACCGAAGGCGACACCACCCGCATGCTGGTGGTGCTGGCCTACAATGCCCAGCCGGATATCGCGCTGTCAGAGAGTGCCAGAATGACCTTTTACGGTCGACTCTAAGAATAAAAAATTCAGATGGCTGACAAGCCCGCATGAGGGCTCAACCGGTAGGGGGCGAACATGTTCGACCCGATTTAACCTATTGATTATGCGGTAGGGCGCGGCATGCCGCGCCCCTACTACGAAACAACAGAGCACTTTGTTAACGGCTTAATGGTGGGCTTCTTCGTGAGCTTGCTGTTCCAGCTTCACTTCCTGGGCCCGCTTGCGCAGGCCGAACCAGCCCAGCGTCAGCAGTACCGCCAGCACCGGAATGGTGGCGATGGTCCAGGTGCCGTTCGGGTAGTCGAACGCCATCATAATGACGACCGCCAGCAGGAACGCCAGCGTCAGCCAAGAGGTGAAGGGCGCGCCGGGCATTCTGAAGGATACCGGTTGGGCGCGGCCTTCCCGCACGGCTTTGCGCAGACGCATCTGGCACACGATGATAAACGCCCATGAGGCGATAATGCCCAGCGAGGCGATGTTCAGCACGATCTCAAACACCCGCGAAGGCACCAGATAGTTCAGCAAAACGCCAATCACATAGATGCCGCAGGTCACCAGGATCCCGGCGTAGGGCACCTGCTGGCTGCTCATTTTAGCCATAAATTTCGGTGCCGAACCGCCCATCGACAATGAACGCAGGATACGGCCGGTGGAGTACAGCCCGGAGTTGAGGCTGGAGAGTGCGGCGGTCAATACCACGATGTTCATGATGGTGCCGATATAAGGCACGCCGAGCTTGCTGAAGAAGGTGACGAACGGGCTTTGACCTGCCTGGTAGGCGTTCCACGGCAGCAGCAGTACCAGCAGCACTACCGAGCCGACGTAGAACAGGCCAATGCGCCAAATCACGCTGTTGATGGCCTTTGGCATCATTTTGGCCGGATCCTTGCACTCGCCGGCGGCGGTACCGATCAGCTCAATCCCGGCGAAGGCGAAGATAACGCCTTGCACTAGCACCAATGCGGGCAGCAGGCCGTGCGGGAACATGCCGCCGTTTTCGGTGATCAGGTGCAGACCGGTGGTGTTGCCGGCTACCGGGGTGCCGGTGCCGAGGAACACCACCCCCACCACCAGGAACAACGCGATGGCGACCACTTTGATCAGGGCGAACCAGAACTCCATTTCGGCGAACCACTTCACGCCGATCATGTTCATGGTGGCAACCACGCCGAGGGCGCAGAGCGCGAACAGCCATTGCGGGACGTCGGCGAAGGTCCCCCAGTAGTGCATGTACAGCGCCACCGCGGTGATATCGACGATGCCGGTCATCGCCCAGTTGAGGAAATACATCCACCCGGCGACGTAAGAGGCTTTTTCGCCGAGAAACTCACGGGCATAAGACACGAAGCTGCCGCTGGACGGGCGATGCAAAACCAATTCACCCAATGCGCGCAGAATGAAGAAAGAGAAAATGCCGCACACCAGATACACCAGCGCCAGCGCCGGGCCGGCCAATTCCAGACGGCCCCCGGTACCGAGGAACAAGCCGGTACCGATTGAGCCGCCGATAGCGATCATCTGTATTTGCCGGTTGCCCATGCTCTTGTGATAACCGGATTCATGGGAGTCTAACCATCGTCTTCTGGCTGCGTGCTTGTCATGCGCAGACTTTTTATTTGATTGCATTATCCGTCCTGTTTACCTGTCTATGGAATTACCCTGCTCTGGCTTCAGAGCAAACGATTGCTATGGACAATCGTTATGAGAATGAGGTCATGGCATCATTCTGCTGTTTATTGTGTATACAAGCCGCCACGAAATAACGGCGAAGCATGCTACCTTTTCTCAGTAAATGTGGCAAAAAATCCTGCGCATAAATTGTGAACAAGCGTGTTTATTTTTTGTTCTAAATATAAAAGAATATATTATTCAATAAGATGGTTGATTTTATCAAGACGGAAATATCGAGGAATAAAAAGTGATTAAAATCACATAATAATAATTACCGTGCAAACTACAGGGAATTTTTCTTATTAATGGATGAGGTGAAAGGAGGGGATAATAAGACCTCCCAACCTGTGGTGATATTGTCCGCAGGCGGGAGATAATAAACGGAGATATTTGGCCGATTTTTAGGCGGATTCACCGGCCGGCAGTGCCGAAGTCGGCAGACCGAATACCTTGTCGAACACCCAGTTAAACACAAAGGTGTAGCACGGAATAATCACGATCAGCGCCATATCCAGCAGCAGCGCTTGCCACAGCGTAATCCCCATCCACCAGGCAATCAGCGGGATCAGGTAAACCACCAACGTCAATTGAAAACCGATGGCATGCAGAATGCGGCGTTTAAGCGTACGGCTACGTGAAGCCTGGCGACTTTCCCACAGCTCGAACAGCGAGTTGTAGATGAAGTTCCAGCTGACGGCGATAGTGGTAATGATCACCGCCAGCGGCCCGGTGCTGCTGGGGGCACTGCCGGAAAGCAGCGCCAGCCCGAGCGCCGAGATCGCCATGCCGATAATTTCATAGGCGGTGACATACACCAGTTTGCGTTTAACGCCTTGCATTACTCATCTCCTGACTGATTTCCTGGCTTTGTGGTCGGGTGACCTTTTGCCGTCTGGCGGGTAAGATAACGTCAATCACATTGATAGAAAAAGTCAGGAGCTATCAGATATACTGATAAATAACGCATGAATTTTTCCAGCGACAACATTGAGCTGTTTCTGGCGGTGCTGGATCGCGGTTCATTTTCCGCCGCGGCTCGTTCACTGCGGCGCGTACCTTCGGCGGTCAGCATGGGGATCGCCAACATGGAGGCGGAACTGGGGTTTCAGCTGTTTGACCGTTCGCACCGTGAGCCGGTGCCGACCCCGTTGGCATTGGCGCTGGCACCCCATGCACGACTGATAGCCGACCAGCTTAAACAGTTGCAGAACCACGCTATCGAACTGTCGCAAGGGCTGGAGAGCACCTTGTCGATTGGCGTTGCCTCGGACATCAACAGCAGTGGCCTGCTGACGGCGGTCAATACGCTGGCGGAGCGCTATCCGCTGCTGAATATCGAAGTATTGACCGCCCCGCAGGATGACGTGGTGCATATGCTGCATCAAGAGCGGGTCGACGTTTGCCTGGCGTTTGGCGGGCTTAACATCAACAGCCAGGAACAGTTTCACTTCGTCGGCGCGGAATCGCTGGTTGCCATGCTTTCGCCACGGCACCCGGCGTTGCAGGGGGCACCGGATGAGCTGTTTCTCGAGGATTTGGTCAACGTGCGGCAAATTATGGTGGCCAGCCGTGATTTGCCGATCGCCGATCTGCGGCCACGCGTGGCGGAATCTTACTGGCGTACCGACAGCCTGCCGATGGCGCTGAACATGGTGGAGGCCGGTTTGGGCTGGGGCAATTTCCCCCTGTCGCTGACCGCACCGCTGTTAGCGCAGGAGCGGCTGATCCGTCTGAAATTCAAAAACACCAAAAACGAACTGCGATTGCCGATGCACCTGATCTGGCTGAAAAGCAGGCCGTTGGATAAGGCTGCCCGCGAACTGGTAGCCCTGATGCGCGACGCATCGCAGGCAGAATAATCCCTGCTGCCGATTGCTTTAGCTTTCAACGCTGCGCTACTTTGAGTAAGGGGATCTAAAGGGGGCAGAAAACATGATCAGCGAGACGGTTTTATCGGTATTGAGTATTACTGGCGCCATTGCGCTGGGGGCAATGAGTCCGGGACAAAGCTTTATTTTGGTGGCTCGTACGGCCGTGGCTTCTTCGCGCCGCGATGGTATGGCAGTGGCGCTGGGTATGGGCGTCGGCTGCTTTATTTTTGCACTGGTGGCTCTGTTGGGGCTTCAGTCATTGCTGTTGGCATTGCCGTGGTTGTATTCCACGCTGAAAGTGCTGGGGGGCGCTTACCTGGTCTACCTGGCGTTAAAAATGCTGCGTGGGGCGAACCAGCCGCTAAACGTGGAGGCCGTCGGGGCGCAGTCTCTGGGCCTCCGCAAGGCCTTCACCACGGGATTATTGACCCAACTGAGCAACCCGAACACCGCCATCGTGTTCGGCAGCGTGTTTGCCGCCTTGCTCAGCCATAAAATTTCGCCGCTTATGTACATTATTCTGCCGATGATTGCTCTGGCCGTTGACGTGCTGTGGTATGCCTTCGTGGCCTTTGTGTTGTCATCACCGGGCCCCCGACGCACCTACCTGCGTTTTAAAGCCTGGTTCGATCGGGTAGGCGGCGGAGTGCTGGCCTTGCTCGGGGTGAAACTGATGCTAAACCGATAAGGTTAATCGGCATGCCGACGGCGCCACCAAAACCGCACTAGCAGAATGGCGGCGATCACCAGCGCGCAGAACAGCACGCTGGTCAGCTTTTTGTCGAAGCCCGAGATAAAACGGCCGATCGCTTCGCCACCGAAATACCCCAGCAGCACAAAGAGGGTCGCCCACAGGATGGCACCCAGAATGTTCAGCGGCACAAAGCGCGACGGCGGCAGCTTGCTGGCGCCGATCAGCACCGGGCCGATAATGCGAAAGCCATACATAAAACGTACGCCAATCACGAACAGCATCGGGTGGCGTGCAATCAGTTTTCTGGCGCGCTCGATGCGTTTTTCCTGGCTCTTCATGCGTGAAATGACCCGCCCACCAAAACGACGCCCCAGGAAAAACAGCAGTTGATCCCCCAGGGTGCCCCCCAACGCCACCACCGCAATGACCCAGGGCAGATGCAGCAGTCCCTGATGCGCCGCAATACCGCCGAGCAGCGTGATGGTTTCGCCTTCGGCCAGACAGCCGATAAACAGCGCCCAATAACCGTAGTCCGTAATGTAGTGGGCTAAATCCGCCATTCTGATCCCCTATGTCTTTAACACATAAGGCTAAGTATACGCCCTGTGCGCTAGCCGCGGGCGGCAATCTGCGCGACCAACGCCCGGCGTTGCCGCAAACTCTCGGCCATCTGCGCCTGAACCCTGGCCAGAATATGCGCCGGTGCGAGTTCCGGCGTTCCCCCCTGGAACGGCGGTGCCGGCGCATATTCCAGATACAGCTGGATCATTTGCGCGGTATCTTCGTCGTGCAATTCGGCGATTAGTGCCAGAGCGAAATCGATGCCTGCGGTCACGCCGCCGCCGCTGATGACGTTACCGTCACGTTCTACCCGTGCATGACTGGGGAGGGCGCCGAACAGCGCCAGGCTTTCGCGCATGCTCCAGTGACAGGCGGCGCGTTTGCCGTGCAGCAAACCGGCAGCGGCCAGGATCAGCGAACCGGTGCACACTGAGGTCAGATAGCGGGCATCCGGCCCCAGACGGCGGATCTGGTTCATAAAGGCGTCGTTTTCCAGCGCCTGGGTGCAGCCGGCACCGCCCGGTACGCAAAGCACGTCGCAACGCGTGACTTCTTCCAGCTTCTGCAACTGGGTAAAGTGCAATCCTTCGGCGCTGATATCTGCGCCACCGATGGACGCAACGATAATTTCGGCTCCCGGCATGTGCCGCAAAAACTGCAGTGGACCGGTAAAGTCGAGCTGGGTGACGCCCTGATAGATCGGAAAAACAATCACTAATGGTTCAGACATGATATTCGCCTCAGTTTTGTCATTTGCTTTGGGTCATAATAGCGACCCTGTTTTTGGCTGATATGACGGATAACCCTCAAAAAGCGCCATGATGAAAAATATCGGCTTTGTGGTCTTCCCCGGCTTTAACCTGCTCGACTTCGCCGGGCCGCTGGCGGCCTTTGATAACGCCAACCAGTTTACGGCGACGCAGGCCTACCGGTGTCTGCCACTCTCGGAACGGGGTGGCAGCGTGGCGAGCTCATCGGGTGTGGAAGTGCTCACTCAGCCGTTTGGCGAGCACCGCCTTGATACGCTATTGATTGCCGGAGGCAGCGGTAACGTCGTCGCCACCCAGTCGGCGGGGCTATTGGCGTTTCTGCACCGGCAAAGCCGGCAGGCACGGCGCATGGCCAGCGTGTGCACCGGCGCATTTATACTGGCGGCTGCCGGGTTGCTGGACGGCAAGCGCGCGACTACTCATTGGTACCATGCCGCACGGCTGCAACAGAGTTATCCGCGTATCCGCGTCGACAGCAATCGTATTTATATCCGCGACGGTGCGATCTGGACTTCGGCGGGCATCACTGCCGGTATCGACTTGGCACTGGCGATGGTCGAGGAAGATCTCGGCAGCGAACTGGCGGCCAGCGTGGCGCGGCAACTGGTGGTGTATCACCGCCGTCCGGGCGGGCAGTCGCAGTATTCCTTGCTGCTGGAGCTCAACCCGTCTTCGGATCGCATTCGCAACGCGCTCTCTTATGCTCGCGAACACCTCCATCATCCGCTGACAGTGGGCGATCTGGCGGACGCCGCCTGTCTGAGCGAGCGGCAGTTTGGCCGCCTGTTCCGCGCCGAAACCGGTCAGACGCCGGCCAAGGTGATTGAACAATTACGGGTCGAGGCCGCCAGGCTAAGGATTGAAGAAGGTCACGAAGCGCTGGAGAGCATCGCCCGCGCCGTCGGGTTCAGTGACCCGGAGCGTATGAGGCGGGCATTCATCCGTCTGTTTGGCCTGTCGCCACAGGCGATAAAGCGCCTGAGCCGCAGCGGTTAAATCATTCTGCCGTGCCCCGGTGGTGCGGCGCAGTAGAGGAGCGACAGATGTATCAGGATTTTGAAAGTGAGCTGAACTGGGCGATGCGCCACATGCCGCGTACCCGGGCGGCCGTTGCTGCACTGCCGGATTTAAGCGGCGTGCGTCTGGCGTGCAATATGCACCTGGATCTGAAAATGGCTCCGCTGGTGGCGGGCCTGTTGGATAAGGGCGCAGCCATTTATCTGACCACCTGCAACCCGACCACGGTGCAAGATGACGTGGTCGCCTGGCTGGAGCGCCGAGGGGCACAGGCTCACGCCTGGCGCGACATGAGCGACGCCGATTGGTCGGCATCGTTTGACCGCGCGCTGGCCTGGGGGCCTACCCACCTGTGCGAAATGGGTGCCGATCTGACCACCCGGTTGCACCAGTCAGCCGACGGCCCGCAGATTATCGCCGGGCTGGAAGCGACGGGTTCCGGCATCAGCCGACTGAACGGTATGGCACCGCGCTACCCTATTTTTAACTGGGACGATTTGCCGGTAAAAGAAGGGCTGCATAACCGCCATATGGTCGGCTTGACCGCCTGGCACACCTTCTTCCAGACCACCCATTTGACGCTGCATGAAAAATGCGTGCTGGTGATTGGCTATGGCCTGGTTGGGCAGGGCGTTGCGGCGGCGGCGAAAGCTTACGGCGGGCAGGTGATCGTGGCGGAAATCGATCCGGCGCGGGCGCTGCAAGCGCGTTATGACGGCTGGGCGGTGGTTGATTTGGCCAGTGCGGTCGGCCAGGCTGATGTAATTGCCACGGCAACCGGGGCGAAAAACGTGCTGTCAGCGCAGCATCTGCAACAGGCGAAAGACGGGGTGTTCATCCTCAACGTGGGCCATGTAACGGCGGAAATTGACGTCGGTTTCCTGCAGAGCCTGCCGCACAGCGAGCCTATGCCGTTTGTGAACGCCTACCAACTGGATGACAGACAGGTTTATTTGCTGGCCAATGGTTCGATGTTCAACCTGACGGCGGGCTACGGCGACAGCCTGAATGCCTTCGATGTGACGCTGGCGGTGATGGCGGCGGGCATAGGCCATATCGTCGGCGACGGCGAACGCCAGGCACCCGGTTTGTACCTGTTGCCGCAGTCGGCCTGGCAACCGGCACTGTAACTTTTGCATCGCGGGCGTTCATCCCAGAGCGCTCGCGGTTTGCGCAATTATCTCTTCGACAGAATTTGTCACAAATCGGCTGGCATAATCCCAGTGCCAACGGAAGATCCCTCACATATAATTCGGCCAAATAAGACCTTCATCTTCTTCAGTGACAGAGTAATGCATGTGAAAAAACGTGTTTTGGTTCTAGCCCTGCTCGCTTTGCAGGCAGGGGCAGGCTTCGCGCCGCGCGCGCTGGCCAGCGAAAATAACGCCGTCACCCGTGCCGCCCAGCCTGAGCTGGCCTCCGGCAGCGCCATGGTAGTGGATATGCAGACCCATAAGGTGATGTATGCGCGCAACCCGGACGAAGTGGTGCCGATTGCCTCCATCACCAAGCTGATGACGGCGATGGTGACGCTGGATGCCCATCTACCGATGGATGAAATGCTGTCGGTGGATATTCATCAGACGCCGGAGATGAAAGGGGTCTATTCGCGCGTGCGGCTGAACAGTGAGATCAGCCGTAAAGACATGCTGCTGCTGGCGCTGATGTCGTCGGAAAACCGCGCCGCCGCCAGTCTGGCGCATCATTATCCGGGGGGGTATGGTGCCTTTATCAAAGCGATGAACGCCAAAGCCAAATCGCTGGGGATGACCAACACGCGTTACGTGGAGCCGACTGGGCTGTCGATCAAAAACGTCTCGACCGCACGTGACCTGACCAAACTGCTGATCGCCACCAAGCAATACCCGCTGATCGGCCAGCTCAGCACTACCACCGAGCGTATGGCGAGCTTCAAAGATCCGAACTATACGCTGCCGTTTCGCAATACCAACCATCTGGTATACAACCCGAAATGGAACATCCAGTTGACCAAAACCGGCTTCACGAACGAGGCTGGGCATTGCCTGGCGATGCGTACCGTGATCGGCAGCCGTTCGGTGTCCCTGGTGGTATTGGATGCCTTTGGCAAATACACCCACTTCGCCGATGCCAACCGCCTGCGCAGTTGGATCGAAACCGGTAAGGTGACGCCAATTCCGGCGGCGGCCCGCGACTACCGCCGTCAGAAAGACGCCCGACTGGCGAAGAACGAAACCGAATAATGGCTTCTGTGGCCTGCGGGTTTTTCTCGCGGGCCGCTACCGTCCTTCAGGACGCCGGATAACAAAACCCCGTTCCCGATCGCCGTCGAACCCGGCGCGCAGATACAGTTGATGTGCCCCGGTGCGCTGCTGGCCGGAGAGCAGCATCACCTTGTAGCAGCCTTTCCGCCATGCCAGTTGCAATGCGTATTCAAGCATCGCTAATGCAATGCCTTGCCCGCGATACGCCTGGGCGGTGACCACGTGCTCTATGATGCCGAAGGGTTGCCCCTGATGCACCAGCCCCGGCACCATCGCCAGCGTGCAGGTCGCCACCGGTTGGTCATCGACCACGCTGACCACCAGCCGAATCGCCGGGTTGTCCAGCAGGCGTTGCAATGTCCGCTGGGCATTATCCGGGCGCAGTGGCTGATCCTGGGGGCGTAATTCCCGGTACAGAGCCTGCAGGCCGGCAAGATCGCTCAATTGGGCCTGACGATGATTGACGGTCATTTTTCCTCCTTTCAATCGCCTTGAAGGCTGATCCATCCGCTATCATCAATCAATACCCTAGTGATTGCACGTGAGGACAGCATCCCATGAGCCAGGTTTCTACTTTCGTCATGTTTCAGGGCCACGCCCAACAGGCGATAAATCTTTATAGCGAGCTGTTCGCCGGTTTTCGGGTTCAGCAACTGCTGCATTTTGAAGAGAGCGGTGACGGGCCGCAGCGAGTCAAACATGCGACCATTGATTTTGAACGGCATAATCTGGTGTTTATCGACAGCCCGGTCAGCCATGATTTCAGCTTTACCCCGGCGGTCTCACTCCACGTGAACTTAGCCACCGAGGCGGATTTGGAGCGGATTTTCGCGCGTCTGGCGGAGGGCGGTGAGGTGCTTATGCCGATTGATGATTATGGTTTCAGCGCGCGCTTCGGCTGGTTGAACGACCGTTTTGGTCTGTCCTGGCAACTGAACGTGCCTGCCGGCGATGCCGGCTGAGATACCCGCACCCGCTCTTTTATGGTATTTAAGCGTTCAGAAAATTTGCGCAGGGACGGATGGGTATGTTCAAGATAATGGGCTGGTTAACGTTGACTCTGCTCTCCAGCGGCGGGCTGACAGCCTATTTCTTGCAGCAGCAGTACGAAGAGAAAAGCGCTGATTTTCGTATTCTTTATCGCGACGTGACGGTGAAGCTTTCACAGCACGACGCCATCATTCCGCTCTTGCCGGCCAGCCAATACAGCCGGGAAGTGCAGCGGATCTTTCCGCAAATCATCCATTGGCGTTCTCATCCTGGCATTGAACCACGGCGGCTTATCGTGGTGGAGCAAAATGGGCGCTACTGGCTCAACGCCGGCAACCAATCGTTGCTGATCGACCTGAACCAATTGATGAACGATCTGGTGGGGGAAAACAGCTTCCGACACCTGGTGGTGCGATGGAACGGCCAGACCTTGTTTGAAAGGGGAGCGGCGCAGGCTTCCTACTATTGGCAATGGGACAAGGTGGTAGCCAGCCAGTCGCAGCCTTTTGTGCTGGCCGCTGGTGACGATCCCAACTGGGCTACGCTGCCCTGGCCCATTATCCTGTCCCCCGCGTTGTTCTGGGGATGGCTGTTATATCTGATCAACCAATACCGTGCCAACCGTCGGCGGCGTGATATCGCCGATTTGCGCGCCCATTACGCCGAGATAACGCGGCTGAATACCTTGGGCGAATTGACCGCCGGTATCGTGCATGAACTTAACCAGCCCCTTACCGCGATTTTGAGCTATAACCAAACGGCCTTGCGTCTGGTTCGGCAACAGCACACCGAACAGCTGCCGCCGTTGCTGGAAGCCGCCGTCGTTCAAATCAAGCGCACCGACGCATTATTGCAGCAGTTTCGCCAGAAACTGACCAGCGAGCGGGTAGATTATCAACCTGTCGCTCTCGGGGCTCTCTGGGCGCGAGTGATGACGCTGTTGGACAATGAAATTCGTGGCAATAAAGTCAAAATTAGCAGCAGCATTGCTGACAGTTTGCCCGCGCTGTTTGCTCCGCCACTTTGGATAGAGCAGATTTTGCATAACATCGTCAGCAACGCGATCCAGGCGCAAGAAAATAATGTGGCCGGGACGGCCTGGATCAACCTGAACGCCACGGCCACCGATGACGGAATTTCTTTAACCCTGACTGACGGCGGCCCAGGGCTATCGGAACAGGCTCTGCAGCATGTTTTCATGCCGTTTTTCACCACGCGCGCTCAGGGCATAGGATTGGGGATGGCCCTGACGGATACGCTGATCCAGCGTCTTAACGGCACCATCGAAGCGACGAATATTGTCGGGCAAGGGGCCTGCTTCCGGCTCTGGTTACCGATACACCCTGAGGAGAGATGATGAACCAAACTATTTACCTTATTGACGACGAACCGGCCATTCTCTCCTCGCTCAGCGCCTTGCTGGGGACCGTCGGTTGGCAAACCCGTACTTACGGTAGTGCGCTGGCATTTCAGCAAGGCGTCGGCGAGCTGCACGGGTTAACCGGTTGTCTGCTGCTGGATATCAGGATGCCGGGCAAAACCGGGCTCACGCTGCTGGAGGAATGGCAACGGCAAGGGTTGGCGATCCCGGTGATCATCATGACCGGGCATGCGAACATTGATTTATGCCGGCGAGCCTTTAAAAACGGCGCTTTCGAATTCCTGACCAAACCGATCGACGCCGATTTGCTGTTCGAAGTGGTCGGCAGCGCATTGGAACAACAGCAGAAGCTGCAGGAGCGGCAACAAAAAATACGCTCGATGCAACACCGGCTGGCTACGTTGACTGCCCGGGAACAGGATATTTTTGAGCATATTATGCAGGGGAATTCGAGCAAGGAGATCGCCCGCGTTTTTGCACTGTCTCCGCGTACCGTGGAGGCCCACCGGGCCAATATCTTCGCCAAGCTGGACGTCAACTCTCTGCCCAAACTGATGAACGAATATGGCGAGCTGGCGCTGCTGAAAAAAATGTAAAGGCGCTTTGTGATTCGCGAGCATGGGCCGCAGCGCCTGTCGCTGCCGGGTTCTAGGTATAACTACTTAAACGAGTAGGTAATCACGCCAATAGTTTGCAGCCGCAGCTCCTTTTACTATCCCTTACATCTATCAGGGACAAGCAAGGGGCAAGCCAGTATGAAAATCATCATTTCAAGCGTTATTTTACTCAGCAGCATGGCGTCGTTCGCCAGTATGGCCAACGGCGTACTGACCGAAAAAAATCTTTCCCTCGACCTGGCCGATAAACTGGCGCAGAGCGCGATTCAGGCTTGCAGTGCGAAAAATTATAATGTCGCCGTGACTCTGGTCGATCGTGCCGGTATCCCGCTCGTCATCAAGAAAATGGATAATGCCGGTCCGCATACGATCGAGGCCAGCCGCATGAAGGCGTTTACTGCGGTGAGCACCAAA
Organism: Serratia sp. OS31; assembly: GCF_014164835.1. Taxonomy (NCBI): domain Bacteria; kingdom Pseudomonadati; phylum Pseudomonadota; class Gammaproteobacteria; order Enterobacterales; family Yersiniaceae; genus Serratia; species Serratia sp. OS31. The sequence goes on along the minus strand of NZ_JACJFQ010000002.1, from coordinate 289,465 downwards.
AACCCGACGGAAAACGTGATGAAAAATGCCCAGGCTAACCCTGGTGCGGCAAACCTGCGTGATATCCCTGGCTTATTGTTGCTGGCGGGCGGCGTACCGGTGAAATCCGGAGAGGTGATCATCGGTGCTATTGGTATTGGTGGTGCACCGGGCGGAGATCTTGACCAGCAGTGTGCGCTGGAAGCCCTGAAAAATAATCAGAGCAGCCTGAATGCCGGGTGATCCTTTTTAACGGTTATCGCCACTTCTGAAGAGCGCGACTTTGGTCGCCGAAAAACAACAAGGTTTCACCTGCTGGATGATTGGCTGCAACGACATGATCAATCATCCAGCAATACCCGCCGTTATTCCCCATCTCTCCTCCCAATCGTGAATTCTCCACTAAAATATTCATTAGCAAAGCGACAATCATTAATGTTGTAGTATGAATCTCGGCGAAGAGATCGTGACTCGTGAATATGAAAAGGATGAACCACTTTGGCTGGAAGTAGCTTACTGACTTTAATCGATGATATTGCCTCACTGCTGGACGATGTCTCGCTGATGACCAAAATGGCGGCGAAAAAAACCGCCGGGGTATTGGGGGACGATCTGGCGCTCAATGCGCAGCAAGTGACCGGCGTAAAGGCCGATCGCGAGCTGCCGGTGGTGTGGAGCGTGGCCAAGGGCTCGTTTATCAACAAGGCGATCCTGGTGCCGCTGGCGTTGCTGATCAGCGCATTTGCCCCTTGGGCGATCACGCCGCTGCTGATGGTGGGCGGTGCTTACCTGTGTTACGAAGGGTTCGAAAAGGTGTTTCACAGCCTGACCCACAAAAAACAGGCCGGGGAAGAGAATCAAGAGGCGCTGAACGCCAATGAAGACGTGGCGGCCTACGAACAGCGCAAGGTGAAAGGGGCGATCCGCACCGACTTCGTGCTGTCCGCCGAGATTATTGCCATTACCCTGGGTACCGTGGCCGGGGCGACCTTCAGCCAGCAGGTGATTGTGCTGTGCGGTATCGCGATTGTGATGACCGTGGGGGTTTACGGCATTGTGGCCGGGATCGTCAAACTCGACGATTTGGGGTTGTATCTGAGCCGCAAAAGCAGCGCGCTGGCCCGTTCGATCGGCAGCGGTATTGTCAGTGCGGCACCTTACCTGATGAAGACCCTGTCAGTGGTGGGCACCATCGCCATGTTTATGGTCGGGGGCGGTATTCTGACCCACGGCCTGCCGCCGGTGCATCATTTGTTTGAGGACTGGGCGTCGTACGCCACCGTGGTGCCGACCTTCGGTCAGATCCTGCAGGGCGTGATCCCCGCCTTGCTCAACGTGGTGTTTGGTCTGGTTGCCGGCGGCATGGTCCTGCTGGTGGTTTCGGCTCTGGGGGCGATCCGGGGACGCTTAAAGGCCTAAGCTAATCCCGCGCCCGTGGGCGCGGGGTCATTTAAAAGATCAGCTTGAACACGCCGGTGATGGTGAGCAGGCCAACGATAAAGATAATAGCGACAATCCACAGAATGATTTTCATTCGTCTCTCCCAATTGATTTGAATGACGGCGCGAGTTTCCGCTAACCTGATGAAATCATTATTTACTGTAGTCGATAATTCACAAATTGCCTGCGGCAAGCCCATCAGGGGTGATTGACGTCACCTTCGCCTAACGCACGCTGCATGATATGGGTGTCGCGCCACTCGCCCAATTTAAACCCTACCGCCTTTAGCGTCCCCACGCTGCCAAACCCCAGTTTTTGATGCAAAGCCAGCGAGCCATGGTTTTCCCCGGCATTGCCGACGATGGCCAGCATTTGGCGCCAGGGCCCCCGTTCGCAGCGGGCGATCAATTCGCTCAGGAGCGCTTTACCGATGCCCTGACCCTGTTGCCCCTCGGCGATATACACCGACTCTTCCACGGTAAACCGATAGGCTGGACGCGGTCGATAAGGCGTGGCGTAGCAGTACCCGACGACAAGATCCGCCCGTTTGGCCACCAGCCAGGGCAACCCGGCCTCCTGCACCTTGCTTAGCCGCTGTTGCATCTCTTCCTGCGTTGGCGGCGTTTCCTCAAACGAGGCTGCGCCAAACAACACGTGATGAGCGTAAATCTGTTGAATAGCGGCGAGGTCGTTTGGCGTAGCGTCGACGAGGATCAACGGGGTGATAGGGGGCATGGTGAGTCCTGTTTACCTTGGAAATCAGAAGATAAGTGCATTATGCGCCGCGTCCGGCGACAAGGTAAATTGGGCTTTCTTATGCTGAAGATAAAAAAAAACAGGCCTATCCGCCAAGCCAAATACCGGCGCATGACGAGTTTTGCCTGCACCGGATATCAAGAGAAGCTCAAACTAGCCACGCATTAACTGCGCCACCGCCTGCTGCAGGTAGCGTAATAGCGGCGGGGTCAGCCAGGTGCCTTCCGTCAGCGTCGGCTCCTGCTCCATGGCCTGACGGATTTTCATTTGGGTGGCCGGATCGGTACCGGCATAGGACTGGAACAGTTCAAGCCATTGCGCTGCCAGGCGTTTTGCCCGATCTGACTCGGGAGGGATGCCGTCATTGAGCGCCTGATGGAACTGGGCGATCAGCGCTGGCCACTCCTGCAGGCGGGTAAAGTAGTGCTGGCGCACATAGGCGTATTCTTCCGCCGACAGGTATTTCTGGTAGATCGACAGCTTGGTTTCGGCGAATGCGCGGGTCACATAGTCGGTCATTGCCGGGGTAATGCCGGTTTGTTCGCGTATCGCAGGTTCATCGGCATGCATGGCATTCAGTCGGGTGAGAAACGCCGGATTGCGCGCCGTATCGCGTTCCAGCATCAGCATCCAACGACGAGCCAGCGCCTGAGCCTGCAACGTCTGTGGCTCAACGCCGCCATCGATCAACTGGCGCATGCTGCCGACCAGCTCGGCCCACTCCTGATTGCGGCTCGGGTCGGCCTGATAGAAAGGCAACTGGGCCAGTTCGTCTGCGGTAAAATATTTATCGTACATGGTCATTAACTCCAACGTAGTCAGCCAGTCGTTCAGTTCCGGTTCGTCCCCGGCGGTGAGCTGAGCGTGCATATGCTGCAGACGATCGCGCAGCGCGGCGGTCTGTACCAACTGCCGCTCCAGCATGGCGATTTGCTGTTCTATCACCGAGGTGAGCGTCATCCCCGAACGAGCCAATATTGCCCCGACCTCTGCCAGTGTGACCCCCATTCGGCGCAGCGCCTGAATGTGGTGCAAGCGAGTGATGTCAGCCCGGTTGTATAACCGATACCCGGCGTCGGAACGCGCAGAAGGAACCAGCAAGCCAATACTGTGGTAATAATGCAGCGTCCGGACGGTAATGCCGGAACGGCGGGCCAGGTCGCCCACTTTCAATAACATCGGTATGCTCCTCCCTTGTGCGTGCCGGGATACTAAAGCCTGACGCAGCGTAAGGGTCAATAGCAGTGATAAGGATATTTTGGGCAACGGAGAAGGGGCTGGGTCGTAGGGAACTTCGTCAAAGCCCAGCCAGTAGGCTGGACTTTGCGAACCTGTGTACTGAGGCGCTGCTACCTTTCGCTGACGAGCAGCTCAAACAGCGTGTCGATTTCCTGCAGGGTGTTGTAATGCATCATCCCAATGCGCAGTACGCCGCCGCTGTCTTGCAGATTTAACCGTTGGATCAATCCTTGAGCATAGAAGTGCCCGCTGCCGACGCAGATATTGTGCCGGCCTAACCGGCGCGCCACCTGTTCAGGAGCATCGCGCTTAAAGGTCAGTGCAAACGTCGGCGTGCGGCGTTGGCTATCCGCCAGAGGGGAACCGTACAGCTGTACATCGTCTATTTGCTGCAAGCGCTGCAAAAAATAGCGGCACAGGTTCTCTTCATGGCGATGATAGTCGGCAAAACTTTCCTGCAAACGCTGCCTTAAAGACGCGCCGGGCGTTCCCCATTGCGCCAGGTACTCAACGGCTGCAGTGACCCCTGCCAACCCTTCAAAACTCTGAGTACCGGTCTCAAAACGTCCCGGCCCCGCGTCGGTAGCCGGTTCGACTTTATAGGGGTGCAGCCGCTGTAACCATTGCGGCGCGATATAAGCCATGCCGATGTGCGGACCAAAGAATTTATAGGCGGAGCACACTAAAAAGTCGCAGCCCAATGCCTGCACATCGATCAGATTGTGTGGGGCATAGTGCACCGCATCGACATAAACCTGAGCGCCGACCCGGTGAGCGGCTTCGGTGATGGTTTTAATATCGACGATGCTGCCGGTCACGTTGGACGCGTAGGTCACCGCCACCAGACGGGTTTTAGCGGTGATCTGTTCGCACAGTCGGGCAGTATCCAAAGAGCAGTCTGATTGTTGCAGGGGGATTTGATGTACGGTGACTTGTTTATCGTTTGCCGCCTGTTGCCAACTGGAGACATTGGCGTAGTGATCCAGCTCGGTGACGATAATCTCATCGCCGGCCTGCCAGTGACGGCTAATGATTCGGCTGAGATGGAATGTCAGCGAGGTCATATTCATGCCAAAAATGATGTTATCGGGCGTCGGCGCATTTAATAAGGCGCGCACCGATTCCCTGGCATGATTCATCACTTCGCCGGTCAGGTGGCTGGAAAAATAGTGTCCGCCCAGGTTGGCGTTATATTTCCCCAGGTAGTCCGTCATTTTTTCCAGTACGCCTCGCGAAACCTGAGACCCGCCAGGGCCATCGAAGAAGATCACCGGTTGATCGTTATAATGCTGGGTCAGCGCGCTAAACTGGGCTCGGGCGAGCTCGGGCGTAAAGGTCATGCTTTTTCTCCGCGAGCAGTCAGGACAAAGATATCCAGGTGTCCTTCTTCTTCCGGGACAATGGCGCTGATCGGCGTGGCGTTATGCCATAACTTGCTGTCTGCCAGTAAAACGGCTTCGCCGTCCGCCAGCGCTTTTTTAAAGAAGGGGGGCTGGTGATTATCGGCGTATAGCATGATTTCGCCGCCAACAATATTCTGCCGATGGATAGCAATCATCGCGATATGATCAAAACCATCCTGATGGATCCCTTCCGGCGCGACCTGCGTTTCATTATGAATGGCGACCACGCGCATCTGGTGAATTTCTATCTCCGCGCCATCTGGTAAATCATTGCTTTCTGCGAACAGATTACACATTTCATCCATGCCGGCGCTTTGCAACACGTCGGTATCAATGGGTTCAAAATGGCGTACTACATTGCCCTGGAAGTGATTGATCTCATCGGACTGAACGAAATTGCGTGGGCCAACCTCGACCACATGGCCATTGAGATGTTTGACTACCGAATAGCGCCGTAAGCGGTATTTCCCGTCAGCGTGTTGCGTATGGGGCAAGGCAGAAAACGACGGCGTTAATTGTTGGGTGGCCTGATGGCTAAGCGTAGTCATACTTATTACATTTTCGTGCTTCTGTAACATAATCACCTCTAATATTATTGAATGATGACTTTGTAGGGAGGTATTTCGATTGAATTGTAGTCGACACTTTTGCCAAAGCAATTTTTGGCCATCGCCCTGCAAATGTGGCTGTAAACGGGGATGAACGCAGAGAATGTTGGGCGTTGCGCGGCCGATGATTTGCCCGGTGCGGTGCGGCTGGCGTTTGGGGCGGTAATGAGTTGCAGAATGCTTTTGGCTGGCTGCCGAACCGAGGGCGGCGATGGGAAGGGACTGAACTTAGGGAAAGATTAAAAATGCGAGCACCTTCACAAGTGCTCGCCAGTGGAGCGCGGTATTACCAACCTTTGACCGCGCCGCCGTTAAAGATCTTTTCGGCGGCTTTGGCCACTTCATCCGACTCGTAGGCTTTGATGAAGTTTTGTACGTTCGGCGCGTCCTTGTTGTCTTCACGCGTCACGATGATGTTGGTGTACGGCGAATCCTTGTCCTCGATAAAAATGCCGTCCTTGGTGGGCGTAAGGCCAGTTTGGTTGATGTAGGTGGTGCTGATGATAGCCACGGTGACTTTGGGGTCGTCCAGCAGCTGCGGCAGCTGTGCGCCTTCCAGCTCCATAATCTTGTAGTTATGCGGGTTGGCGCTGATATCCAGCGAGGTCGGCAATAACCCCTTGCCCGGTTTGAGCTGAATCAGACCGGTTTTCTCCAGCAGCAGCAATGCGCGGCCAAGGTTGGTGGGATCCAACGGGATAGCGATAACCGCGCCGTCCTGCAGCTCTTTCAGCGATTTGATTTTTTTCGAATAGCCGGCCATCGGGAACACGAAGGTGTTGCCTACCGCCACCAGTTTGTAGCCGTGATCTTTATTCTGCTGTTCGAGGAACGGCCGGTGTTGGAAAACGTTGGCATCCAGCTCGCCTTTGTCGGTGGCGTCGTTGGGCAGCAGCGAACCGCTGAAGCCGACCAGTTCAACATCCAGGCCGTACTTCTCTTTCGCCACCTGCTTGGCAACTTCCGCCACGTCCTGTTCCGCGCCGTTAATGACCCCCACCTTGATGTGATTCCGATCGGTTTTCTGTTCACAGCCCTGCAGCGCCAGCACCGCGGCAAACGCCGCCAGCAGAGGGGCAAAACGCCAGCTTTTGGTCATCGAGTACTCCCTGAAAAAAACAATAAAATCAGTTGGTTTTGTGCTGCTAGCTAAGCCTGAACCTGCGGGGAAGTCAAACGCTTGCTCAGCACAAACGCTTATAGCTCATAACGGGAAGTTTTAAATCCCCCGTCTTGCAAGAGGCTACGCCGTTAGCGGCAAGCGCAAAGCCAGAAGGGGGAGGGGAATGTTATTTGGCGCGCAGCACCACGATGCCCGGCGTAGCCTGGACGTACTCCATAAACGGCGAGTCCACCACCTGCATATTCTCTTTACGCGACGAGGCATTGCGCAACACCGGGCCGTTTTCGGTCATGATATAGATACCGGTATGGGTGACGTCGAGGCCGGCCAGGTTGGTATAAATGCCGATGTAATCGCCGGTGTGCAACCGGGCGAGGACCTTGTCGTCAATCGCCTCGCTGGGCAGATAGGTAATGCTGCGTCGAACGTTTATCAGTCCTGGCAGATAGCTGCTGCCGTCCGACTTTTGATTAAGGTTTTTCACCAGCGTCACCGCATGCGGGCTGAGCGTGGCCGTAATGTCCGTGACGTTGGTTTTGGCCAGATGCGACCAGTCGGTGAAAAAGTGTTTGCGCTGCGGGAAGCTGATGTCGCCATTGGCATAGCGGATTTGAATCAGCCGTTGCACAAAGTCTGCCTGGCTGTCGGCCTGTCGCAGCGCATCGACATAATCGATGTAGGTGAAGCAATCCAGACCGCGGAAGTCAATCACCAGTTCTTCCGGCGTATTCTGTGAGCCAATCAGCCTGTTGGCGACGTAGGGCGTGCCGAGGAAAGGTCGTGACAGCAGGTCGATCATGCGGCCGTTATCCTGCCGTTGGTCGGGCGTTGCCTTGGCGCGCAGGGCAAGAAGCTCATTGAGTTTGTTTAACGTGTCGTTGTCCATGCTGGCCTTGAGATCTGCAGGTGGGGTAGTGATGGGCTCAGGTGTTTGCCCTACCGGAATTTTATCTGCACAACCGCTAAGCGCAATAGCCAATATCATTGAAACTACCTTGTACATTTTACCCTCCAATGGTTTCGGTAGGCGATCGTTAAAATGATAACAGTTCTCACCAAGGCCAGAAGGGTTAATGTTTAAACATAGCCTCAACGTTAGGCGATCGCTTAATAACCGATTTCGCTGTTGAACGGCAAATACCAGAACAGGGCAATTTCGTGATCGGCGATGTCCGGTTGAGCGCGGTACAGCAGGTGATCGATGCCGCCAAGAATAAAACCAAAGCGTTGGTAGCAGCGGCAGGCAGGCAAGTTGGTATTTTGCGTTTCCAGCATCAGCCCGGCGGTTTCGTGACGATGTGCCCAGAGCCGTGCGCTCTCTAGCAGCGCCGTGGCGACGCCGAGCCGGCGTACGTGAGCGCTGACGACAATCTCTTCGATGAGCGCATAGCCGTTCCAGTTATTGCTCAGCGTGATATGGCCGACCGCTTCCCCGCGATGACGTGCCAGAAAGGTTTCGCTTTCATCATTGACGAACGGCGCCAGCGGGTAGTGCTTGCGAAACGGCGTCACCGGCAACAGCGGCCAACCGTCGACCGGCGTGCCGAAAACCGGCTGGGCGTAGTGGGCAATCTGAAAGCTGAAGTCGCAGCCGGTCAAGTATCCGTCGGGCAACTGGGTGACCGGGGTAATTTGAATCGCTTCGCTCATGGCGTCAGTTCCCTTAGCAGGCGGGCTGGATTGCCGGCATAGACGCCCTTGCGGGTGATGTTTTTGGTGACCACCGCACCGGCACCGATCACCGCTCCGCTGCAGATTTCTACCGCCAAAACCGTGGCGCCGGAGCCGATGGAAACGCCGTCGCCAATCCGCGTGCGGCCCCAGCTTGCCGGATCGGCATTGGGGGCGCCGTCTTTGAACAGATCGTTGGCGAAGGTCACGTTGTGGCCGATAAAACAGTCGTCGCCGATGGTGACATATTCACAGATAAAGCTGTGAGACTGGATTTTACTGCGGGCGCCAATGCTGACGTTTTTTTGGATTTCGACAAAGGGCCCGACGAACACCCCATCACCGAGTCGGCAGCCGTACAAATTGCAGGGCTGAACGACGGTGACATTTTGCCCGGCGACGACATCGACGATGCCGGCCTGGCGGACAGTAATGGCGGATGACATGGCATTCCTCACGGCGGATAGAGCAGGCGGGAATTATAAAACAAACTGCCGCCGCGTCTGTGCTTTCTGAACGTTTTTTCAGCGAAAGACTATAATTAGTACAGGGGAGAGAGCCCCGTGGCCGCAATCCTCGCACGGTTAGCAATCCGTCAGAGGGGTAAATTCGTTCGCCGATCGCGACCTACGGCGATGGAGGAGGTGTCTCATGGTTAATCATGTTTGGGGACTTCTGGCGCATCCAAGCACCGAGTTCGAACACATTAAAAGCGAGAACGAAAGCGTCTCGCACCTTTACACCCACCACGTGCTGTTGCTGGCGTTGATCCCGGTGATCTGCGCGTTTATCGGGACCACCCAATTGGGCTGGCTCTCCGGCGAAGGGCACGCTATCCGGCTCGACATGTTCACGGCTTCTTACACGGCGGTCGCATTTTACCTGCTGATGTTGGCGGGTGTGGCAATCATGGGGAAAGTGATCCACTGGATGGCGCGCCGCTATGAAGTTCGCCCGAGCCTGCATCGTTGCATGGTGTTTGCCGGCTATGTCGCCACCCCGATGTTCCTCAGCGGCATCGTGGCGCTGTATCCCGTAGTGTGGCTGTGCCTGTTTGTCGGCGTGATTGGCCTGTGTTATTCGGGCTATCTGTTGAATCTGGGTATACCTCACTTCCTGAATATCGACAGTAAAGAAGGCTTTATTTTCTCCAGCTCTACCTTTGCCATCGGCATCCTGTTGCTTGAGTTACTGCTCGGGGTCACGGTGCTGCTGTGGGGGTATGGTTCCTGGTTGTTCTGAAGTGATTGAGTGTTAGCCCCTCACGCCGGCCTGGCGTGAGGGGCTTTTGCTGTCTAGGGTTGGCGAAACACCAGCATCACACCGCCCAGAATAGCCACCATGCCCAGCATGCTGATGGCTGCCAGCGCATGGCCGAGCAGCAGATAATCCAGCAGGGCGGTCACCGCCGGGATCAGATAGAACAGGCTGGTGACCTGCACCAGGTTGCCGCGCTGGATCAGCCGGTACAGCAGGAAGGTGGCCAACACCGAAATCACCACCGCCATCCACAGCAGCGGCAGAACAAATGCCACGCCCCAATCGACCCGCAGCGGCTCAAACGGCAGCACCAGCGTGCACATCAGCAAGCCAACCGCGTACTGTAACGGCAATACCGCCAGCGGGGGTTGGCTCAGGCCCTTTTGCAACAGGGTGCCGGCGGTCATGCACCCCAACGCAATAAAGGCGCACAGCATACCGACCAGTGAGAAGTGGGCAATCATCAGGCTTTGATACACCACCAGCGTCAGTCCGGCCATCGCCAGCAGCAGGCCTAAGCCGCGCAACCCTGAGCAGCGGCGTTCGGTAACGAACTGGGTAAGTATCGGTTGAACGCCGAGCAGCGTCGCCAGCACGCCGGGAGTGATGCCCTGTTCCAGCGCCAGCAGATAACAAATCTGGTAGCTGCCGATCATAAGCAGACCGATCAGCGCCACCCGAAGACGGGTGCCGGCAGCCGGTAAGCATTGCCGTTGCCACAGGCCGATAGCCAACAGCAGTGCCAGCGCGATAGCGCAACGAAAGAAAAGGAAAGCGAAGGCGGAAGCGTGCTCCAGCCCCCAGCGCGAGAAAATTGCGCCGCTGCTCCAGAGCAGAACGAATAGCGTAGCCAGGCCGGCGTTGGCCCAGTGAGAAATGAATCGCATTTTGTTTTCACCTGTCGTGAAAATAATAAGCTCCAGCAGGCGCGGCGTTCTACGCCTGAGCGCAAATCAAGTAAAGCTGGAGGTGAGATCTTCGGCTTGGCTTAGCGCACAACCACAGAGCGTGGCGGGTAAGCGGCTACCGCGGTAACGACAGAGAAAACGGCGGGTGGGGCTGAGGATGCGCACAGCAGAACGACGGCCGGAGCGGTCGCGTCTGTAGGATCTGTGCTGTGCGCCAGGTAGGTCATGTGAGTTCCTGAAAACCGTGAATGAAACTATCCGCATCAAACATACCCAAGTTGACCGGTATGTGCAACGCGTGCGGCAAAAGACTTTGCGATTCGCTTTTGCAGAAGGCGGGCAATCGTGATAAAAGAATTTATATGTTATAACGTAACAGAAAATGCATAATGAATTCAGTTCACGACATCCTCCGTGTCGATGGGGTTAGCCTGATCGGTCACCGTGAGGCATTGATACTCGATAACATCCATTTCGCGCTCCGCTCTGGTGAGAAGCTGGCGGTGATAGGCCCTAACGGCAGCGGTAAGTCGAGCCTGTTGCGCGCCCTGATCGGCGAAACGCGGCCGGACAGCGGCGGCATTTACTGGCGCGGTCGCGCCTTGTCCGATTGGCCTGCGGCGGAACGCGCCAGAAGCATCGCCTTTCTGGCACAAAACGATCTGCCGGATTTGCGGCTGTTGGTTGAGGACTACGTAGCGTTGGGCCGTTTACCGCATGGCGAACGCTCTGCGGCGGGAAAAAGTATCGTTGACGAGGCCATCGGGGAAACCGGGCTGGCGCCGCTCAGGCACCATCCGCTGGGGCGGCTCTCGGGCGGTCAGCGTCAGCGCGCTGCGCTGGCCCGAGCGTTGGCGCAGTCTCCCAGCCTGTTGTTACTGGATGAACCGACTAATCATCTCGATCCGCCCGGGCGCTCGGCGCTGCTGTCGTTAGTGAAAAATAAGGATATCGCCGTGATTGCGGTTCTGCACGATCTGCCCGTGGCAGAGGCGTTTGCCGATCGCATCCTGGTGCTTAACGAAAGCCGTCAGGTGGCCTGCGGTACGCCTGAGGCGGTGTTGCAGACCCGGGTGATTTTTCCGGTGTTCGGCATGAACAGTTTCAAAGTAGCGCATCCCGCCAGCGGCAAAACGCTGCGTATTTTTGACGTTCCACATTGCGCTTGATAAACCAGAGAGAAACATGAACGCACGCGTATTCATCCTGCTTCTGTTGCTGGCCGCCAGGTCGGCGGCGGCCGAAAATTTTCCCGTCACCGTAGAAAGCTGCGGTATGCCGGTTACCTTCAATCAGGCGCCGCAGCGCGCCGTCATCAATGACATCAACATGGCTGAGATGGCCTTTGCACTGCACCTGCAGGATCGCATTGTCGGGCTGACCGGCATCACCGGCTGGTACAAACTGACGCCTGACTTCAAGGCCGCAATGGGTCACATTCCCGAACTGGCACCGAAATATCCCGCTTTGGAAACGTTGCTGGTGGCACAACCGGATTTCTTCTTCGCCGGCTGGAACTATGGCATGAAGATCGGCGGTGACGTCACGCCGGAGAAGCTCGCCCCGTTCGGCATCAAAACGCTGGTGCTGGGCGAGAGCTGCGTGCAGGCTGGCGGGCGGCCGCAGAAGGCCGATATGAACCTGCTGTATGACGATGAACTGAAGCTCGGCAAAATTTTCGGCAAGCAGCGAGAGGCCGCCGCGTTGGTTGAGGGATGGCAGCGCCGGTTAGCCGCGCTTCCGGCCAGGCCTGCGGGACAGCCGCCGCTCAAGGTGTTCGTCTATGATTCGGGTGAGGAGAAGCCTTTCACCAGTGGCAAATACGCCATGCCGACGGCGATTATCGAGGCGGCTGGCGGCCACAACGTGATGGACGGTTTGCCTGCGAGCTGGACGACGGCGTCCTGGGAGGCGGTAGCGGCTGCAGAGCCCGACTTCATTATTCTGCTGGATTACCAGACCGGCTCGGGTGCCGATGCGCTGCGGCGCTTCCTCGAGTCTCACCCATTGATGAAATTGACGCCTGCCGTGCAGCACCACCGCTACCTGAAACTGCAGTATGCGGAGCTGACGCCGGGGCCGGCCAATATCGGCGCGGTGGAAAAGCTGGCGCGGGCGTTGTACGCGCCGGCCACCAAATGAATGCGCCGACCGGACGGTTTATGTTGCTCGCACCGCTGGCGCTGTTGATATTGTGCGGGTTAATGATCTGGAGCCTGCAGTTGGGCAGCGTTGCGCTGTCATGGCGGCAGACGATGGCGGCATTGGGGCTTTCATCTGCCCCGCTCTCCGGCATGCTGGATACCATCGTCGTGCAACTGCGGGTGCCCAGAGCCTTGCTGGCTGCATTGACCGGCGCCGGGCTGGCGATGACCGGCGCGCTGCTGCAGACCACCACCCGCAATGAGCTGGCCGACCCTTTTTTGTTTGGGCTCTCCTCCGGCGCCTCTGCCGGCGCGGTGCTGGTCATCACGCGCTTCGGGGATGCGCTGGGTGCGTTGACGTTGCCGCTGTCCGCTTTCGCTGGCGGCATTTTGTCTGCGATGGCGGTGATGGTACTGTTTCGCGTCAGCCGGATCAGGCGTGCCGAGCAGCTTATCGTCTGCGGCCTGGCGGTCTCATTTTTGTTCAGCGCACTCACCAGCTATCTGGTATTTTCCGGCGATCAGCGGGCGGCCGGTTCGGTCTTGTTTTGGTCGCTGGGTGGGTTGGGGCTGGCGCGTTGGGAAAATCTGTTCATTCCGCTAGTGAGTTTCGTGCTGCTGGTCGGGTTTACCGCGCTGCGTTGGCGGGCGCTGGACGCGCTGTTGGCAGGAGAGCAGACTGCCCATTCGATGGGGGTCAACGTAGCGCGCTTGCGAACCGAGACCTTTCTGTGCTGCGCACTGTCCACGGCGTTTCTCGTTTCACTGACGGGCGTGATCGGTTTTGTCGGGCTGATGGTGCCTTATCTGGCCCGACGTCTGGTGGGCGTGCGTCACCGTTTGTCCGTGCCGATGTGCGGCTTGCTGGGGGCGATACTGCTGACCGGCGGCGACATGCTCAGCCGCAGCCTGATCCCCCATCAGGAACTGCCCATCGGCATCATTACGGCGGGGCTGGGGGGCGCATTTATCGTCTCTTTACTGCTGCGCGCGGAGCGGTGAGCCCCCTCTCAATAAAGTTCCAGGTGCAGGCGCTGCTGCTCTATCAGCGTCTGGCACAGGTTTTCCGTCCGGCAGGCTTTCTCCAGCGCTGTCGCCACGGCATGTTCCAGATATTGTCGATTGCCGCACAGGTAGACGTGCGCCCCCTTAAGCAACAGCTCCCTCACGTAATCGGCATGTTCTTCGATCGCGTGCTGCACGTAGTATTTCGTGGCGCCGTCGCGGGAAAATGCGGTAATGAGTCGATTCAGTACGCCACCCTCGCACAGCGACTCAAGCTCTTCGCGGTACAGGAAGTCTTCATCGCGGCGTTTTTCTCCGAAGATTAAGGCGGTTTCGCGTTGTTCGCCACCGAGCGCCATTTCGCGCAGCAAGCCTATCAAGGGGGCGATGCCGGTGCCGGTACCGATAAACAGCACGGGAATCTCCGGATCGGGCGGCAGGTAGAAGCTGGGGTTGGCGCGGCAGAAGACACGGAAGGGGCCAGGGTGATCCAGCAGCCAACCGGTCGCGGTACCGCTTCGAGCACGCCCATTACGTTCGTAACGGACCTCGCGAACGCACAAGTCCAGACTGTCTTCTCGCGAGGCCGAAGCGATCGAATAGGCGCGCGGCAGGCAAGCAGGGAGCAGGCTCAGCAGATCTTCCAGAGTGACCGACTGCGGCGTGCAAAATTCTTGCAGTACGTCCAGCAGATCGGCGCCGTACAGGTAAGCCTCCAACGCCTTGCGCTGGCGGATCTTCAGCATTCCCTTGAGGTCTTCACTGTCGGCAAGCTGCGCCAGTTCGCGTAGCACCGCCTTGCTTATCTGACGCAGCTCCCGCTGGCGTAGCGCTTCTTTGGCTTCGGGTCGGCCGAGCCAGGCGGCCAAACGAAGCAGTAAAGCCTCGTCGTTTTCCGGTAGCAGGTAGAGCGAATCACCTGCGCGGTAGCCGATGCCGCTGCCGGCGATATCCAGGCGAAGATGCCAGGCGTACGGCGCTCGGGCGCTGAGAGAGCGGCGCTCCAGCAGGCCGGCGGCAAAAGCATTGTCCTCGCCATAAGCGGTGACGCGCAGATGCAGATCGCGCCCGGCCTGCAAGTCCCCCGCAATTACCTGTTCCACTACGGCGGACCAGGTGGCGAAAAAGCTCTCGAAGTTGACGTCGGCATCAACGCGGTTGACGATGGCCTGCGCTCCGCGTTCGGACAACCCGGCGTCAAGCGACTGCGTGAAACCGCAAAAACGCGGGTAAGCCGTATCGCCCAGGCCGAAAATGGCGTAGCGCAGCTGTGCGAGGTTTTGCGTGTGTGCCAGAGCATCGAAAAAAAGCTCGGCGTTAGCCGGCGGCTCACCGTCGCCAAACGAACTGGATACGATAAGCAATAGGTCGCCTTTGCCCAGATCTGCCGGAGAAATTTCGTTGAGGGTCAATAGGGTGGGGGCATAGGGGTGCAGAAAAGGTAACCCGCCCAAGCGCGTTGCCAGCGCCTGGGCTTTGCCCGATTCCGAACCGTAGCCGATCAGGATACGTTCGATGATATCGGCCATGTTTCTTACTTATTGTAGTGGTTGTCGAACTGTTCTTTGGAGAATTCGACGGAGTCGAAATCGGTCATCAGATCGTTGATCACACGGCGGATACTGATGTAGGCCTCGATCTTGCCCTGTGCGTCATAGAGCGGTTGCACGGTGGTGTCGACCACATACAGCACGCCACCTTTACCGACGTTGGGAATGATGCCGGTCCAGATATTTCCGGCTTTAATGGTATCCCACATCTCTTTATAGATGGCCTTGGGGACGGAAGGGTGGCGTACGATGTTGTGAGGTTGTCCCACCAGTTCTTCCCGGCTAAAGCCGGTGAGCTGGCAAAACAGGTCGTTGACATAGGTGATGGTGCCTTGCAGGTCGGTGGTGGAGATCACCATCACTTTGTCCAGTGCGGACAGCAGCTGGGCGGAATCGAGGGTCTGGCTCATGGAAGGTTCCTTCTCATTAATTTTGCGGTGAACGTCACGGCAGATGTCACGTATCCGTCATGACAAAGTTGTTATTGATTCTTATTTACACCGCATGATAATCAGCAGACTTTAAAGTTGCAATAAAAATGCATCTTTAAAATTGTAAAAAGAGGGATGCATCTGGAAGGAGGGCTCGCCGGTGCAGCGGCGAGCCAAAGGGGAAGGGTTATTGACCGTTACCGGCCCAGTGCTTCCGCTTGCTGGTTTTGCCCAAACCGGGGTTAAAGCTGTTGGTGGGATCGGCGCTGCGGTAGAACGCCTGCAAATCCGGCTTGGCGGGGTAGAGATGGCCGACGTTATGTTCCGCCGGGTACTCTGCGCCGCGTTGGTTGAGGATCTCCAACATCTTTTCCTTGAGCGCATGGCTGTCGACGCCTTTTTTCACCACATAATCCTGGTGGAAGACGTGGCACATAAAGTGGCCGTAATACAGCTTGTGCACCAGTTGGCTGTCGATTTCCGGCGGCAGGGTTTCGAACCAGTCGGTATCGTTGCGGCGCAGCGCGATATCCAGCGCCAAAATATCCTCGACCTTGTCGGCGTGCACCGCATGGTAACGCACTGCCGCGCCGGCGGCGGCAAAGCGGTGCAGGAAGGCCTTCTTGCCTTCATCCGGGGTGCAGACGAAGAACGCCCCGTTGGCCTCGGCAAAGTATTGGCTCAGGTACTGCTGCGCCTCTTCGACGCCCGGCCCGGCCATTTTCAGCAGCAGGTGGTGTTCAAAGCGCTCGCGATACTCTTTCATGCGCTTAGGCAGGTGGCTGGGCGCCAGATGGCTCAGGCCCTGCATCAGGCGGTCGGTCAGGTTATGCGGCAGCAACGGCAGCTTGTTGAGGCTGGCGTCCATGCGGCCTTTCAGAGTGAAGAAGGTCGGCATCTGATCGGTGCCGAGCTTGTCGATCATCATAAAGGTGTCTTTGCCATACACTTCGGCGATATCAAAAATATCCCGGTGCATGTATTCGCCGGCAACCGGCAGGTTGTCAAACTTGCTCAGCATGTGGCGGCGCAGTTCGGTCAATACTGCAGTGTCGTTGGTCCCGATGTAAAACACCTGCTCTTTACCCTCTTTCTCGAAGGTGTCCAGCCGCACGGCAAATACCGCCAGTTTGCCTGCGCAGCCGGAGGCTTCGTACAGGCGACGCTTGTCAGCGTTAAAACGGGAGGGCGTATCGGCATCGACGTCGCGAACACGGCTGGCATATTCATTGTCGGAGGCACGCAGCTCGCCGTGCTCGACATCTTCCGGCCGGTAGTCGCCTTTCTCCAGGCGGGTAAGGATCTCTTCCGGCGTATCCCCGAGTTTAATGCCCAGATGGTTAACCAGACGCAGCTGACCGTCTTCACCCAGTTGGGCATACAGCGCCATCTCGGTGTAGGCAGGGCCGCGTTTGACCAGTGAACCACCGGAGTTGTTGCACACGCCGCCGATCACCGAAGCGCCGATGCAGGACGAGCCAATTACCGAATGCGGTTCGCGGCCATAAGGCTTGAGCAATTTTTCCAACTGGTTGAGCGTACTGCCGGGGAAGCCGACCACCTGTTTGCCATTGTCCAGCACCTGCACATGGTTGAGGCGCAGGGTGCTGATAATGACGATATCACGGTCATAGTCGTTGCCGCTGGGCGTTGAACCTTCGGTCAGACCGGTGTTCGCCGCCTGCATGATGACGATTTTATCGGCGGCGACGCAGGCCTCAAGCAACTGCCACAGCTGCAGCAGGCGCGTCGGAAACACCACCGCCAGCGCCTGGCCCTCGCCGGAGCGAAAGCCCTTGCGGTAACGTTCGGTGCTGCGTTCACCGGTCAGCAGCTGCGGGCCACCGACGATGCTTTTGAGCTTACTGAGAAACGCCTGGTTGGTGGCGCTGGTGGACTGCGTCATGCCGATCTCCCTGTCGTCCCCATCGTTTTCCACCGGGCAGCTTTGTCGATTGCCCGGTGAAATCCATGAGGTGATTAATTTAGTAAGTCATTAACTTGGTAGCTTGATGGCTTAATAACTTAGTATCGTTCTTTGTAACCAGCCTGGCGCTCTTCGTCGCGCAGCGTCAGGATTTCCACGCCGTCGGCGGTAACCGCAACGGTGTGCTCCCACTGGGCAGACAGCTTTTTATCACGCGTAACCACTGTCCAACCGTCTTTCTTTTGCTTAATGCGGTGGTCACCCTGATTGATCATGGGTTCGATGGTAAAGACCATGCCTTCCTGCAGCACCATACCGGTGCCCGGTTGGCCAAAGTGCATCACCGCCGGTTCTTCATGCATATCGCGGCCGATGCCGTGACCGCAGTATTCCCGCACTATGCTGTAGCCGGCTTTTTCTGCGTGCTGTTGGATCGCATGGCCGATATCCCCCAGCGTCGCGCCCGGTTTCACCACGCGGATGCCTTGCCACATAGACTCATACACGTTATTCACCAGCCGTTTGGCCAGCGGCGTGATTTGCCCAATGCAGTACATTTTGCTGGAGTCGGCAATATAGCCGTCGTGTTCCAGCGTAATGTCGACGTTAACGATCATGCCGGAGCGCAGTATTTTGCTGGCCGACGGAACGCCGTGGCAGATCACTTCGTCAATCGAGGTATTGAGCACATAGGGAAAACCGTACTGTCCTTTTGTAGACGGGCGCGATTTCAGCTCGTCGATGATAAAGGCCTCGGCGCGGTCGTTGATCTCCATCGTCGAGATGCCTTCGACTATCACCTCATCGAGCATAGCAAACACCTTTGCCAGCAGCGCGCCAGAGTGACGCATTTTGACAATCTCTTCCGGTGTTTTGATCACAATCTGTTTCACCCGACAATCTCCTTTAACGTCATCGCGTTATCTTTCATCATTTTTTTTACCAGTTGGGGGTAGGTCAGTTCCGGATGGAACTCCGCCAGCATGCCAATCTTGATCCAGTATTCCGCCTGCGCGTTGATCGAGCGCGTCATCGTCAGGCTAGCCAGGCGCAGATCGTCATGCAGCGCGTCTGAAATTTTCACAATGCCCATAGGCTGCTCCTCAGTGCAGTAATATACGAAGTGTATACGTTTTGGATGGTCGCAATTTGGCATTCCGTGGGGTGGTCATTTTCCGGGTTGCAACGATTGCTGCCACGGGGCAATGCGTTTATTGTGATAAACGACTTTTTTGCCATGATTTTTCAGAAGGATTAGGGCGTGACCAAATTACGTGTTGGGGTGATCTTCGGCGGTAAATCGGCGGAGCATGAGGTTTCACTGCAGTCGGCAAAAAACATTGTGGATGCCATAGACAAAGAGAAGTTTGACGTCACATTGCTGGGGATAGACAAACAGGGGCACTGGCACATCAACGATGCGTCCAACTACCTGTTGAATGCGGAAAACCCGGCGCTGATTGCGTTGAACCGCTCAAATAAAAATGTAGCGTTGATCCCCGGTCAGGAAAAACAGCAGTTGATTGAGTCAGGTAGCGCCGGTGCGTTAGGCCAGCTCGACGTGGTATTCCCGATCGTGCACGGCACGCTGGGGGAAGACGGTTCATTGCAGGGGCTACTGCGGATGGCGAATTTGCCGTTCGTCGGCGCTGGCGTATTGGGGTCTGCGGTCAGCATGGACAAAGACGTCACCAAACGTCTGCTGCGTGATGCCGGGCTGGCGGTCGCGCCTTTTGTAACCCTGACGCGCAGCAACCGCGCCAAATTCACTTTTGAACAGCTCAGCGAACGCCTGGGGCTGCCGCTGTTTGTTAAACCGGCTAACCAGGGTTCTTCGGTGGGCGTCAGCAAGGTGCAGGATCGCAACGGCTATGAGGCCGCGGTGGCGCTGGCGTTCAGCTTCGATCACAAGGTGCTGGTGGAGTCGGCGATTGTCGGCCGCGAAATCGAGTGTGCGGTGTTGGGCAATGACGAACCGCAGGCCAGCCTGTGTGGCGAAATCGTGCTGAGCGATGCCTTCTACTCGTACGACACCAAGTACATCAATGAGCAGGGCGCTCAGGTGGTGGTACCGGCGGCGATTACGCCGGAGGTGAGCGACAAAATCCGCGAGGTGGCGCTGAAAGCCTTCCGGGCGCTGGAATGTTTTGGCTTGGCGCGCGTGGACGTGTTCCTGACGCCGGACAACAACGTGGTGATCAACGAGATCAACACGCTGCCGGGCTTCACCAATATCAGCATGTATCCCAAACTGTGGGCCGCCGGCGGCATCAGCTATAGCCAACTGATTACCCGTCTGATTGAGCTGGCGCTGGAGCGCCATCAGCAGGATCGTGCGTTGAACAGTTCAGTATTCGATCGCTAAAACAGTCAGGGGCGAAGCGATTTTCGCCCCTGATTTTTACTTCACCGTTACGTCAATATCGCCAAAATATTTCTTCGCCAGCTCGCTCACCGTGCCTTGCTGCTTCACTTTGACGATCGCCTCATTCAGTTTTTTCTTCAGCGCCTCATCGCCTTTGCGCAGGCCGAAAGCAATGCCCTCGCCAAGGATTTTGTCGTCGCTGACCGCATCGCCGACGAAGGCAAAGCCCTTACCGTCCGGGTGCGCCAGGAAGCCGCTTTGTCCCGACGGGGCCATCACCAGCGTGGCGTCGAGACGCCCGGCGGTCAGGTCCAGATAGGCCTGGTTCTGATCCTGATAAGACACCACGTCCACGCCCTGCGGCGCCCAGTGAGCCTTGGCGTAAGTCTCCTGAATCGAGCCTTGCAGCACGCCGACGTGTTTGCCTGCCAGCGAGGTGGCGTTCGGCAACAGGCCGCTGTCGGCCTTGGCGATCAGGCGGTTCGGTACCTGATAGATTGAATCGGTGAAGTCGATGGCCTGGCGACGCTGATCGGTAACGTTCATCGCCGAGTTGATGGCGTCAAACTTGCGCGCCTTCAGCGCCGGGATCAGACTGTCGAAAGAGGTTTCGACCCAGCTGCATTTCAGCTGGGCGGCGGCGCAAACGGCGTTGCCCAGATCGATATCAAAACCGACGAGCTGGCCACTGGCAGATTTGGATTCAAACGGTGGGTACAGCGCTTCCAGGCCAAAACGCAAGGTGTTTTCCGCCGCCAGCGTGGAACCGGCGGCCAGCAGGCAGCCTGCGGCGATCAACGTTTTCAGTGATTTCATATTCAGAGCCCTTTTCCCATGGTCAAAGCAAAAGTGAATGCATTACACCTGACACAGACGGCGTGCGCCTTCCAGCAGGGTCTGGTTATCTTTTGAAAAACTCAGTCGAATAATGCCGGTATTGGTGCCGTCGCTGTAGAACGCCGACAGCGGGATAGTGGCGACTTTGGCTTCGCGGATCAGACGCACCGCAAAATCGTTGTCGCTTTCGCTGCTGAAACCGCTAAAGCGGGCCAGCATAAAGAAACTGCCACGGCTGGGCAGTAATTCAAAGCGCGAATCTTGCAGGGCGTTCGCCAGCAGGTCGCGTTTCTGCTGGTAGAAAGCCGCCAACCCTAAATAACTTTGCGGATTAGCCAAGGCTTCGGCGAAGGCGTACTGCATCGGGGTATCGGCGGAAAACACCATAAACTGGTGTACCTTGCGGATCTCGTCCATCAATGCCGCCGGTGCCATGCAGTAACCGACGCGCCAGCCGGTGACGTGATAGGTTTTGCCAAACGATGAAACGATCACGCTGCGTTCGGCCAGTTGCGGGTAGCGTGCCATGCTGTGATGAATATCGCCGTCGAACACCACGTGTTCGTAAACCTCGTCGGACAGAATGACGATATCGGTGTTGCGCGTCAGGGCGGTCAGTCGTTCGATATCATGTTCGCCAAACACGCTGCCCGTTGGGTTGTGCGGGCTGTTGACGATGATCATCCGCGTTTTGCTGTTGATGGCCGCAGCGACCTCATCCCAGTCAATATGCAGATCTTGCAGCGACAGTTTAATCGCCACCGGAGTGGCGCCCTGCAGGCGTACGATCGGCGCGTAGCTGTCGAAGGCCGGTTCGAAATAAATCACCTCATCGCCTGGGTGCACCAATGCGCTGATAGCGGAATACAATCCTTCGCTGGCACTGGCTATGACCGTGATTTCTTCGTCAGCGTCGTAGCGCGCGCCATACAATCGTTCAACTTTATCCGCCAGCGCGGTGCGTAATGCCGCCACGCCGCTCATTGGCGCATATTGGTTATGTCCTGCGCGCATGGCTTGCGACACTGCCTCAACCAACTGCGGTTCACAGGCGAAGTTCGGTGCGCCCTGCGACAGGTTCAGAGCCTGGTGTTCGGCGCTGAGCTGGCCGATAACGGTAAAAATAGTGGTGCCGACGTCCGGCAACTTCGAACGTTGTGAGCAGGCGCTCTGCATGGGAGGCTCCAGGGGAAAGGGGGTATCGCTTGATTAAGCATCAATGACGGTAGGCCAACAAGGGAAAGTTTGTCATACTTGCCATGCAATCAGATCATGACTGATTCCCCTTCATTCTTGAAACGATCTCGGCGTTGGCTGCGCTTACTTATCCGAATCACTGACTCATGTCAGCTCATCGGGTTGCGTTCACTGGCCGCCTTGATGTCGTTCCAATTATTTGGGGGAATCCTTGGAATTTCAGGGGATATCAAGGAGCTCGCCATGTCGTCATCACTGCCGTCGCTCGACGTACTGAAAACCTTTTTGGTGGTGGCCCAGCGCCTTAATTTCACGCATGCCGCCCAGAGTCTGCACCTGACGCAGGGCGCAGTCAGCCGGCAAATACTGGGGCTGGAACAGCATTTGGGTTATCCGTTGTTTAGCCGACGTGCGCGCGGTCTGACCCTGACGCCGCAGGGGGCCATGCTGCTGCCCCCGGTGCAGCAGGCCCTGGGGCTGCTGGATGAGGCGCTGACCAGAGTCGGCACTCAGCCCGGCACGCTGCGAATCAAATGCCCGACCTGCGCCATGCGCTGGGTGTTGCCGCGCATTATACGGCTGCAAAATGAACGGCCGGAAATGCACATAGAGCTGACCGCTTCGGTGTCGCACGGGCTGGATTTCGGCGCGGAACATTTCGACGCCGCCGTGGTGTTCGGTCAGCCGCAGGGGAAAAAGCTGGCGGTACATCATCTGTTCGATGAAATTCTCACGCCGGTCTGCACGCCGATTTACCTGCCCGATTTATCCCGTCCGCCAACGCCGGCCGATCTGGCGGATAAGACGCTGTTGCATCCCACACGCGATCGCCGCGACTGGCTGTTGTGGCTAAAGGCGGCGGGGCAGGAGACGCTGCCCTCCGGCAAGGGGCAGCATTTCGATACGCTCGATCTGGCGATGAGCGCCGCGCTGCAGGGTTTTGGCATCGCCATCGGCGATTTGTGTTTGCTGGAGGAGGATATTCAGGCGCAGCGTATCGTGACGCCGTTCCCGCTCAGCGTGGTCAGCGGTGCGGCTTACTATTTGGTCTATCCTGAACGGGCAGTGCTGCCGCCGACCTTAACCGCGCTGGTGGATTTCCTCGGCGATGAGGCGGCGCAAAGCCGTGCCCGGCTGAAAAACTATCGCCCGACCTGCGCTAACAGCTTGTAACCTTTAACATTACAAAGTATTTCTGCGGTGAAAAGGAGTATGGCACACTGCCTTTTCACGTCGATTAATCATCCCCGTCGCCGTCTGCGGCGGGAACATGCCTGAGATAAAAAATATGAAATGGCTTTGTGTGGTGAGTATGTTGTCCGGTCTGGCCATCAGCCCGGTTTTTGCGCAGGAAAGCGCCATAACGCAAGGTGTTAATGCCCAGCAGCGCGATGCCTTTGTCTCCAACCTGATGAAGCAGATGACGCTGGAGGAAAAAATCGGCCAGCTGCGCTTAATCAGCGTCGGTCCGGACAACCCGAAAGAGGCGATCCGCGACGGCATCAGCAAGGGACAAATCGGCGCCATCTTCAACACCGTCACCCGGCCGGATATCCGTGCCATGCAGGATCAGGCGATGCAGCTCAGCCGCCTGAAAATCCCGCTGTTCTTTGCCTATGATGTGGTGCACGGCCAGCGCACCGTGTTCCCGATCAGCCTCGGGTTGGCGGCCAGCTTTGATCTGGAAGCCATCGCACTCAGCGGTCGGGTGTCGGCGCAGGAAGCCAGCGACGACGGCCTGAACATGACTTTCTCGCCGATGGTCGATATCACCCGCGATCCGCGCTGGGGTCGGGTCTCTGAAGGTTTCGGTGAAGACACCTGGCTGGTCTCCAAAATCGCCAAGGTTATGGTGGACGCCTATCAAAACGGTGACCCGTCCAAACCCGGCTCGATCATGGCCAGCGTGAAGCACTTCGCACTGTACGGCGCCACCGAAGGCGGTCGCGACTACAATACCGTCGACATGAGCCCGTTGCGGATGTATCAGGACTATCTGCCACCTTATAAAGCGGCAGTGGATGCCGGCAGCGGTGGCGTTATGGTGTCGCTCAATTCGGTGAATGGCATTCCGGCTACTGCTAACCCGTGGCTGCTGAAGGACCTGCTGCGCGATCGGTGGGGCTTCAAGGGCATCACCATCAGCGACCACGGTGCGATTAAAGAGCTGATAAAACACGGTGTGGCTGCGGACGCGCGTGATGCAGTACGACTGGCGATCACCTCTGGCGTCGACATGAGCATGAGCGACGAATATTACGACCAATACCTGCCGGGGCTGGTGAAAGACGGGCTGGTGTCGGAAAGCGACATTGACCGTGCCTGTCGCGACGTGTTGAACACCAAATATGATATGGGCCTGTTTAAAGACCCTTACACCCATCTTGGCCCGGTCGGTTCCGACCCGCAGGACACCAATGCCGAAAGCCGCCTGCACCGTGCCGAAGCGCGCGTGATCGCACGTAAAACCATGGTGCTGCTGAAGAATGACCGGCAGACATTGCCGCTGAGCAAGCAGGCGACCATTGCGCTGGTCGGGCCGATGGCCGACAGCCAGCGTGACGTGATGGGCAGCTGGTCGGCGGCCGGGGTGATTAAACAGTCGGTGACCCTCCGTGAAGGGCTGGAAAGTGCGGTGGGCGACAAGGCGAAAATTCTCTACGCCAAAGGGGCCAACGTCACTCAGGACAAGAGCATTATCGACTACCTGAACGAGTATGAGCCGGCGGTGGTGTTTGACACCCGTCCACCGCAGCAGATGATTGACGAAGCGGTGCAGGCGGCGAAGAAAGCCGACGTGGTGGTGGCGGTAGTAGGGGAATCGCAGGGCATGGCGCATGAAGCTTCCAGCCGGGCCGATATCACCATTCCTCAAAGCCAGCGTGATTTGATCTCCGCGCTGAAAGCCACCGGCAAGCCATTGGTCTTGGTGCTGATGAACGGCCGTCCGCTGGCGCTGAGTTGGGAAAGCCAGCAGGCGGATGCGATGCTGGAAACCTGGTACAGCGGCACCGAAGGCGGTAATGCGGTTGCCGACGTGCTGTTCGGCGATTACAACCCGTCGGGCAAGTTACCGATGACTTTCCCGCGTTCGGTCGGTCAGATCCCGATGTACTACAACCACCTGAACACCGGCCGTCCGTTCGGCAAGGAAAACCCGGGCAAGTACACCTCGCGCTACTTTGATTCGCCGAACGGGCCGCTATATCCCTTCGGTTATGGCCTGAGCTACACCAGCTTCAGCCTGTCGGACCTGAAACTTTCCAGCCCGACAATGGCGCGCAACGGCAAGATCACCGCCAGCGTCACGCTGAAGAACACCGGTAAATATGATGGCGCTACCGTAGTGCAACTGTATCTGCAGGACGTGACCGCCTCGGTCAGCCGTCCGGTAAAAGAGCTGCGCAACTTTAAGAAAGTGATGCTGAAAGCGGGCCAGGCGCAGACCGTTGAGCTGCCGATCACCGAAGAGGATCTCAAGTTCTATAACGCCAGCCTGAAATGGGGTGCGGAACCGGGCAAGTTTAACGTGATGGTAGGTCTGGATTCTGACAACGTTCAGGCACAGAGCTTTACGCTGAAGTAGTTGCCTTATGACCCTCCCTCATGGCTGTGAGGGAGGGCTCGTCATTTTTAGCACTTCGTCCCCTGCCATGTTTTACCCTTCTGATAGCTGCGCAGGGGATCCTGTTGTTTTGATCCCGCTGATTGTTTCGCCACGGCTATCGCTATATCATTTTATATATAACGATAATCCACCGGAAACTCTCATGTTCAAACGCTTGCCACGCCTGTTGCTGCTTTTCATCTTATTTTCCTCCGCCGCGCAGGCGGATCGCCAGGTCACCGACCAACTCAACAGACAGGTCACATTACCCGATACCATTACCCGTGCGGTGGTGTTGCAACACCAGACGCTGAACCTGCTGGTGCAGCTCGATGCACTGCCGCAGGTGGTGGGGGTGCTCAGCAGCTGGAAGAAACAGCTGGGGCCAAATTATCTGCGGCTGGCACCTGGGTTGGCGAAGATGCCGATGCCGGGCGATCTCACCTCGGTGAACATCGAAAGCCTGCTCAGCCTGCACCCGCAGGTGGTGTTTGTCGCCAACTATGCGCCGCCGGAAATGATTGCCCAGATTGAACGGGCCGGTATTCCGGTGGTGGCTATTTCGTTACGCCGTGAGGCGGCGGATCAGGCCGGGAAAATGAACCCGGTACTCAATGATGAGGATCAGGCCTATAACCTTGGCTTGCAGGACGGTATCCGCCTGATCGGCACGGTAATGGGGCACCAGCCGCAGGCAGAGGCGATGATCCAGGACGTTTTTCAGCAGAGAACTCTGGTGGCCGACCGGCTGCGAGACCTGCCTGCGGACCAACGGGTTCGGGTGTATATGGCCAATCCGGATTTAACCACTTATGGATCGGGCAAATACACCGGACTGATGATGCAGCATGCCGGTGCGCTAAACGTGGCGGCGAAGGATATTCAGGGCTTCAAGCAGGTATCGATTGAGGACGTGCTGAAATGGAACCCGGCGGTGATTTTCGTACAGGAGCGTTATCCCGAGGTGGTGCAGCAAATCCTCAGTTCGCCGCAGTGGCAGGGGATTGACGCGGTAAAAAATAAACGCGTCTATCTGATGCCGGAATACGCCAAAGCCTGGGGCTACCCGATGCCGGAAGCGTTGGCGCTGGGTGAACTTTGGATGGCGAAAAAGCTGTATCCGCAGCGTTTTAGCGACGTTAATTTGCAACAGCGGGTGGATGCTTACTACCGGCAGTATTATCGCAGCAGCTGTTGCCAGAGCGAGCAATGAGGCTTGGCTGGCTGCTCCTGCTGACGTTGCTTTGCGCGCTGCTGTCGTTGGGTATTGGCCGCTACCCGGTGTCGGCAGCCCACAGTCTGATGATCCTGCTGGAGCCGCTGACCGGCCCGCAGGGCGGTATCGACGCGGTTCAACGCCAGGTGATTCTGGGCGTACGCGTACCCAGAGTGCTATTGGCGATGGGGGCCGGAGCCTCTCTGGCTCTGTGCGGTGCCGCGCTGCAAGGTGTCTTTCGTAACCCGCTGGTGGATCCGCATATCATCGGCGTTTCTTCCGGTGCGGCCTTTGGCGGTACGCTGGCGATTCTGCTCAGCCTGCCGATGATCGCACTGTTGCTGTCGGCTTTTGTGTTCGGCATGGCGGCGTTGCTGCTGATTTTTGCCATTACCAGCGCCATCGCCCGGCGCAATATCTTGTCGCTGGTGTTGGCCGGGGTGATCCTCAGCGGCTTTTTCTCCGCCTGCGTCAGCCTGCTGCAATATTTGGCCGATACCGAAGAGAAATTGCCGAGCATCGTGTTCTGGCTGCTGGGCAGCTTCGCCACCGCCGACGACAATAAACTGTTGATGCTGTTCCTGCCGCTGCTGTTGGCCGGCGGGCTGTTGGTGGCATTGCGCTGGCGCATCAATCTGTTGTCGCTGGGGGATGAAGATGCCGCCGCGTTGGGCATTAACGTCGAGCGCACCCGCTGGCTGATCCTGACGTTGTGCGCCGCGATTGTCGCCGCGCAGGTGGCGGTCAGCGGCAGCATTGGCTGGGTCGGGTTGGTTATTCCGCACGTCGCCCGGCTGCTGGTCGGCCCCGATCATCGTCGTCTGTTACCGGCTTCTCTGTGTTTAGGGGCGTTGTATATGGTGTTGATCGACGACCTTGCGCGCACGCTGAGCAGCAGTGAAATTCCATTGGGCATCCTGACGGCTTTGATTGGTGCACCGCTGTTTGCGCTGTTGTTGCGTCGCGCGCAACTGAGGGGCTGGCATGGCTGAGACATTACTGAAGGTCGAGGATCTCAGCTTTGGTTGGCCCGGCCAAGCGCCTTTGTTTAATGCGCTGAGCCTGCAATTGTCGCGTGGCGAAGTCTTGGCGGTGCTGGGCCCCAACGGGCGCGGTAAAAGCACTTTGATGCAGCTGCTGCTCGGTACCCTGCCGCTGCAGCAGGGGGCGGTTGAATGTGTCGGTGGCATCGGTTTTGTGCCGCAGCATTTCACGGCGCCTTTTGCCTATCGGGTGCTGGATATCGTGCTGATGGGGCGAGCGCGTTATGTGGGGTTGTTCCGCTCCCCTTCGGCGCAGGATCACCGATTGGCGAAAGACGCCCTGCAGTCACTGGATATGCTGGAGTTTGCCGAACGCGAATTTGGCAGTTTGTCCGGCGGGCAGCGGCAACTGGTGCTGATTGCCCGCGCGTTGGCGATGAGCTGCGAGGTGCTGATACTGGATGAACCCACTTCGGCATTGGATCTTCATCACCAGGATCGGGTGCTGAGTCTGATCTCGTCACTGGCGCGGGAACGGCAGATGGCGGTGATGTTTTCGACCCATCAGCCCAATCATGCCCATGCGGTGGCCGATCGCGCGCTGTTGCTGGGGGCGGTTGGGCAGCATCAAATCGGCCCCTGCGATGCGGTGCTGACGGCCGAGCGCTTGTCACCACTGTTTGATTTGGCGATTGAACGGGTAGCCTTGCAGATTGAAGGCCGGCAGTTTGAAACGCTGGTGCCTCTGTATCGTAGCCAAAGGGAGCGTCAGGATGGGTAATATTCAGCTGTTTGCCGCCGGTAGCCTGCGCGTGGCCTTTGGGCCCTTGTTGGCTGCGTTTCAGGCGCAAACTGGCGAAGTCGTAGACCCGGTATTTGGTCCCGCAGGCCTGCTGCGCCAGCGCATCGAAGCCGGAGAACGCCCGCATATTTTCGCGTCGGCCAATCTGGCGCATCCGCAGCGATTGGTCGATCTGCATTTATCGCCACGGGTACAAACTTTTGCCCGCAACCGGTTATGCGCCACGGTGCGCAATATTGCCGGGTTGACCGAGCGCCCGTTGCTGGAGGTACTGCTGGACACTCGCTGGCGGGTAGCGACCTCAACGCCGGGCGCCGACCCTTCCGGCGACTATGCGCTGCAATTATTTGAACGTATTGAATCCCTGTTGCCGGGGCAGGGGACAGCCCTGCGGCAACGGGCCTTGGCTCTGGTGGGCGGCCCAGACTCGGCGCCGTTGCCGACGGACCGACCGGCTGCTGAGTATCTGCTCAACAGCGGGCAGGCGGATATCTTCCTCGGTTACGCCAGCTATGCTGCGGCGTTGGCGAGATTTCCCGAGCTGGTGGTGCGGCAGTTACCGCCTTCGCTGACGATTGAGGCCGACTATGGTCTGTGTCTGTTGGATGGACTGGCACAGCCCTTGGCCGAGTTTATTCTGGCGGAACAGGGGCAGGCGATACTGCGTGAACAGGGGTTTTTACCTGCCAACCTGATGAGCTAATGGCTTATTAAGTTGGCAGGTTAAGAGGTTATTACAGCTTTTTCAGCAGTTGCAGCAGGTGCTCTTCGCTCTTCTCCGCCAGGCCGTCAATTGCCAGCTTGATGATATCGGAGCGGGTAATGCGCACCACGCCGTTACGCGCCGCCTGCACAATGATTTCATCGATGGCGTCGACGTGATTATCGGTCAGGCTGACTGAAATGGCTTTGTAAGTGCGTTTGCGACCCTGCGGCTTGGCTTCGGGGGCGGGAACCAGCAAAGTGTGCGACGTGGCGCTATTGATAAATTCGTCTTCCGACATGCGGTGGGTTGGGGTGCGCTTTTTCACAGGATCACCTCCTTCACCAGGCTTTCGATTTCCGCCTGCGCTTTTTCGTTATGCGCCTCATGCACGGTAATCGCCTCGCCCCAGGCATCGCGGTAAATCTTGCGGTCGCACAGGCGGTTGCTGACCAGCGTCAGTTCCGGGTATTCGCTTAATACCTGCGCCGCTTCGTTGGCTTCATTAATGAAGATGTTGGTCGGGCACATGTTCAGCACGATGTAGCCTTTCACCTTCTCGTTATATTCCTGCGCCGTGGCGAACATTTCCGACAGATAGCCGACGGTATCCAGATCCATCTGCGACGGGCGCAGCGGAGAAAGGAACAGATCGGCGGCCAACAGGCCCGAGCGCAGTTCGGCGCTGTCGCGGCCGGCGGTGTCGACAATCACATAATCGTAATGGCGATCCAGCTCCAGCAGCGTCTCTTTGATTTTACCCGAGGCGGCAACCACCGGAATATGCGGCAGACCTTCAACATTTTGGCGATCGTTATACCAGGTCATGATTGATTTCTGATCGTCGGCATCGACGATGATGGCCGTTTTTCCCTGCTTGAGGATCAGATATCCGGCGATATTGACCGCCTTGGTCGATTTCCCTACGCCACCTTTTTGCGAGCCAATCAAAACAATCATGTTGCCATCTCTCAAGTTATTAAGCTGGTAACTTATTAAGTTAATATGCTTATTAGGTTGATAACTAAACAGGTTAACTACAACAGAGCCTGAACAATATGCACCAACGACGGCGGCTTGCCAAGCCAGTATGCGATTAACTTTACAGCCTATTTTGCTGGTAACGGAGTCAATGGGTAAGTAGGAATGTTCTGGGAAGGGAGGACATGCGGAAGGATTTTTTTAATTTAGCAGCTTAATAAGTTATTAAGCTGCTAATTGTGACGATACCCGAAAGTTACTTTTTCAACATCGACTTAAGGTTGGCGAACGGGTTATGGGTCGCGAGACCGACGTCTTTTTGCGCATCTTCACCGGCAACAACCGTTGAGCCATACTGATCGGCTTCGGTGTATTTTGAATGCTCATGGTCGTGACAATACAGGCACAGCATTTCCCAGTTGCTGCCGTCTTCCGGGTTGTTGCTGTGGTCGTGATCGATATGGTGAACCGTCAGTTCGCGCAGGTTGGAGTAAACAAACTCGCGCGAGCAGCGCCCGCAGACCCAGGGAAAGATTTTCAGCGCTTTTTCGCGGTAGCCGGTCTCCAGCCTCGCGTAGTTTTTTGGAATATATGCCATGGTGTATGCTCGTCGGGTGATAACAATAATGCGTTAAATAATACCACAAAGCGCCCGGTTACAGCGTGCGGCACATCACCACCTGCTGCAGTTTCGGCTATTTGAAAGCTTCCACCGCCCAGTCGATAAACACCCGCATTTTGGCGCTCAGATGGCGATTGGAGGGATACACCACATACATCTGCTCGGCCGGTGGCTGCCAGTCGTGCAGCAGGCTGACCAGTTCGCCATTGTCCAGATGCGGCTGAGCCATAAAGCGGAAGGTTTGAATAATGCCTAACCCGGCCAGCGCCGCCGCCAGCAGGGCATTTCCCTCGTTGACGCTGACGTGATAGCGGTGCTGAATATCGATCTCCTTGCCCCGATCGACAAAGTGCAGCGGCTGGATGCGATCGTTCAGCGCATGGCGGTAATGTGCCAGTGGAAAACCCAGCTCCAGATCGCAAGGGTGTTGCGGCGTACCGTAGCGCGCCAGATAGGCAGGGGTGGCGCAGGTCACCCATTCAAGCTCGAACAGCCGACGGGCAATCAGGCTGGAATCGGCCAGTGGCCCGCTGCGGATCACGCAGTCGGCGCTGTCGTTAATCAGATCAATAAGACGGTCGCCTACCCCCAGGTCGATCTGAATTTGCGGGTAACGCGCGATAAAGTCCGGCAGCGCCGGCACCAGCAATTGCCGTGCCGTCGAGCCACCGGCGTCAATGCGGAGCACGCCTTGTGGCGCACTCTGCGACTCGGTCATGCTGCCTTCCATCTGCTCCAGCTCCGCCAGCCACTTTACCGTCCGCTGGTAATAGCATTCGCCCTCGGCAGTGACCGACACGCTGCGGGTGGTGCGCTGGAACAGTTTGGTTTGCAGATGATCTTCCAGGTTCTGGATCAGCTTGGTGACAGTGGCCTTGGGCATCCGCAGTGAATCTGCGGCGCGGGTGAAGCCGCCGGTTTCTACCACGCGGTTAAACACCCGAATAGCGAGTAAATGATGATCCATAGCGCTCTCAGTGCAAAACCCCGGCGGCAAGCCGGGGTGAATTTGATGACAAACACCCGAAAAGCGTGGTTTTCGGGTGTTTGGGGTAAACCTGAAGACATCATTCTTTGTTTTTATTAGTCCACAAAACATGACTTTTAAGCACAGAGGACTTTGTCAGCAGTCTGATCCCGGCGGCAAGCCGGGGTGTGTTTCTGCGGATGAATAATGATTATGACTGTTTAGCGCCAATCATACCGGAACGCAAGGTCAGGCCGAAAACCAGCGCGGCGGACAGGGTGAGTGCACCGCCAAACAGCATGGCGCTGCTGACGCCCTGCCAGTCGACCACTTCGCCACCCAACAATGCGCCGGAAGCCAGCGCAATCTGGATCACACAGACTAGCAGTGCCTGGCCGGCTTCCGGTGCCTGCGGGACGGCGGCGAACATCCAGTTGGTGGCGCAGACCGGTACGGCGCCAAATGCCAGCCCCCATACCATCACCATCAGCGTGGCACCGGCGATGCCACTGAGGAACGGCGAGACGATCAGGATGGCAGCCAACATGGCGGTGATCAGAATAAAGGTGGCGCGCAGGCTGCGTTCGGCCAACCGTTCACCGAGGAAGGTACCGAGCAGACCGATGGCACCGTAGGCCAACAGCTGCAGCGAAATCGCCGAGGGGCTGAGGACAAACACCTGTTGCAGCAGCGGCTTCAGATAGGTGTAGGCGGCAAAGTGGCCGATAAACAGTAACACTATGGCAATCAGCCCGGTACGTGCCATCGGCAGACGCAGGGGTAACAGCAGGTCGCGTGCGGTGACCGGGCGAGTGGGAGGGACCGACGTCAACAGGCGCAGTTGGGCCAGCAGCACACCGATCGCCAGCACCGCGCTGCCAAAGAAGGCGGCACGCCAGCCAAACAGGTCACCAATCAATGCCCCGGCAGGAACGCCGCACACGGCACCGACCGAAATGCCGCTCAGGATCAGCGCGGTAGCGCGACCCTGACTGGCTTCCGGCACCAGATGACGGCCGTAGTTGGCGGCAAAGGCCCAAAAACCGCCGACGCAGATGCCCAGCAACACGCGGCCCAGTAGCATCATGGGGAAGTTTACTGCCATTGCGGAGACCAGGTTGGAGACCGCCAGCAGCACGCTCAGCGCCAGCATCAGCAGGCGACGGTCGAGCCGGTCGGCTGCCAGGCTCAGTGCCGGAGCGGCGATCGCCGCGATGATACCAGGCACGGTCACCATCAGGCCGGCCCTGCCGGTGCTGACGTCCAGCGACGGTGCGATATTGGTCAGCAGGCCGATCGGCAGAAACTCGGTGGTGACCATCACAAAGCAGGCGACGGTCAGCGAGAAGATCGCCAGCCAGGGTGATGGTGCAGGTTTCTCATTATTATTCAGCATAGTACCGCTCTTCCCAGGTGGATGCGTAAACCGCGCGGTGAGCGCGGAGTGACAGAGATCACAATTTACGCAGAGCCCTGCGGCGGATAAATCCGTTTGCGGTGGTTACACTGTTTCTGAGGGGGAATAATCGCGTGAGGCCAGCCCGGCCTGGGCCTTCGCCCGTCAATCAGGCTAAATGTTCAATTGGCATAAGCTTATGCGATGGGCGCAGCAGGCTGCACCCGCTCACGCATTACAAGCCCGGCGCTTTCCACATCGAGGTGGTCAGGCCGTGGTCGACCAGAGTGAGCTGATCGGCATAGACCTGCTGCCAGGTCTCTTTTTGCCTCTGATACAGTTCATGGTTGGCCATATCCGGCTGATATTCTCGCTCCCAACGCACCAGCTGTTCCCCGGTTTGCGCCAACGATTCATACAGTCCCGCCCCCACCCCAGCGGCAATTGCGCAACCCAGCGCGGTGGCTTCTTTCACCACCGGCACACGCACCGTCAGGCCGGTAACGTCGCTAAGGATTTGGCTCCACAACTTGCCCTTCGAACCGCCCCCGGCAAACACCAGCGAACGGACCTGTACGCCGGAGAAGCTGGCGATTTGTTCCAGGTTGCAGGCGGAAACAATGGCGGCGTTCTCTTCCAATGCGCGGAACAGGGTCTGCTTATTGCAGCGTTCCGGGTCGAGCGACAGGTTAATAAACGACGGCGCGGCGTGGTACCAGGTCTTGAAATGCATGGCGTCGGAAAATATCGGCATCACGCCGTAGGCCCCAGGTGGCACGCGCGCCGCCATCTCTTCCAGCAGGCTATAGGCATCGACCCCCAGCCGTTCCGCCAGCAGCTTCTCTTCGGCACAGAAGGCGTCGCGGAACCAGCGCATGGTCAACCCGGTGAAGAAGCTTATCGACTCCGCTTGTGCCATGCCGGGGATCACGTGTGGGTTGATGCGAATGTTCATCTCCGGATCGGTGGCCGGTTCCGGCAGGTTGACGATCTGCTGCCAGAAGGTGCCACCCAGCACGGCAGTCTGCCCGGCATGCACCACCCCCAGCCCCAGACTGCCCAGTTGCACATCTCCGCCGCCCATCACCACCGGTGTGCCGCGCAGCAAACCGCTTTGCTGCGCCGCCAGTTCGGTGATGTGCCCCAACACACTGCCGGTCTCTTTCACCGGCGACAGCATATCGGCACGCAGTCCGGCCATATCGAGCAGCGCCGGACGCCAGTCGCGGTTGACCAAATCGAGCATGCCGGTGGTACCGGCGTTGGAGGGATCCACCGCCAGTTCACCGCTGAGCATATTCGCCAGCCAGTCGCTGATCATGGTCAGGGTGGCGGCCTGACGGTAGATATCCGGTCGATGATGCGCCAGCCACAGCAGGCGCGGCATGGCGCTCAACGCCAGCGTTTGGCCTGAATACTGGTAAACCTCGCGCTCGAAATTATGGTTATGCAACTCTTTCAGTTCGCTGACTTCCTGGCTGGCACGGGCATCAACGTTGGCGCAGGCCCAGATCGGCACGCCGTCGCGATCGTAGAGTACGATGCCCTCACGCATGGAGCAGCAGGCCACGGAACGGATGGCCTGGCCAGAGAGACCGGCGTTTTGCAGCGCCTGGCGGATACACTGGCAGGTCAGTTGCCAGTTGTGGCTGAGGTCAAACTCCATGGAACCGGGCACGCCCGGCACGGCCAAATGCCGCCATTCCGCCTGGCCCTGAGCGATCTGGTTACCTGCCAGATCGAAGATTACCGCGCGAACGCTGCCGGTGCCTGCATCCAGCGCCATCAAATAGTTATCCATAGCTCACACTCTCTGGGGAGGAACCTTAACTATAGATGCCGTACTGTTTGCCCCGGTGGGGGAAGCGACAGGCCTGGCGGTATTTGTGAGCCAGGCAGCAAAATTACCCTTGCGCAGGGGCAATCTGCGGGATTAAACCTATGGTTGGAAAGAACATTGACCTTCAAGGTTTAACAAGGAGTCGCCATGCACGTCACACTGGTAGAAATTAACGTTAAACAGGACAAAATCGACGAGTTTATTGAGGTCTTCCGCGCCAATCATCTGGGAGCGATAGAAGAACCGGGCAACCTGCGCTTTGACGTATTGCAAGATGAATCCATCCCGACGCGGTTTTATATTTACGAAGCCTATCGGGACGAGCAGGCGGTCGCCGCTCACAAAAAGACGCCGCACTATCTGCAATGCGTGGAGAAACTGGAAGCGCTGATGACCGGCCCACGCAAGAAAACCAGCTTTATCGGCCTGATGCCGGGTTAGAACCGGCCCAGGGTAATTCTGTTCAATACAGCGAGAAGCCCAGCCGTCAGTCTGGCATCTGTGAACTCTTTCTCAGGTGCCTTTAATGAATATCTATCTTTCCATGGCCGCATTTGCGCTGGCCTCTTCCATCACCCCCGGTCCGGTCAATATCGTTGCCCTGAGCGCGGGGGCGCAATTCGGTTTCAACGCCACTCTGCGCCATGTTTCGGGGGCCACGCTGGGGTTTACTCTGCTGTTGATCCTGCTAGGTCTGGGGCTGAACACGCTGTTGGTGCTGTGGCCGGTGCTGACGCAGGTTATCCAGTGGGCGGGCATCGCGTTTTTGTTGTTTATGGCGTATCAACTGGCGTTTGATGACGGCCGCCTAGGGAAGGGTAGTCAACCGCAAGCCCCTTCTTTCTGGTACGGCGCGCTGTTGCAGTGGCTGAACCCCAAGGCCTGGCTGGCGTCGGTGGCCAGTCTGGGAGCGTTTATTGCCGATGGCGATCGCCTGCTGCTGTGGCAGTTCGCGGTAATTTACTTTGTGATCTGTTATGCCTCGGTGGCCTGCTGGGCTTACACCGGCGCGATGTTGACCGGCCTGCTGCGGCAGGCACGCAACGTACGGCGTTTTAATCGCTTGATGGCGCTGCTGTTGGCAGTCAGCGCCTGCTATCTGTTGGCCGACGGCATTTAGCGTGGGTTTTGGTACTGGCCGGGGGTGGCGGCCAGCAGCAGTTTGAAGGTGCGCTGAAAGTGCGCCTGATCGGCAAAACCGCTTTCGCTGGCCGCAGCGGCGATCGGATAACCGCGTTTCAGCAACCGGTGACCGAACTGAATGCGTTGGTTGACCAAATAAGCATGCGGCGTCATGCCGTAACGCTGTTTAAAGGCGCGTATCAGGTAAGAGGGCGAAAGCGCTGCCGCCTGGCAGATGGCCTCCAGCGTAAGCGGCTGGGTACAATGCGCGTTGATAAAGGCTGCCGCGGCCGCCAGCCTTGGGTGCTCGTTGGGCGGAACCGGTGTGTCCCCCTGCGAGGTTTGTAAATCGCTGAAGTATTCCACCAGAGCGATCTGTTTTTCCAAATGGCAGCGCTGCGGATCGATCAGTAGCGCATACAGCCGGTTCAGGCCGCCAAACAGTTCGGGATCATGACTGAGCACCTCAGTGAAGGGGATAAAGTGGCCGTCGCCGCCGCCGATTTCTTGCTGCAATTTACCCAGCCAGGCGGCATCGATATAAAACATGATGTATGACCAGCGCTGGTCGCCGATGGGGTTGCAGGCGTGGGCTTGCTGCGGGTTGATGATCACCACATCGCCGGTGCTGACCTGGTGTTCCTGGCGGCCGTTAATATAAATGCTGGTGCCGTCGGTGATGGCGCCGATGGAAAAGACTTCATGGCTGTGCAGCGCGTAACAGACCTTGCGGCCATCTTCAATGGCGCGGGCCTCCACAAAGGGGAGCTGCGGATCACGCCAGAACTGCGGCGCATTGGCGGTCATTGGCTTTCCTTTTCGCTACGGCGGGACTAGCTTGTGTTATAGCCTAAAACACGCATGGGAGGGAATGCGGATGATGATTTTTAATGTGTTTGGCCGCCTGTTAGGCGTCAAACGGGCAGGGGATCGGTGGCAGCTGTTTCGCGTGACTTTGCCTGAGCGCAAGTATGCGCGTAGCTACGACATCGTGTTGCCGGATGAATTGACCGAAAGCGAGATAGCCGGCTATCTGGGGGACATTTACCACGAAGCCGCGACGGAACGCCATCCTGACGTTTTCAGGATCGAATAAACCCCGGCCCGATAAACAGGGCCGGGGGATTAATCTTCTTCGTTGCGGGCCATCAGTTGGCGTTGGTGCTCTTCGCTGGCCGCCTGAATCTCTTCCAGGACGGAACCGACATCGGCGCGTTTGTTGCTCTCGACAAACTTACCGGTCAGCACGCTCGCCGGCGTCAGATTACCTTCCTGGTACAGCGCCCAAATCTCTTTGGCATATTTGCTGCCGAGCAGTTCCGGTGCGTACTGGCCGTAAAACTGCGACATGTTATTGATATCACGTTCGAACATGCTTTTGGCGTGGTTGTTGGCGGCGGCATCCACCACCTGCGGCAGGTCGATAATCACTGGCCCGTTTTTGTCCATCAGCACGTTGAATTCCGACAGGTCGCCATGCACCAGACCGGCGCACAGCATGCGTACCGCGTAGTTCATCATCAACGCGTGATCGGCCCGTGCCTGTTCCGGCGTCAGGGTAACATCGCTCAAGCGCGGCGCTACCAGGCCTTCTTCGTCGGTGATCAGTTCCATCAGCAGTACGCCATCCAGACAGATATCCGGCTGCGGCACGCGGACGCCCGCTTTGGCGAGCAGGTTCAGCGCATCGACCTCGGTGTTCTGCCAGGCTTCTTCCTGCTGCTGGCGACCGAATTTAGAGCCTTTGCTCATGGCGCGCGCATCACGACTGTTACGTACTTTGCGGCCTTCCTGATAGTTCACGGCCTGCTTGAAGTTACGTTTTTCTGCTTCTTTGTAGACTTTGGCGCAGCGGATCTCTTCGCCGCAGCGCACGATAAAGACGTCGGCTTCTTTGCCACTTTTCAAACGGCGGATGACGTCGTCGATTAAACCATCATCTACCAATGGCTGGAGTCGTTTTGGAATTTTCATGCAGCCTTGTACCCTATTTAGGCTCCGGTGTGAATGGTTTGCTAAGGTGTTACCCTAATTTAGACCTGAAAGGCAAAAAATAGTTTGCCGCCGTTGCGACACATGGCCGCAACGGCGCACCCGCTACAGGGTTTCCGCCAACACCCAAACGCTGACGCTGCCGCCGTTAACCGGGAAAGTCGCCTGTCCCTGTTCGTCGGTGGTGACCTCATCCTGACGGTTGCCGAGCAGGTCTCGCCAGCTTTTGTGTGCCAGAGCATCGCCCAGCGAAACCGCTTTGCCGCTTTCAGCCCCGTTGGTGAGCACCACCACGCAGCCAGGGGCGTCGGCGGTGCCGCTGCGGGTGAAAGCCACGCAGTTTTTATCATCAAAATAATCGGTTTGCGCGCCGTTGGCAAAGCGTTGACGCGCCTGGATCAACTTTTCCAACTCCGGGATAACCGGCATATCAATCTGGTATTCCTGGCCGTCACTGCCTTCATCTTTGTAGCTGGCGCCGTACAGATCGGGATAGAAAACGCAGGGGACGCCTTGTTCGCGCAGCAGGATCAGAGCATAGGCCAGCGGCTTAAACCAGGGTTCGACCGGAGCTTCCAGCGATTGCAGCGGCTGAGTGTCGTGGTTGGCGACCAGCGTGACCGAATGGGCCGGATCGGCGGCGGTCAGGGTGTCGGTGAAAATCTGCGCCATATCGAACCCGTCTCCCTGCTTCGATGCCTGATGAAACTTCAGGTGCAAGGCTACGTCGAACAGCATCACTTTGCCCTCGACCAGGTCAATATACTGTTGCAACGCCGCCAAATCATGCGACCAGTATTCGGCGACGATAAACAGGTCGCGCTGCGCGCTGTCACGCACATGATCAGCCCACTCTTTAAAGAACCAGGCCGGGATGTGTTTAGCGGCGTCGAGCCGGAAACCGTCGCAGGGCAGGGTCTCCATCAGCCAGCGTGCCCAGTATTTCAACTCCTCTGTCACTGCGGGATTGCGAAACTCAACGTCGGCGCCCATCAGATAATCGTAGTTGCCTTTCTCGTCGCCGACCTGATCGTTCCAGCCGTCGTCGCCGTAATCATTGGCGATTTTGAATACGCCTTTCTCATCGGGCTGCTCAACGTAATCTACCCCGCCAAAGCATTTGTAATCCCAAATGAATTTGGAATAGGTACCCTGTCGGCCCGGAAAAGTGAAGCGGGTATAGGCCAGAGCGTCGAAACCTTGATCGTTGATGTTATTGCGGTTGTTGGCATCCGCTTTGTATACGTGCACCTGCTCTTTTTCGTCGGCCCCGAGCTTATGGTTGAACACCACGTCGTAAATGACCCGGACCCCATTTTCGCGCAGCTGGGCGGCGGCGTGGGCCAACGCCTCTTTGTCGCCGTATTTGGTGGCGCGACTGCCTTTTTGATCGAACTCGCCCAAATCGAACAGATCATAGCTGTCGTAACCCACCGAATAGCCGCCGGATGCACCTTTATAGGCAGGGGGGAGCCACAGATCGGTGATGCCCAGCCCGGCAATTTGCTCGGCGCGTTCGGCGGCCTCTTGCCATAACTTACCGCCATCGGGGTAGTACCAATGGAAAAACTGCAGCAACGTGGTTTTTTTCGTCATGAGCAAGCCGTCCTGTTTGCCAAAAGGAGGTGCAAGATGAGCGGTAGCTCACCCCATCACTGTTACAGCATGGGCTACTTTTGGTAAAAGGGAAACCAGGTTTGGGCGGCAGCCTATGCCGCCCTTGGGAGTTAGCGTTGGCTGGCGTAATGCGGCGAGCGCGGCCCATACAGAATGGCGCCGTTTTGACCGGTAGCCGACAACAAGCGGGTGTTGGCGATGGCGCCCACATCGAATCCCTTGTCGCTGATGGTATCGGCAATTTGCGCGATGGCGGCGCTGATTACCATACCCAGCAGACCGCCGCTGGAGTTGTTGTTATTTTCGTTGCTGGAGGCGGTAGCGCTGCCGGCCCAAAGTTGTTTGCCGTTACGCAAATCGACCAACCTGGCTTTCACGGTAACGCGCGTTTCGCTGTTAATAACGATATAGCTGGTGCCGTATTCCGTGACATCCAGATACAACACAGCGTCGGCACCGAAGATCTTATGCAGCTTTTGGATACTGACCGCACGGATATCGTTGGCGTTGGTCAGGCCGTTTTGCTGGAAAGTCTCTTCGACCACGGCCACCGGCAGCACATAGTAACCGGCTTCCGCCAACGGCAGCGTGGTGCTGGCAAGGACACTGTGGCTGGCTTTGACATCCGGTGACTGATTGACTGGCGGCAGTACCAGGATGGATTTCGGCTTGCTCTCGTGGAAGGCCGCGTAATCGTAAGGTGCTTGTTTGGCGCAGCCGCTCAACAGCAGGGTAACGGCGACGCTGAAGAAAGCTAATGCACGTTTCATTTAAAGCTCCCCTTGTCCTTGGCCATCAGGAAATTCATAAACGGTGCTGACTCCGGGAACAGTGTTTTTTCCGTATTGAACTCGGTCATTGCTTGCTCGATATTGCCGGTTTTGCTGTACAACAGCCCGAGTTGCGCATGCAGGCCAGGGGGAACGGCTTTATTTTTGGCGCGAGATTTTTCGACAATTTCTTTTAGCGTCAAAATCTGTTGTTCAGGGCTTTGACCATCCTGTTGGTAATATTGGTAAATCGAAGTTTGATAGCCATCCCAGTTGTAGAGCGTTTTTGGCGCGGCACAGCCGGCCAGCAGGGTCGCTGCGAACAGCGCCCCACCCATTTTTTTAGTTATCATATTGCTGCTTCTATTCCGTTAGTTAGCAGGGCGCCATGCGCCAGTTTCGATACCGGCAACCAGGTTATTGACCGCTTCGCGTACGGCCAGATCCAACACTTTGCCGTTGAGGGTTGAATCGTAGCTGGCGGTGCCGCCGAAGCCGATGATTTCACGGTTGGATAGTTGGTACTCGCCGGCACCCTGGGTGGAGTAAACCACTTCTGAGGTCTGTACGTTGACCACATTCAAATTGACCTTGGCATAGGCCACCTGCGTTTTACCGCGTCCCAGAATGCCCCACAGTTGGTGATCGCCCACTTCTTTACGGCCAAATTCGGTCACGTCACCGGTGATCACGTAGTTGGCGCCTTTCAGCGTCTGGGTTTGGCCTTTAATGCCGGCTTCGGTTTTCAACTCATCCATATTGGCGCGATCAAGCACGTTGAAGCGGCCGGTTTGCTGCAGATGGGTGATCAGGATGGTTTTTGACTGGTTGCCCAGGCGATCGACGCCATCGGAGAAGATGCCGTTCATATAGCTGGAGCGGTTATCGAACTTGCCGACGGAGATAGGGCTGCGCTGCCCCTGGTAGCTGGTGTTGTAGGACGCCACTTTAGGCACTTCCAGAGAGCGCGAGGATTCAGTAGCACAGCCTGCCAGCAGGCTGACGGAAAGGGCGGCCGAACAGATAACGAGTGATTTTTTCATCGGAATACAATCTCTCCATGATTATAAAAGCGCGCAAGACAGACCGTTTTGCGCCAGGAATTTAAACGGCAGGGGAAATAATAGGTGCTATTTAAACGGGGCAATCCTGCCATGGATATGTAACAAAATACAACTGAATATCGACATAATTGGCGCTATTGGGGATTAAATAACTCATTCAAATACAATGGATTGTGTAAGGATATCATTCGTATTTTATCTGGTTTGCTGAATTGTCCGGTTTTTGATGGGTTTATTATTTGTAAAATGTATATTTTATGGCTTTTTATTTTATAAATTTAATCCATTCAAGAATGTAATTCTGCGTGAGGCGACAGATTGCTGCAGGTGTTTCGTCAGGTTGAGATTTCACGCCGTTTAAAAATCCGTTATGGTAATGAATATTAGGTAACACTATCAACTAAGTGAAGTGTTTCAGCGCTGGTACCAACGGGGACATTGATTGTGAACATCAGAGATTTCAGGGCATTGTCGCGCAACCTGGTCAGAGAACTGGGCATGCTGAATAAACAGAGTAACGGCAGCCGTTTTTCACCATTACAGATCCATATTCTGATTGAGATCAGCATGCTCCCCCTGGGCGTGACCGAACTGGCCACCCGGTTGTGCATCGATAAGGCCAGTGCCAGCCGGGCGGTGCGTAGCCTGGTTGCCGCAGGCATGATTGAAGCGGTGAACTATCCGCACGATAAACGCCACAACCTGAATCAACTGACCCGTTTGGGCCGTAAAACGCTGGTGGCGATAGACACCAATGCCGATGGTTTTATGCAGGATGCATTGGCGCAGTTGGACGATGATGAGTTGGCTGCCACTACCGCCGCGATGAAAAAGATGACCTCGGCATTACGTAACGCACGTAAGCAGCGTGACGCCGCTTTGCGGGTTCGTCCGATAACCCAGGATGATGATGCCGCGATGGCGGGGATTATTTGCAACGTATTCCGCGAGTACGGCATGGATAAAATGGAAGGCGTTAGTCTGCACGATCCCGATTTGGATCGCCTGACCGGCGTTTACCAGGATAACGGCGGAAAATATTGGGTGCTGGAACAGCAAGGCCAGGTAGTGGGGGGCGCAGGCATTGCCCCTTTGGCGGGCGGTGACGTCGGTTACTGCGAGCTGCAAAAACTGTTTTTCAAACCCAGCGTACGCGGGTTAGGCATGGCGCGTTACATGGTGGTGCAGGCGCTGAAAGCGGCGCGGGCAGCGGGGTACCGCTACTGTTATCTGGAAACTACCGAGCAGTTGAAAGAGGCGCTGGGATTGTATTATGCGCTGGGTTTTACGCTGCTGACGGAAAGACGTGGCAATACCGGCCACCACGGCTGCAATATCTACCTGCTCAAGAACCTGCAAAGTGACTGAGCACTATCCATAAAACAAAAGGCGGCCCAAGGCCGCCTCTTTGCGCAATGACTGATTCAGCCATTAATTGTAGATGATCGCAGTACCGTGCAACTTGTTGTCGCCGGTAGTTGAGATGATCTGGAATGATTTAGCGCCTGCTTCATCCGCTTTGGCCGCCAGTTTGTTTTCCAGGCTGGTCAGGTCGGATGCACCGCTGACGGTGACTACGCCGGCTTTTTGCAGATCTGCCGGTTGAGCGTTAACCAGATCGGCGGCAAAGCTGCCGAATGAAGCGGTGGCGAGTGCGATGGATGCGATGGTGATTTTTAGGTTTTTCATAGTCTTATTCCTATCTTTATAGTCTGTAGAAGGTTTTGTCTGTTGGGTCGTTAAATTAATTAACGATCGATAATTTAATGTTAGACGCCTGTTCGACGCTTTGCAACTATTTTTTTAGTGTTCGTTAATTAATTTCTTTCTGACTGGTTTTTGCTGGGAGGCCAAAAGCCGTAGCCGCTCCAGCATCATTTAATCAACTTATTGTTATTTATAAATTAATGCAGTGCCGTGCAGTTGGTTGTTGCCGCCTGCGCCAACGATCTGGAACGATTTTGCCCCGGCTGCGTCAGCCTTGGCCGCCAAACCGGCTTCCAGAGAGGTGAGGTCTGAAGCGCCGCTGACGGTGATCACCCCGGCTTCCTGCTGATCTGCCGGTTGGCTGTTAACCAGGTCGGCGGCGAAGCTGCCGAATGAAACAGAGGCCAGCGCAAGGGCTGCGAGCGTCATTTTTAAGTTTTTCATGATGTTATTT
The DNA here is from genome assembly GCF_014164835.1 of Serratia sp. OS31. NCBI lineage: Bacteria > Pseudomonadati > Pseudomonadota > Gammaproteobacteria > Enterobacterales > Yersiniaceae > Serratia > Serratia sp. OS31. The sequence goes on along the minus strand of NZ_JACJFQ010000002.1, from coordinate 245,779 downwards.
CCTGTTTTATCAACGTAAATGGGTATATTTGAATAGGTTGTCGTCAATTACTTAACGATCGATAACTAAATGTTAATCTCTTCTCGACGAGAGCGCAATATTTTTTTATAATGACCGTTAATTTAATTGGCAAGCCCTGCTGCAGAGCGGGATAAGAGAGGGTCTATGAGCATCAATGAAGAAGTCTGCGCCAAAAAAACGCGTGGCAGACCGAAGCAGTTTGATCGCGACCGTGCGCTGGAAAGCGCACTCGATCTGTTCTGGCAGCATGGTTACGAATCCACCTCGATGGCCGATCTGGTCGAGGTAACCGGTGCCAAGGCGCCTACGCTGTATGCGGAGTTCGGCAATAAAGAAGGGCTATTCCGCGCAGCAGTAGAGCGCTACCTGGTAAAATACACCACCTGCATCGACCAACTGTTGGAGCAGGATTTGCCGGTGGCGGACATCGTCGAGGATTATGTTCGTTCTTTGGCGCAGCTGTTCACCGATCCGGAAAAACCGTCCGGCTGCCTGATGGTTTGTGCCTCCGCGGCGTTATCATCTTCTTCGAATGATGTGGGCGAGATGCTGCGCAAAAAACATCATATGCAGGAGGCCAGCCTCAAGACTTGCTTCGACCGCAAGGTAGAACAGGGCGAACTGTTGGTGAAAACCGATACCGCGCTGCTGGCCAAATTTATCATTTGCACCATTGAGGGCATGTCGACTCAGGCACGTGAAGGCGCCAGCCGTGAAGACTTGTTGCGTTTGGTTGATGCGTTGATGCTGGTCTGGCCGCGCCTGAGTCAGGTGGGCAATAAGGTCTAGGGAAGGGCGCGCGACAGGGATAAAGGCCGCATCACTGCGGCCTCGGTCGGTAATTATTGGTTAACCGGGATCACCGCGCCCTGGTATTTCTCGCGGATGAAATCCTGAATCGCCTTGGAGTGCAGCACCTTCACCAGCGCCACGATTTCCGGTTTGTTCACGTCAGCCTTGTGCACGGTGATGATGTTGGCATAAGGGTTGTTTTCGCCGCTTTCCACCGCAATCGGGTCTTTGGTCGGGTTCAGCCCGGCGTCGATGGCGTAGTTGGCGTTAATCACCACCGCATCGCCTTCGTCGTTGTTGTACATTTGCGGCAGCAGTGCACCTTCCACATTGGCCTGGAACTTCAGGTGTTTCGGGTTTTCCACCACGTCAGAAATGCGTGCATCCACCTTGCTCACGCCCGGCTTCAGTTTAATCACGCCCTCTTTTTCAAAGATCGACAAAATGCGGCCTTCTTCCGCCACCGCGTCACGCATGATGATTTTGCCGTTGTCCGGTAAATCCTTCAGGCTTTTGTACTTCTTGGAGTAAATGCCGATAGGTTCGATATGGATGGCACCGGCGCTGACAAAGTCGTAGCTCTTGTCGTCGGCGTGATCCTTGAGCACCGAATTCAGGTAAGGCACGTGTTGGAAATAGTTGGCGTCAATATCGTGACTGGCCAGTGCGGTGTTTGGCAGGATGTAGTCCTGGAAAGGTTTGATCACCAGATCTATGCCTTCCTTCGCTAGAATCGGCTTGGCCTGCTCGAGTATCTCAGCGTGCGGCACGTTGGATGCGCCGACCACCAGCTTGGTTTCCGCCGAGGCACCCAAAGAGGCCAACGTGGTCAGTGAGGCGAAGGCCAGCATCATAATTTGTTTTTTCATCATCATTATTCCCTGGTTATTTATCGTTTATCGAGCGTGGTTGTAAGGGTGTCGCCAATGAACTGGATAACGAAAACGATCAATAAAATCGTTAGCGTCGCGGCCAGCGTTACGTCACCGTGGTTGCGTTGAAAACCTTCCAGATAGGCCAGATTGCCCAGCCCGCCTGCGCCGATCACCCCGGCCATCGCGGTGTAGCTCACCAGCGCGATCAGGGTGACGGTAATGCCTGAAACCAGTGCCGGTGAGGACTCCGGCAGCAGCACGCGGAAGATAATGGTGCTGGTTTTGGCGCCCATGGAACGCGCCGCCTCAATCACTCCTTTGTCGACTTCGCGCAGGCCAATCTCGACCAGGCGGGCGTAGAACGGTGCTGCGCCGACAATCAGCGCCGGCAGTGCCGCATCTGCGCCCAAAATGGTGCCGATCAGCGTCTTGGTGAACGGGATCAACAACACGATCAGAATGATGAAAGGAATGGAGCGGAACACGTTGACCAGCACTGAAATCAGCGAATAGATGGCGCGGTTTTGCAGCAGCTGACCGCGGGAGGTCAGGAACAGCAACACCCCGAGGACGATACCGAGTACCAGCGTCGCCAAACCGGCGATCCCGGTCATATACAGGGTTTCCCAGGTGGCGTTCAGCAACTGCTCAATGCGCAGGTGAGGGAACAGTGACTCAAGCATGTTTAATAACCTCAACGGCGATCTGTTGCTCTTTCAGCAGCGTCAGCATGCTGTCGATTTGCAGGTCGTTGCCTTCGACGTGGATATACAGCTCGCCAAAGGTGCCATTCAGGGTTTGGCTGATTTTGCCGTGCAGGATGTTAACGCTCACCTTGTAACGCAGGATCACCTCGGAAATCACCGCCTGATGGGTCTGCACGCCGACAAACGTCAATTTGAATATCGCACCCGACAGATGCTGGCTCAGCAGCGGATTGAAGCTTTCCTCGGTCTCCTGATACTGCGAAACCTGTTTGACGAACTGTTGAGTGATCGGCTGCTGCGGCCGGGTGAACACGTCGATTACCGGCCCCTCCTCGACGATGCGGCCGTTTTCCATCACGGCCACCCGGTGGCAAATTTTGCGTACGACGTGCATTTCATGGGTGATCAGTACAATGGTCAGGTTCAGCTTGCGGTTGATGTCCAGCAGCAAATCGAGGATCGCGTCTGTGGTTTGGGGATCGAGCGCCGAAGTGGCTTCATCGCACAGCAAAACCCCCGGATTATTGGCCAGTGCGCGGGCGATGCCGACGCGCTGTTTTTGTCCGCCGCTCAACTGCGACGGATAAGCATCTTCGCGGCCCTGCAGCCCAACCAGCGCGACCAGTTCCGCCACCCGCGGTTTAATCTGCGCTTTGGGCACGCCGGCGATTTGCATGGAAAAAGCAATGTTCTGGCTGACGGTGCGTGACCACAGCAGGTTGAAGTGTTGGAACACCATGCTGATTTTCAACCGTGCCTGGCGTAAGGCGTTGCCTTCGGCTCCGGCGATATCGAAACCTTCAACCTGAATGCTGCCGCTGCTGGGCGTTTCCAGCCCGTTGAGCAAGCGGATCAGCGTGCTTTTACCGGCGCCGCTGTAGCCGATGATGCCGTAGATTTGCCCGGCCTCGACCGCCAGGTTGACGTCATCCACGGCGACAACGCGGCCCTGTGCGCTGTCAAAAGTTTTGCAAACGTTCGAAAGAACGATCATAGAGAAGTGAATCCTTATTAATACATCACAGCGTTCCGCCCGGAGCGCCGGATAAAGGGTCGGCTTCTTGGGATTAGGGGCAGACGGAACCTCTGTTGCCGGGTGAATACGGGCCAATCCTACCGGGGGTTTATAGTGACAGGAAGAATGTAAATTCTATTAGTTATTCTGATTTGGTATATCAAATGATGAGCGGAAGTGATGGTGAAACGACGGCCGGAGCCAACCCCGGCCGATGGGTTTGAATTAACGTTTGGCGAGTTTCATATGCAGCAGCGGGAAAGGGTTGCCCTGACCGTCGAGCGCCGAACGCCCGGTGATTTCAAACCCGTAGTGGCGGTAAAATCCGCTGGCCTGCGGGTTCTGTTCATTGACGTCCAGTTGCAGTTCATCGTGCAAAGTTTCTGCATGCTCCAGCAGTGCCTTGCCGACTCCCTTGCCGCGCTGATCCTGGTCGATAAACAGCATTTCCACTTTGTTGCCGCTCAGTCCGATAAAGCCGCAGGGGCGGTCGGTATTGTCCACGGCAACCCATACGTTGACCGCGGGCAGGTAATCGTTCAGCACCAGCGGATACAGCTTGGCGATGTCTTCTTCGGTAAGAAAATGGTGGGTGGCGCGTACCGAACGCTGCCAAATTTCCACCAGTTGCGCATTGTCTTCTGCCGCGCGAGCTCGGATTGTGAACATGGTAACTCCCGTATTTGGACTCACTTATTTTAAACCCGGCCCCACAGTCTGGCTACGGTCAGGGCGATAAAGGCTTCCAGCTTGGCGGATTGCCGTCGTTCGGGCAGATAGACCAGGTGCATCGATCGCGGCAGGGGGGAATACTCCGGCAGTACCCGAACCAATCGGCCTGTGGCGATGTCTTCGTCCAGTAGCAGACCGGCATGCAGCGCGATGCCAAAACCCGCCAGCGCCGCCCGGCGTACCCCTTCGCCGGAGTCCATTTTCAACCGCGGCCTGACCGGTATGCTGATCTCACCCTGCGGCCCCAACAGCCGCCAGAAGTGGTTGCCCTCCCACTGGCTGAAACCAAAGCAGCTGTGTGCGCTGAGCTGCTCCGGCCGTGCCGGTTCACCGTGCTGTGCCAGATAATCCGGCGAGGCAGCCAGCGTCATGCGGTAATCGGGCAGGGCGCGCGCCACCAGGCCGTCGTCCGCCACCGGCCCGATGCGAAACGCGGCTTCGTAGCCTTCTTCAATCAAATCCACCTTGCGATCCGACAGCACCACTTCCGCTTCCACCTCCGGATGCCGTTGCAGGAACTCGGTGAGGATCGGCGTCAAAACGCGGTTGCCGAAGGTGACCGGCGCACTGATACGCAACAATCCGCTGGGCGAACTTAGCAACGCTCTTGCGCTGGCTTCGGCCGCATCGGCATCGGCCAACAGCCGGCGGCAGCGTTCGTAAAACACCCGGCCCGCCTCCGTCAGCCCCTGGCGGCGAGTAGTGCGATTAAGCAGTGGCGCATTGAGCCGTTGTTCCAGATAGCGGATGTGCTTACCCACCATGGTTGGCGAGATCGCCATCTCTTCGGCGGCGGCGACGAAGCTGCCTTTTTCCACCACCCGCACAAACACCGCCATGCTGGTTAATCGATCCATTATAAACCTCTGGTGTTTTCTGAATGCTTTTTTGGCCACTGTTGCCGAGTATAGCGCTTTGCGATAATGATTCTATCGACCGTCAGTGTGTTATTGGCGGAAATTTTCCGGAGTGGCGACATGCAGGCATTAGCGTTTGAACAATTTGGCGGGCCGGACGTGCTCGAATACCTGGAGCTGCCGACGCCGGCGCTGCCTGCGGGGGCGGTACAGGTGCGGATGGGGGCCGCCGGGCTGAATTTTGCCGATATCTATCGCCGCAAAGGCAATTACGTACTGCACGGCAATCCCCCGCATATTGGCGGTTACGAAGGGGTCGGGACCATCATCGCCTTGGGTGAGGGCGTTCAGGGCTGGCAGCTCGGAGAGCGGATTGGCTTCGCCGACGTGCCTTTCTGTCATGCTACCCGCATCAATGTGCCGGTGGAGCACGCGCTGCGTCTGCCGCAGGCATTGAGCGACGTTGAAGCCGCCTCCATTTTGCTGCAGGGGCTGACGGCGCAGTACCTGATCAATGACAGCGTTCAGGTCAAGGCGGGCGATCGCGCCCTGGTACATGCCGCCGCCGGCGGTGTCGGACAGATCCTTACCCGGATGCTGGTGGCGCGTGGCGCGCAGGTTTACGCCGTTGTCTCTTCGGCGCATAAACAGCAGATTGCGTTAAACAACGGCGCAATGGCGGCCTTCACTTATCAGCAGGATTGGGTCACGCAAATTGCCGCCCTGACCGACGGCGGCGTTGAGTACGGCTTTGACTCCGTGGGCATCACCCTACAGCAAAGCATCGACGCGCTGCGCCCCGGCGGTCGGGTGGTCACCTTCGGCATGGCCGGGGGCGAGGCACCGGCGATCTCTGCTTATCAGCTGATGATGGATTCCAAAGGCGTAGTGGGGGGCGATCTCTGGACTTACCTCAATAGCGCAGAGGCGCGAAGTACACGGGCCGAGCGTTTGTTCCGCAGTTGGCAGAATGGGGAGTTTGCTATCCCGCACATCGAAACCTTCCCGCTCAGAGAGGGGGCGGCGGCGCACCGTCGCCTGGAAGATCGCAGCTTTGCCGGCAAAATTGTGCTGCTCAACGACAGCGACCCGCGGAGTTAAAAGCGGTATTTCGCTTCATGTTACACTGGCCGCCAGAAGCTAAACGGGGCCAGTCAGGATGGAAGTGTTACGCGCAGCGATAGAAAAACAGGTCATCAGCCTGACCGGGCTGGCGCTCGGCGGCATTGATTTTGAAAATCCGCCGGGGGATCCGGGCCTGTTCGGCCCGCAGTCGGTTATCTGGCAGGTGCACAACGATTTTACCTCGATGCTGTGTGGGGGCGTCAGCGCCTTGCTGATGCAGATGCTGCACCCGCTGGCGTTGGCGGGAGTGTGGGATCATTCCAACTTTCGCGAAGATATGATCGGTCGCCTGCGCCGTACCAGCCAGTTTGTTTCCGTCACCACCTTTGGCCCCACCGCCGAAGCCGAACGCCTGATTGCCAAAGTCAAAGCTATTCACTTACGGGTCAACGGCGTCAGCAGCGATGGTAGGCCTTACGCCGCCAGCGATCCTGAGTTGCTTACCTGGGTGCACGTGGTGGAAAGCAGCCGCTTTTTGGCCAGCCATATACGCTACCGCAACCCGTCTCTTCCCCGCGAAAAGCAGGACGAATATTACCGTGAGGCCGCACGCGTAGCCGCAGCCCTGGGGGCGCAAGAAATCCCGACCTCCTGCACGGCGGTGGAGGATTATCTGCAACGGATGCGCCCGCAATTGGTGTGCGATGAGCGCACGCGGGAAGTCGCGCGTATTCTGCTGGCCGCGCCGGCCCCCAGCGCATTGGCCCGGCCTTTTGGCGCTTTGGTGATGCAGGCGGGCATCGACCTGTTGCCTGACTGGGCGCAACAGCAGTTTGATTTTCATCCCGGAACCTTGCGCCGTCGTCTGGTACGCACCGGTGCAGGGGGCGTCGGTAAAGTGCTGCGCGCCTCAATGCGTAATGGTTCATACCAGCGCGCGCTGCGCCGAATTAACCGACAGGCCTGAATCGGCGCAGACTATAATTCTTACCAATAACCTGATGTTTCGGGGCACTTTTGAGACTTTTACGGGTGATCCGAGCGGTAATGCGCTTTACACTGGATAAAAGCCAATTTCCATTTTAGCGTGCAGCATGGTTCATTCTGTCGCGCTTTGACCTTATTGAGGTGATATGAACGAGTCATACGTACTTGCTGAAGTCAGTAATGAGAACCAGACGCTGGTCGCAGTGGTTCAGCAAGATCACCGGGCTGCTTATTTTTATATTTACCCTTCAGAAGAAAATAGCGAACGTTTTCAGGTGCGCGCTTGCTGGCTGCGTAACCTGGCCGCTGCGCCGCAGCAGGAAGACAGTGCCGCACTGGCGCTGGGGCAGCCACCGATGCTGGCGGCCGAGTTTTGCCGCAATCTGGAAGGGGAAGCGCCGCTGAACCCGGAAGGGCTGACGGTGGTTTGGACCGAGAGCGACGACGGCGCGGCACTGTGGTATTACGGCCAATTGCTGGCGGTGATCCCCGGCTGGAGTTTGTACATCGACCATTCGGTATGTTATTCCGCCAGCTGCATCAAAGAGAGCCCGTTGGCTTATCCGCTCGGCTCCGCCTCTACCAATACCCAGTACGCGCTGGCGGAAAGTACCCGTCAGTTCTGGCGCCGCTGGCAGCGGGAGGAGGGCAATCCCTGGCCAAAGATGCAGAGCGATTATCAGGCGCATTACGAGCAGCATTTTGGCCCCTCGGTGAAATACTACGCCATCGATCAGGGCAAGTGGCCGCCGATGGCGATCACTCAGCATGAACGCGACGGCATCTACTATTTTCTTACCCTGGGTGTCAGCATTCGGCCGATGCCGTGGGTAGAGATCCTGTTTAACGACGACGCCTCCCGCTATCGCCGCATGGAAATGGGCATCGCCATCGACGGTCAATACATGACCGAAGAAAATGCGGTACAGATGGCCAGCGCGTTGGCCGGTTTCGCCCACGTGCCTTGGTCAAAAATCACCTGGTTTGGCGAAGGGCATACCCTGGAGTCCGAAGTGGCACCTCAGGGCTATGAGGGCTACGTGCTGTCTTCCTCTTTTTATCCGTATCACGAGCATCTGAGCCTGCCGAAACAGTATGGCGATCCGGTCAATATCTTTTGGGCCAGCCCGGTATTTGAAGCCGAGCGCCTGCTGGCGCATGCGACGCCGAATGGGGGGCATGAGTTGGTTAACAAACTGCGTGAGCAGGGCGTTGACCATATCTTCCGCCCGCGTCAGCCGGTATGCTGAGGCGGAATTTCTTCTCTGGAGCCAATCATGAAGTCAGCGCTGTTGGTTATTGATGTGCAGAAAGGGTTGTTTACACCGCCGCCGGCGGATGCCGAAGCGACGATTGCTCGTATTAACACCCTGAGCGCCGCTGCCCGTCAGGCCGGCGTGCCGGTGATTTTCATTCAGCATCAAACGCCGGATGATGAGTTGGCGCACGGGAGCGATGCCTGGCAAATTGATCCTGGTTTGCAGGTAAAGGCCAGCGATCATCGGGTAGAGAAAACCACGCCGGACTCATTCCTGCGTACCGGATTAGGGCCGTTGTTGATTGCGAATGGTATCTCGCATCTGGTGGTCTGCGGCTATTCTACCGAGTTTTGCGTGGACACCACCACTCGCCGCGCCGCCGCGCTGGGTTATCCGGTGACGCTGGCGGCCGATGCGCATACCAGCCACGACAAGGCGCACGCCTCCGGCTTGCAGATCCGCGCTCATCACAACGCCACACTGTCGAATATCGAAAGCTTTGGTGTTCTGATCGACGCACTGCCAACGGCAGAAATTCGTTTCTGACGGCCAGGTAAAAAAAAGCCCGGAGCGATCCGGGCCCATCAAAGGTTATTTCAATCCGGCTCTGCGTGCCGCCACTTTGGCTAACGCCGACCAATCCAAATCTGCGTCGCCTTGCGCCACCGCGTCGAGGAAGTTGTCCTTCAGCACGCTGGCGAACGGCATTGGCGTGTGGCTGTTGGCGCCGGCCTCCAGCGCCAGGCCGACGTCTTTCATCCCCAGGCTTAATTTAAAACCCGCAGGTTCAAACTTTTCTTCGGCGATCAACCCCCCATAACCCTTGTAAGCCGGGGAGGCAAACAGGGTACTGCTGAGCATGTGCAGGTAATCCGCGCCGGAGACGCCGTAGTTGCGCACCAGAGCACTGCCTTCCGCCATCGCCTCAATGGCGCTGGCCAGCGTGAAGTTGGCGGCGATTTTAACGATATTGGCCTGTTCGGGCTGGTCGCCAAAATGCCAGGTCTGCTGGCCGAGCACCTCAAACAGCGGCTGCACTTTGGCGAGCAACAGCGGATCGCCCGCCGCCAGAATATTCAGCTTGCCGGCGGCGGCTACGTCCACCCGCCCCAACACCGGTGCGGCGATATAACCGACGTTGCGCTCCGCGTGCAGCAACGCCAGCCGTTTGGCCAACGCCACCGAGACCGTCGCCATATTGACGTGAATGGCTCCCGCCCGCAGCTGTTGCAGCAGCCCGCTTTCCACCACTACCTGCTCGGTGGCGGCATCGTTGGCCAGCATGGTGATCAGCACGTCCACCTCTGCCAGTTCTTCCGGCTGCCGTGCCTGCAAGGCCCCGGCGCTCACCAAAGGCTGCGCTACCTGGGGCGAACGGTTCCATACCTTTAGCTCATAGCCAGCCTGCAACAGGTTGGCGGCCATCGCGCTGCCCATACCGCCCAGGCCGGCAAATCCGATTTTCATATCGCGTTCCTTTTCTCAGGTTATCTCCCTTCACCCTAACGCGACGCCCGGGGAACGCAAATGGCGGAATGTAACGCTTTCTTAACCGACCCGCGCACCTCCGTTAATCGAGGTAACGGTTCCGGTGATGAAGGATGCCTCTTTCGAAGCCAGCCAAAGCGCGGCGCTGGCGATATCCTCTACCTGGCCGGTGCGCCCCATCGGCGTTTCGGCCGCGATAGCGTCAATGCGATCCTGCGGCAAACCGGCACCGAAAAAGCGTGTATCGGCGATAAAACCCGGCGCGATAGCGTTAACCGTGATGCCTGCTTCGCCCAGTTCGCGCGCCAGGCTGAGGGTAAAACCTTGCACGCCGGCCTTGGCGGCGGAGTAGCCCAGAGCACCGGCGCTGCCGCTGCCGCATTGGGCGGCAATCGAACTCAGGTTGATGATCCGGCCGCCCGGTTTACGCAGGTGAGGCAACATCGCCAACGTAAACAGAAAGGTACTTTTCAGGTTTCCGTCGATCACCGCGTCCCATTCCTGCTCGGCCTGCGCCAGGGGCGTATCGGCGGCAATCACCCGGGTAAAACCGGCGTTGTTGATCAGCACATCCAAAGTGCCCAGATCGGCGGCCAACTGAGTGGCCACTTCTTCCACCGCGCCACGTTGGCTCAGGTCCGCCGCATAATAGCGGGTGCCGTGGCCAATTTGCTGTGCCGCCTGTTGCAGGCGTTGGGGGTTACGCGCCACGATGGCGATACGGTAATCCTGTTGTACCAGTTGCTGGGCGATGGCCAGCCCAATACCGCTGGAACCGCCGGTAATCACCGCTGTACGTTGCGTCATAGCTGATTCTCCTGTGCCCGGGGTCTACGCCGGAATGGCGCAGCACTTGAGGGTTCGGAAAGTATTGGCTTTCGCTATCGATACATCCAATACTCTATTTATACTTCCAAAATACGAAAAAGGTATCACGTGATTGAGCTACGCCAACTGCGGCAATTTGTCGCCGTCGCCGAAGAGATGAGCTTTCACCGCGCCGCCGAGCGTTTGCACATGGCGCAGCCGCCGTTGACGGCCGCCATCAGAAAGATTGAGCAGGAGCTGGGTGTCCCCTTGCTGGAACGCGGCAACCGGATCACGCGCATCACCGAGGCAGGACAGGTGTTTCTGATCGAAGCGCGGCGGACCTTGGCGCAGTTTGAGCGCACCCTTGGCAATACCCGACGTGCGGCGCGTGGCCTGACGGAATCGCTGCGGCTGACCTTTGTCGATAGCACGGTGAATGCCCTGCTGCCGGGGATCCTGCGTCAGTTTCGTCAGGCGCATCCCCTGGCGGAGTTCCATTTGCAGGAGGCCACCACCGCCGAACAGCTGATCGCGCTGCGCGACGATCGTGCCGATATCGGCATGGTGGTGCTGCCGGTGGCACCGCAGGATGACCTGCAGATTCAGCCTTTTTTATACGACCGCATGGTGCTGGCGCTACCGGACCACCATCCTTTGGCGACGCAACAGCAGGTGACGCTGAGCGATTTGGCCGATCAACCCTGGGTACTGTTTCCGGCGCATTATGGGCCGGGGATGCACGCGGCGATTTTGCAGGCCTGTGCGGTGGCGGGGTTCAGCCCGCGTATCGTCCAGGAGGCGCGGCAGATGCAAACCATCGGTGGGCTGGTGGCCGGTGGCGTGGGGATTACGCTGATGCCAGCCCTGTTTGCGGTCCTGAAATCACCCGGCGTGGTGTTTCGCGAACTGAGCGGTGCGGGCAGCCCGGTGCCTTATACGCTGGCGCTGGCCTTACGCACCCCCTCAGCGCTGACCGAGGCATTCTGCCGTATCGCCGGCGAACAGGCTGCGGCCTGGCAACGCGCGGTGATTGACAACCGGCGCGTTGGGGGGATACCTTAAAAGCATGAATATGCCGATGCACTCCACTCACAGCCAGTCTTGGTGGCGCCTCCTCTGAAGGCGGCACGGGTATTCACACCTCTTTTCAATGCCGCCGGTTCTGGCGGCATTTTTATTGCGTTGATCCGGTGGTGTATTTACTTTCAGGAGCAATGCAATGAGTTACACCATTTTGACCGGCGATCGCGCCACCGGATCCCTGCATTTAGGCCACTACGTCGGATCCTTGCGCCAGCGCGTTGAGCTGCAGCAACAGCATCAGCAAACGGTGCTGGTCGCGGATCTGCAGGGGCTGACCGATAACGGTAACAATCCGCAAAAAATCAGCGCCAACGTGCTGAATCTGGTCGCCGACTACCTGGCGGTCGGCATCGATCCGCAGAAAACCACGATTTGCCTGCAATCCGCGCTGCCGGCACTGGCCGAACTGACCATGTATTACCTCAATCTGGTCAGCGTGGCGCGGTTGGAGCGTAACCCAACGGTGAAAAGCGAAATTATCGAAAAGGACTTTTCCCGCAGCCTGCCGGCCGGTTTTCTGGTTTACCCGGTCAGTCAGGCGGCGGATATCACCGCATTTGGCGCGACCCACGTGCCGGTCGGCGAAGATCAACTGCCGATGCTGGAACAGACCAACGAGATCGTGCGGCGATTCAATCGCATCGTTGACAGGCCGGTGCTAACGGAATGCCAGCCGCTGCTGAGCAATGTCAGCCGGCTGCCGGGTCTGGACGGGCAGGGCAAGATGTCGAAATCGCGCGGCAACACCATTACTCTGGGCGCCGATGCCGAGCAGGTGCACAAGGCGGTGATGAGCATGTTTACCGATCCTGGCCACCTGAACGTTCAAGATCCCGGTCGCGTGGAGGGCAATATGGTGTTCACCTATCTGGATGCTTTCTGTGAGGATGCCGATCTGGTTGCCGATCTGAAGGCGCATTATCGTCGTGGCGGGCTGGGGGACGTGAAAATCAAACGTCTGTTGGAAGATTGCCTGCAAAGCCTGCTGGAGCCAATCCGTACCCGTCGGGCCGAGTACCTGGCCGACAAGGGCGAGCTGTTGCGCATTCTGCAGCACGGCACCCAACGTGCCGATCAGGTTAGCAGGCAGACGTTGACGCAGGTGAAGGCCGCGCTGGGGCTGGATTTCTTTAGCCTGAGTTGAAAGTCCGCCCTCTCCAGAGGGAGAGGGCGGCGGGGTGAAATCCTCAGGCGGCGCTGTCAACGATCGGGTGTTTAACCACGAAGATATACGACAGCGCACCTATCAGGGTGAAGCAGGAACAGAGGATGAGCGCCAGGTTGAAAGAATGGGTGGTATCGAGGATCCAGCCGGTGACTACCGGCGCGAACGAGGCGAAGATAAAGCTGGCGAAGTTTTGAATGCTGCCGACGGAGGCCGTCATGCGCGAGGTTACCGCCACGTGGATCAGGCCCCAGCAGGAGGTGCCGGCAAAGTGGATACAAAACAGCGCCATGCCGATCAACAACACCGCGCTGTAGGTAGTGGTAGCCTGGGCAACCACCGCGGTAAAGGAAGCGGACAACAGCATGCCGGCCACAATGCAAATTTTGCGGCTTTTCAGCGGTGCCATGCCGCGCCGAACCAAAAAGTCGGTGACGAAACCGTTCGACAACATCCCGGCGGCGCCAAACAGGAAGGGGATGGCACTCATTAGCCCGGTGCTTTTCAGGTCCAGATGGTAAGTGGTTTGCAGGTAACCCGGCAGCCAGGCCAGATACAGCCAGGCGGTGTAGTTGATGCCGCTAAAGCCGATCATCATGCCCCACATGGTGCGGTTCCTGAATAGCCCACGCCACTCGCGAAAGTTCATCGGTTCAGGCCGCGCGCTGACGCTACCGGCGTTCAGATAGGCCTGTTCCTGAGCACTCAGGCTGACGTCCTGCCGGTTGCGGTACAGCATGTACCAGCCGATCGACAAGGCAATCCCCAATACGCCGATGGTGATGAACATACCGCGCCAGCCAAAGGCCAACATCATGGCCGTGAGGATCGGCGGGCTGATCGCCAGCCCGATGGTCGAAGCGGCATTGAAAATGCCCATGGGCATGCCGCGATCCTTGATGTTGAACCAGTCATTGATCACCTTGACGCCGCACGGATTCATTGGCGCTTCGCCGATCCCCAGCCCGATAGATACGTACCCAGATAAACTGGGTGAAGTTATGGATCATGCCGGACAGCGTCTGAAACACCGACCAGACAAACATCCCGATCCCCAGCATCAGACGCGGGCCCTTTCGATCCAACAGCGGCCCGCAGGGGAGCTGAGCGATGCCGTAGGCCAAGGAGAAAGCCGACAGCAGCAAGCCGATTTCGGTGCCGCTCAGGCCCATTTCTTCCCGGATGGTGGAGTTCGCCACTGAGAGCGAGCTGCGATCGAGAAAATTGATTATTGCCGCCATAAATAGCAACAACATGGCCGTAGTTTGGATTTTTTTAATTTTTGCCGAGCGGACTAACATGCCCTCCGGCGGCATAGGAATTATGTGATCGGAATAGGGATCCGTTTGTGGTTTACCGCTATCGACGGTTTGGGTTCTTTCCATCTTTATTTGCCTCCAGAATTTCGCATTAATAATATTTATTATTCCGGGTATTCCCCTGGGAAGTGCATTAGCAGGTGGTCGGCAGTAAGCCTAGTGGGCGAAATGGGGTTGGCGGTGTGTTTTGTCGCGGTTCCGTGCAGCAGCCAATATTTTGCTGCTTTTTATCGGTTTTAAATGCTGTAGGGGTGTTTTTTATCAATAAAGAACACCACCCCCGGTCAGGCGATGCTCTGATTGAGAGAGCGGATCATGGACTGCTTGGCGGTGTCCAGATGGCGGTGCAGTCCGTTGATGGCCTCCTGATCGTTACGGCAGATCAACGCGCTGAGAATAGTCATGTGTTCTTCAATGGCGACGATATTGCGTTGTTTAAGGTCGGTTTCATCCCACTGGTAGTGGAAATGGAAAATCACGGAAATGATCTCCAGCGACTGGTTGAAGAACGGGTTGTTGGCGGCGGAGAGGATCAGCCCGTGGAAATCGCGATCCAACTGGGAAAACAGGCGATAGTTGTCGCTGATGTTTTCCCGCAGTTGGCGGTGACGGCTCAGCAGCTCTTTGGCCTGCAGCCAGCGCTCGTCGTGCATCGGCAGATTGATAAAGTGGGAAAGGGCGTGCGTTTCCAGCATCTGGCGCAATTCAAACAGCTGTTCGGCGTAACGTTGATCAAATTTCTTCATGCTCCATTGACCACGTCGGACGCTGTCGATCAGGTTGTAACGGCTGAAGTGCAGCAGAAACTCCCGCACCACCACTGGGCTCACGTTGACCGCACGCGACAGCTGCAGTTCGCTGAAGGTATCGCCGGCGCGCAGCTGCTTTTGGTTGATCATTTGGTAGAACGCCTTTTCAAACTTCTTCCCCTGTTCATCAAGAGAAAGGCTCTGGCAATCGAAGCCATCTGTCGGTTGCGCCCGGCGTAAAATAACGTAGTCATCGCCGACTTTTTCCAGCACGCCACATTGGGATAAGTGCGTCAGCGTATGGCGCACGGTGGTGCGGCTGATGTTGTACATTTCAGCCAGGGCGGCCTGAGACGGCAGCGGCGAGCGCAGGTGACCGTTATTGATGCTGTCGATCATCTGGTTTACCACGTTTTGCCGCAGGTTTTGGGTTCTGCTCATGCTGTGCCTCAGGGGTTTTTTATGCATTTAAAACCAATTTAAATCGGTTTATTTAGCGATACCTCACAGATTTGTCTGAACATATCGGCAGCGCTCCGGTTTTTATTTAATAACCTCCTCATCATGAGTGGAGGAAAAACGATGACAACAATGAAAACCTTAGTGTGTGAGCAGCCGACAAAATTAGTTTATCAACGACGTCCGGTGCCTTTCCCTGCAGCGCAGGAAGTGGTGATCAAAATAATCACCGTCGGCATTTGCGGCACGGATATTCATGCCTGGTCCGGTCATCAGCCTTTCTTCAGTTATCCACGCGTATTGGGCCATGAAATATGCGGTGAGATTGTCAGCGTCGGCAATAACACCACCGGCTGGCAGGTGGGCCAGCGGGTGGCGGTCATGCCCTATATTTCTTGCCATCGCTGTGGCGCCTGCCAAAGCGGCAAAACCAATTGCTGCGAGAAGATTTCGGTGATTGGCGTCCATCAGGATGGCGGTTTTTGCGAATACCTCAGCGTGCCGATCGGCAACCTGCTGGCGGTGGACGATTTGGCCCCTGAAGCGGCGGCGCTGATTGAGCCTTTTGCCATCAGCGCTCATGCGGTGCGTCGTGCCGGGATTGCGGCGGACGATCAGCTGCTGGTAGTCGGTGCCGGGCCTATCGGGCTGGGCGTCGCGGCGATCGCCAAAGCCGATGGCGCGCAGGTGGTGGTGGCGGATACCAGCGCCGAGCGTCGGCGGCACGTCGAGCAGGTGTTGCAGTTACCAACGCTTGATCCGCAGGATGAACGCTTTGATGCGGCGCTGCGCGGCCAGTTCGACGGCAAATTGGCCGCCAAGGTGATTGATGCCACCGGCAACCCGCAGGCGATGAACCACGCCGTCGATCTGATTCGTCACGGCGGCAGCATCGTGTTTGTCGGCTTGTTTAAGGGCGACCTGCAGTTCTCCGATCCGGAGTTCCATAAAAAGGAAACCACCCTGATGGGCAGCCGCAACGCGACCGGCGAAGACTTTGCCAAGGTGGGACGGCTGATGGCAGCAGGGAAAATCACCGCACAGATGATGCTTTCGCACCATTTTGATTTCGATACCCTGGCGGAGCATTACGAAGCACAGGTGATCAACAACAGGCAGTTAATTAAGGGTGTCATTCACTTTCAATAAGCCCCCAGCGGGAAATGATGGCACGCGTCATTTCCCGGCCATAAAAGCATCATCCCGTTGTCATAAACTTATCCGTTAATAGGTGCCCATAATGATTAGTCACTGAAACCAGAGAAATCATATGGCTCAGGCACTGTTAAAACTGGCACCAACCGATTTTCCAGGGCAGCAACCGGTTCAACTACGAAAAGTGTTATCGGTTAAAGGTTTGGGAAAAGCGTATAAATCTCAGCATCGCGTGCTGGATGACATCAACTTCGACCTGCACGTCGGTGAATTCGTGGCGGTGATCGGGCGTTCCGGCGCCGGCAAATCCACCTTGCTGCATACCCTGAACGGCACCATTCCTTCGAGCTGTGGCGAGATGCTGCACTTTGAGGATGACGGCGTAGCTCAGGATATCGCGCAGCTTTCCCCTCGTCAGATGCGGCAATGGCGTGCCCGCTGCGGCATGATCTTCCAGGACTTCTGCCTGGTACCACGGCTGGACGTGATGACCAACGTGCTGTTGGGGCGACTGAGCCACACCTCTACCCTGAAATCCTTCTTCAAACTGTTTGACGATACCGACCGCGCCCGTGCTATCGAGCTGTTGCAATGGCTCAATATGCTGCCGCATGCCCTGCAGCGCGCCGAAAACCTGTCGGGCGGTCAGATGCAGCGAGTGGCGATCTGCCGGGCGCTGATGCAAAACCCCAAAATCCTGCTGGCCGATGAGCCGGTGGCGTCGCTCGATCCGAAAAATACCCGTCGCATCATGGATGCGCTGCAAAAAGTCAGCGAAAACGACATCGCAGTGATGGTGAACCTGCACTCGGTCGAGTTGGTAAAAGAGTATTGCACCCGGGTGATCGGCATTGCACAGGGCAAGATCGTGTTTGACGGACACCCTTCGCAATTGAACGAACGGATACTGCACCAGCTGTACGGCGAGGAAGCCAATCAGATCCATTAACCACCAGAACCTTTATCTTCACTTTTACCTTTACACACACAAGGCATTGTAATGAAAAAAGTATTGAGTCTGACCACAGTGATGGCCGGCGCGATGATGGTATTTAATGCTGCCGCAGCGGATGCACCTAAAGAACTGAACCTGGGCATTCTCGGCGGACAAAACGCCACCCAGCAAATCGGCGACAACCAGTGCGTGAAGCAGTTCCTGGACAAGGAACTGAACGTGGACACCAAGCTGCGCAACTCGTCTGACTATTCTGGCGTGATCCAGGGCCTGCTGGGCGGCAAAATCGATCTGGTGTTGAGCATGTCGCCATCGTCGTTTGCCTCGGTCTATATCAAGGATCCGAAAGCGGTAGATATCGTCGGCATCGCGATTGACGACGTTGACCAATCTCGCGGTTATCACTCCGTGGTGGTGGTCAAAGCCGGCAGCCCGTATAAAAAGCTGGAAGATCTGAAGGGCAAGGCCATCGGCTTCGCCGATCCGGATTCCACTTCCGGTTTCCTGATCCCGAACCAGGAATTCAAGAAACTGTTCGGCGGCACGGTAGACAACAAATACAACAACGCCTTCTCCAGCGTGACCTTCTCCGGTGGCCATGAGCAGGACATCCTTGGCGTGCTGAACGGTCAGTTCGAAGGCGCGGTGACCTGGGCGTCGATGATCGGCGACTACAACACCGGCTATACCAGCGGCGCGTTCAACCGCATGATCCGCATGGACCATCCTGATCTGATGAAACAGCTGCGCATTATCTGGCAGTCGCCGCTGATCCCGAATGGCCCAATCCTGGTGAGCAACTCGCTGCCGGCTGATTTCAAAGCCAAGGTCGTGACGGCCATCAAGAAGCTGGATAAGGACGATCACCAGTGCTTCATCAAGGCCATGGGCGGTAAACAGCACATCGGTGACACCACTCTGGCGGAATACCAGAACATCATCGATATGAAACGTGAGCTGACCAAAGGCGACCGTTAATGCTGACGGGGCTCGGCCTGGCCGAGCCCCGCTGAATTCCTCTCGTCGGAAACCTATTTTGAATACAGATTTTGCGCACTACTACCAACAGATCCGCAGCAAGCAAAAGCGCGAGACGCTGTTTTGGTCGCTCGGTCTGGTGGCGCTCTACCTGGGCGCCGGCAACATTGCCGAGTTTAACCTGCACACCGTGTGGGTCTCCATTCCTCACTTCTTTGATTATCTGGCGGAAACCATCCCCACCCTGCATTGGAATCTGCTGTTCGCCGATGGCCGAACCGAAGGCTCTTTGGCCTACTGGGGTTATCGGTTGAATATCCAACTGCCGTTGATTTGGGAAACGCTGCAGCTGGCGCTGGCGGCGACCATTCTTTCGGTGCTGGTGGCGGGGGCGCTGGCATTCCTGGCGGCCAACAATACCCACAGCCCGGCGTCGTTGCGGTTGGCAATCCGGACGCTGGTGGCGTTTTTGCGCACCATGCCGGAGCTGGCTTGGGCGGTCATGTTCGTGATGGCGTTTGGCATCGGTGCCATTCCGGGCTTTTTAGCCCTGGCGCTGCACACCATCGGCAGCCTGACCAAGCTGTTCTATGAATCGATCGAAACCTCGTCCAACAAGCCGGTACGTGGGTTGGCGGCCTGTGGCGCAACGCCGCTGCAGCGCATGCGGTTTGGCCTGTGGCCTCAGGTAAAACCGGTCTTCTTGTCGTACAGCTTTATGCGCCTGGAAATCAACTTCCGTCAGTCGACCATTTTGGGGCTGGTGGGGGCGGGCGGTATCGGCCAGGAGCTGATGACCAATATCAAACTCGATCGCTATGACCAGGTCAGCATGACGCTGCTGCTGATTATTCTGGTGGTTTCGCTGCTGGATTATGCCTCAGGCGAACTGCGTAAACGGGTCGTGGAGGGGAAAAAATGATCACGGGACCAACGCTCACGGCGGAAGGGCTGCAGGCGCTCAAGCAGCAGCATCCGGAGATATTCTCGCAGCAGCGCCGCTACCTGCGCACCGTCGGCATTATCGCGGTAGCGATCGCGCTGTATTACCTGTTCTTCTTCCAGTTTTTCGGCATCTCCTGGCCGCAGTTCGTTAACGGGTGCCATCAGCTTGGCCGCTATTTTATGCGCATGTTCGTCTGGCATGATTTCGTCAACTGGCCGTTCATGTACTATTTCCAGCAGATTTTCATCACCATCGGCATCGTGTTTGCCGGGACCATTACCGCTTCGTTGATCGCCTTGCCGCTGTCGTTTTTCGCTGCGCGCAACGTGATGTCAACGCCGCTGTTGCGGCCCATATCGGTGGTGGTACGGCGGTTTTTAGATATTTTTCGCGGCATCGATATGGCGATCTGGGGGCTTATTTTTGTCCGCGCGGTTGGCATGGGGCCGCTGGCCGGGGTGCTGGCGATCGTGATGCAGGACGTTGGGCTGCTGGGCAAACTGTATGCGGAAGGGCACGAGGCGGTCGATAAATCCCCGAGCCGTGGCCTGACGGCCGTGGGGGCCAACGGTCTGCAAAAGCACCGCTACGGCATCTTCACCCAGTCCTTCCCGACCTTTCTGGCGTTAAGCCTCTACCAGATTGAATCCAACACCCGCTCGGCGGCGGTGCTGGGCTTTGTGGGGGCCGGCGGCATAGGGTTGGTGTATGCGGAAAACATGCGGCTGTGGAATTGGGACGTCGTGATGTTTATCACCCTGATCCTGGTGGTTGTGGTGATGATCATGGATAAGGTGTCGTCGATTCTGCGCAATAAATACATTATCGGCGAAGACATTCCGTTGTATCAGCAGAAAAGCCAAATCGATTAATAACCGACGCTGTTCCACAGGCGGTTGGGCATATTCGGCTTCTGATGCTGCGTTATCCCCTGACAGGATTAACGCAGCATATAAATAGCCAGGTAATTATGATTAAGGCGCAATGTCACCGTTGCGCCTTTTTATTTTGATGGTGTTTTCCCCCCTCGCTGCTCGATGTGTTGTGTGGTACTTCAGTAATCGCTATCAGTTAGTGCATAAGCGCATTCTTAATTATTTTATCCAGGTCTGTTAGAGGACAAAATAACCTTGAGGAATGCAGGATGCCAACTATCACTAAATCAAAATCACTTTATACTTTGACGCGACCCGTTTGGTTAGATGCGGCGGGCATGAGCAAAGGGATCGACCACGATCGTCAACATCTGGGGATTATTCTCGCCGCCGGCCAAGTGGTGCGAGTTCGCCAGACCAATGCGGCCTTTAGCGGCAAGCTGAAGCTGCGCTTGCTGAACGACGACAGCAAAACCGAGGCCGAATTCACTATCGGCAGCAGTTGGGTTGAGGCCAGCGTGAAGGCCGTATCCGTGCCGTTTATCGACACGCCTTATGTGGCTGGGGCGCCCGTCGTGGAGGTTGAGTACCCGGACACGTCGAAAATCTTGCCGGTCTACCGTAAAGGCGAAAACGAAACGGCGTTCTTCGCCCGCTGGGATAACCAGGATGCGGAATTTGCATTTGTCGAGTCCGACTACGCGGCGCTGCTGGTGCCAAAAATCAGCAAAAAAGAGCTGAAGGCGCTGGGCGAAGCTAAAAATATCGACGGTCTGATCGCCTATTACGATCGCATTTTCACTTTCTATAATGCGCTGGCGGGGGTGTCATTCGAGGCTGAGCATGCTTCGGATCTTAATATTAAAAACCGCTACTTTATTAAGGCCGACAAAAATGGCGCCGGAGCGGCTTATTACGGTGGCCGTTGGACAGCGGAAACCAGTAATTCTGTCAGCAGTTTCTGGCTGACCCCGAAAGACAATAACTGGGGAAGCCTGCATGAAATTGCCCATGGGTATCAGGGCCATTTTATGGGCGATAAATACTTCGCTACCGGTGAGATGTGGAACAATATCTATGCTGCCTGTTATCAGGATGTGATGCTGGGGGCGCGCAAATATCAAGAAGGCTGGTTGTATGCGCATGGCGATATGGCCGGCGTGGAGAAGGTCATTGTCGATTTTATCGCCAAAGCCACTCCGCTTAACCAATGGGACCTGCGTTCCAAACTCTATTTTGCCGTTCTGATGGTGGATAAGGCGGGAAAAAATGCCTTCACCCACTTCAACCAGCAATACCGTAAAAGTTGCAATACCCCGGGCTTTGTTCCTTCCGAACATGCGCTGCTGGATATGCTGAGCGAAAGTTTTGCGGTCTCCGGCGGGCAAGTTGACGTTACGCCATTTATCCAACTGGTTGGCGGCTACGTCACGCCAGACCAGCAGAAGCGTCATGCCTTTAGCCATGCGAAAGCGGTTTATCCTCTCTATCAATTGGTTGCGGCGCAGGATCTTGAAACGGTGAAAACACAGTTGAAGCTGGACTCTACCCTGCGTCTGGTGGATTCAGCCCAGTTGAAGGCCACCGGCCTGAAAGGCAGCGTTACCCTGAGCTTTGACATTGACGATTTCGCCCAGATTTACGGCGAAGATCTGATCCTGCTGGAAGGAGCCCGATACGTTCGCACAGTGCGGATTAGCAGCCCAACAATGGTGTTGAAAGATCTGCCGATTGGCGTTTATACCCTGCGGCTGCCTACCGGTAAAGACCGCAAGTATCAGTTGGCCCAGGGGTACCTGGTGCTGAAACAGGGTGATAACGCGCTGAAGCTCGGCTTCGTTAAAAAAGCCGCGTCGCCGATCGTCTCGCAGGAAATTAACCTGTTGGGGCTGAGCGATGCCGTTTTCGCCACGGTTGTGGCCGATCATGGCAGGGGCAAAGTGGTGATTGACGTTACCAGCAAGGAGCCGCACTCTTATTTCCCCGGTGAGACCTATGCCAAAATCACCCTGCGCAATGCACAAAATGCGGTGCTCTTCAGCAAGGATATCCAGGGTACCGCCGCAAGCCTGAGCCATGACGAGTTGCCTCTTGCCGTTGGCGACAAAATTGAAATCTATCATGTGGAACCGGGACGCGTACGGGTGACCCCGGCCTCTCCAGATATCATTGATGTAAAGAATAAAACCAATCTGTTGTCGATCACCCGGGCCGGGTTGAAAAACGAAGCGCTGTCAGGCAGTCCTGAGGCGGCTTTGTTGGTCCGGCTTGAGTCAGCCGTTCAGCGTTTGCGCGGCTACCGTCAGGCGTATTTAGCGCCGTTCAGTGAGTTTAAAGACGATATCTATCTGGCGATCAATACCTTCGATAGCCCACAGCGCGAACAGTTATCGGCAAGCTATCAGGACTGCATTCCGGCTCACAATACCCGGCCGGGAGACCTCTTGGGCAATGCCTTTACCCTTGCCGGCAAAGGCATTGGCGATCGTCAGTTCCTGACCGGTACGGTCGATTTGGTGAAGAAAACTTGCACCCTGTCGATTGAGGCAGGGATTGCACATCATTACTTCACGGATGTTTATGCGGCCGTTAGCTACACGGATGCGGAAGGAAACGTACTGTATAGCGATGAGGTAGTGGGTAGCCAGGAGCAACAGGCTCGTTCGGTGGTGTTGCCCATTTCAGGCTACGGCGGCGAGGTGATTCAACTGCGGCATGAGGAACCGGATAACCGTCTGATTATCACCAACGAGATGCAGCATGTCCGTCTGGCTGAAAAGGGCAAGCAGCAGAGCTATTGCCTCACGTCGGTGGGGTTGGAGCGGATGGCTGAATAACCTGTAGCAAGCTGGTTAATGGCGCCGGGTTGATTGCCCGGCGCCATTTTAGTTTAAGAGCCCAAAGGCCAAATCGATTGAGAAACCCCGCACTGATCCTTATACTGCCGCACATATTCAAGGCGTGCGGCACTCATTTCATTTAACAACGCGAGCACGCCTTCCGGTTTACAAGCTAAAGGCAATTCTATGATCAACAATGACGTGCTGCGCAGCGTGCGCTACATGCTGGGTATTAACGACGCGAAAATGGTCGAGATTATCAAACTGGATAATTTTGACGTTGCGGTCTCGGCGATGGGCACTTACGTCATCAAAGAAGGTGAGCCAGGTTTCGAGAAGTGCCCGGACGAAGTGATGGCTCACTTCCTGAACGGTCTGGTGTTTTTCAAGCGCGGCAAGGACGACAAGTTCCCGGCGCCGGAAGTGGAACTGCCGATCACTAACAACCTGGTGTTGAAAAAGCTGCGCGTGGCGTTCGAGTTGAAAGATACCGACATGCATCAGATTTTCACCGCCGTTGATTTCCGCATTTCCAAGCCGGAGCTGAGTGCGCTGTTCCGCAAAGAAGGCACCAAAAACTTCCGTCCGTGCGGCGATCAGATGCTGCGTTATTTCCTCAAAGGGTTGGCGCAACGCCTGCGCGGCGCATAAATTACGCCACCATTGATGAAACCCGCTTCTCAACGCCAACATCCTGTTGGCGTTGTTATTTCTGCGATCTAAACCAATATCAAGCCTGGCTTTTATTCAGCCCTTAAAAACGACTCCAATTCTCAGCGTCATCATCGGCAACCGTTGGTCCTTTCGGTGCGGTAATCACCTGCGGCCGGACATTAATCGCGGCTGGCGCGGACGTGGAGAGTTTGAAAACGGCGACGGTTTGGTTCAGGTGATTGGCCTGATCTTCCAGCGCACTGGCGGCAGAGGCCGATTGTTCAACCAGCGCGGCGTTTTGCTGGGTCACCTTATCCATTTCGTTAACCGCCTGCGCAATCTGAGCGATGCCACGGCTTTGCTCTTCTGAAGCGCTTGAGATCTCCTGCATGGTTTCTGTCACCTGACCGATGGCGGTAACAATCTCCGTCATGGCGCCGTTAACGTTCTCCACCAGATCGTTGCCCTGACTGACGCGCAGCACCGACGTATCAATCAGCGTTTTAATCTCTTTTGCAGCCTGAGCGCTGCGCTGTGCAAGGTTGCGAACCTCACCGGCGACCACGGCAAATCCACGGCCTTGTTCACCCGCACGCGCGGCTTCCACCGCCGCATTCAGGGCCAAAATATTGGTCTGGAAGGCGATACCGTCGATGACGCTGGTGATATCACCAATTTTACGTGAGCTGTCGGCGATATCGCTCATGGTGACGACCATTTTACGCGTAATCTCACCGCCGTTGATGGCACTTTGCGAAGCGCTTTTCACTAACGAGGTAGCTGCACCGGCGCTCTCTGCGTTGTTTTTCACCGTAGCCGACAGTTGCTCCATGCTGGCCGCCGTTTCTTCCAGCGAGCTTGCCTGTTCTTCCGTGCGGCTTGAGAGGTCGTTGTTACCCGCGGCAATTTCCTGCACGCCGGTATAAATGTTTTGCGTGCCTGCACGGACGGCGCTGACGGTATTAGCCAGCTCATCGCGCATATTGCAAAGACCTTGCATCAGCTTGCCAATTTCATTATTCCCATTGGCATTAATTTCAATCGCTAAATTTCCGTGCGCTATTTCTGCTTGATGGTCGATAATCTGATTTATTTTGTTTATCACATGTTTTCTGATCCAGACCAATACCGCGCCAGTCAGCAAGATAAAGATAAAAATAAACGTCAGCGATAAAGGCACCATTTGGCGATAGCTGGCCTGGGCCGCAGCGGCCGCAGGCGTAATAATATCGTTGGCAACGTAGGCAGAAGTATCGTCGAGCGCAGACATGAAATGCGTTGCTGAGCTATTGTGCATAATTGACTGGAAACGGGGGATATCGCCATCTTCCAGGCTGACAATCAATTTAAGCAGATCGCCACGCGCTTTTTCATACAGAGTTTTGACGTTGTTGGTACGCGCTTGCTCATCCTGGTCAGCAAGCGACAGTTGATAAAATTTCTCCATCAGCTTATCAACGTCCACCAGGCGTTGGCGAAGTTCGCCAAGGGATTTTTTCGCCTCGTTGCTTTGTGGCTGCGTGCTGAGCATCAGAGCATCTTTAAGCACTTCTTCACGGATCTCGGTAACGGAAGCGTAGGCATTATCCATTGCCATGATTTGATTAAAGCCGGAGGAGATTTGTGTAAGGCGGGTATTGGTACCTGAAGCGTCCAGAATGCTCCACGCGCCGGAGAATATCTGAATAATACAGAATAGGGTTAAAATCCCCATTAGCCCGTGGGAGATTTTTAATCGTTCAAACATAGTACAACCTGAGATTTCAGTGAGGTGCCAGTGCGGCAAATAACACGCTTTTGCCGCGAGAAGTGCTGTTTGTTTTCGGCAGATTACGGTAAAACTTTAGTGATTAATTGGGGGCGGTTTCTAAGGGCTATATTATCTTTGTTTTTAACTTTTCGTTTTTAGTTGAAACATACAGATAACATGATCTGGCCTGAGATCTATTATCCAAAGCCCTGCAGTAAAGTGAAAGCAATTCCTCGCGGCGGAATAACTTAAGGTTTGTAACGGAGCGTCTTTATTTTTTCTGGTGATTATTAATCATGATTCTATTTTAATGGCGGTGCAGCCAAACCCAAACAGGGCTCAGACTGCTGACAAACGCTCGAAAAGGCTAAACCGGTAGGGGTCGAACATGTTCGACCCGATTTAATTCATTGATTATGCTATTGGGCGCAGCATGCAGCGCCCCTACCATTAAACAACAGAGCACTTTGCCAAAGGCTTCAGCCCGCAGGGCTGATTGGCGAACCACAGAGCAATTGCTGCGCCAGCGATTCTGCGTGTTGCGCCACCTGCGGCAATCCCATCAGTTCACCGAAGCGTCCGCGGGCGGCGGGGCCTGCCACGTAGAGACCATCGTTACTTTTCCCCTGGCGATTAATCGTTCGCGAGTGAGCATCAACCCAAATTCCCAGCGCCAGCGGATCGGGCTGGATAGCCCCTTCCGCTGCGAGCTGCTTCAACAGCGCATCGCTCTTGAGCAACGCACCGTGCGCTGGGCCGGTAGTGACGATCAGTTTATCCACCCGCAGGGTTTCCGTGGCGGCTTGACCACGGGCCTTCAGCGTCAGAATGATCGTTTCTTTGTCTGTCGCAACCTGCTTAAGGCTGGCGGCCAGGACCTTAAGACGCCCATTCTGCTGTAATAGGGACAACACCTCGCTGACCTGCGGTGCGATGCGATAACGGTGCACGTCCCACCATGGGCGCAGATGGCGCAGAAAGCGTTGCTGTTCTTTCAGCGAAAGCCGTTGCCAAATCTGCTGTCCGTTCAGCCGGATGTCATCCAGTACTCCTTGCCAGGGCAGGCCTTCCAGGGCAGCCTGCGCCACCTCCTGTCGAACCCGTCGCAGCCAGGCACGGGCGCTTTCCGCCTGTGGACGCCGATAGTCAAGCGGGCGGGGCGGGGACTCACCGGTCAGATTTGGCCGGGGAAGCTGGCCGCGGCGCGAGAATGCCAGGATCGGCCCACGGTGCCCCTGACGGTAAAGCGAGGCCACCACGTCGGACATGGTTAACCCGGAACCGATGATAGCCACCCGCGCACTCTTCTCCACCCCGCTCAAGGCATCTGTCTGCCATGGGTTGGCGATCAGGCCAGGATGGTCTTGCAGCACCTGCTGTAGTTGTCTTGGTACGGCAGGGGGAGGGTGGCTGATGGCCAGCACCACCTGATCCGCGTGATATTTATCCCCGGAGGCCGTCAGCACCTCTGCATTTTTCAGCGCCACGGCATAATCCTGAACATGAATGACCTGTACCGGCGATGTTTCCAGCGCGGCGGCCAGCTTATCGAGGATATAGGCGGCGAACCGTCCCCGTTGCGGATAAAGGCTGCCATCCGTCCAGAGCGCTTTGTCATCCTGTTTGAGGCCTCCCTCCGCCCTCAGCCAGCGATCGAAATCGCCTTCTTCTGCGGCGGAAAGCTGCATACGGGCGGCAGGGACGTTAATGCGATGCGCCGGGTCGACCGTGCTATAAGCCACGCCCTGAGCCAACTGGGCGCGAGGCTCGATCACGATCACCTTCAGGCCGGCGCTGCCCAACCGCGCCAGATGAATAGCCAGCGCGGTACCGCTAAAGCCACCGCCAATGATGACAATCTGCCGATCAGCCATGACTTAACACCGGTTGCTGCTGGCGTTCCAGCTCGCGAACCCGCGGGATCACTTCGCGACCAAAGAACTCCACCTCTTCCTGAAAATGCAGGAAGCCCAGCAGCATCAGGTCCACGCCGGCCTGCTTGAGTTCGATGATCCGCTCCGCTATCTGCTGCGGGGTGCCAATCAGGTTTGTTTTGAAGCCATCGTTATATTGCACCAAATCCTCCAGCGTCGATTTCGCCCAGTTACCTTCCCCTTCAGGGGAGGCGCTACCGGCATTTTTCACCTCAGACTGGAACCCTTTCACCGCATCCGGATTCGCATGATCCAGAATATCACGCAGTACGCTTTGCGCTTCCTGCTCCGTTTGGCGGGCAATGACGAAGCCATTGACGCCGATCCTGACCCTGTGTTGGTTTTCAGCGGCTTTTAGCTGGATATCTTCAACCTGCTGACGAATGCCTTCCGGGGTGTTGCCGTTGGTGAAGTACCAGTCGGACACGCGCGCGGCCATATCCCGTGCGGCTCTTGAACTGCCGCCCTGGAAAATCTCCGGTTGCGGATCCAGCGGTTTCGGTTTCAGCGAATAGTCGCGGAAGCGATAAAAATCACCGGCAAAAGTGAAACTGTCCTGCTGCCAGATGCCCTGCAGGCAGCGAATGAACTCTTCCGAACGCAGGTAGCGCTCCTCGTGATCGAGCCAGGGTTCGCCGATGGCCTTGAATTCGCCCCGGAACCAGCCGCTGACGATATTGACCGCAATACGCGCGTTGGACAGATGGCTGATGGTGGCAATCTGTTTGGCGGCGAGCGTTGGGTTCCATGGGCCCGGCAACAGGGCGGCGATGACCTTGAGCTTCTCCGTCGCTCCCAGCAGGTCCTGTGAAAATGTCACCGACTCATGTTGATTATCTGCGCCATAGCCGGCGGTAAAGCGGATCTGCGTCAGGGCATAGTCAAACCCGGCGCGCTCGGCAATTTGCGCCAGCTTGCGGTTATAGTTTGCATCCCAGCTGGTACGCTGAGGGATTTGGCTGATCACCAGGCCACCCGAGACGTTAGGGACCCAGTAGGCGAACTTGATCGGTTCATTGCTCATGGTTTTCTCCTCAGTTTCACTTTTTCACCGGACGACGATCGCCACCGATGGTTTCTCCAAATGGCCCGGTGTTGACCGTGCGCTGGCGTTTTTCGACGTTGCCCGCCAGTGGCAACAGCGGCATCACCAGTTCGGCAAACCGGTGAGCCTCTTCCAGATGCGGATAACCCGAGAAAATAAAATTAGTGATCCCCAATGCCTGATATTCACGGATGCGGTCGGCAACCTGTTGTGGATTGCCGACCAGCGCGGTACCTGCGCCGCCGCGCACCAGCCCCACGCCTGCCCATAAGTTTGGGGCGATGCGCAAGCTGTCCTTCGAGCCGCCGTGCAGTGCGCTCATGCGGGCCTGTCCGGTCGAGTCCATACGCGAGAAAATTTTCTGTGCGGCGGCGATGGTGTCATCATCCAAATGGGCAATCAGTTTGTCGGCGGCAGCCCAGGCTTGCTCTTCCGTTTCCCGAACAATGACGTGCAGGCGAATGCCGTAGTCCAGCGTGCGTCCGCGCTCCTGTGCGCGCTGACGCACCACGGCAATTTTCTCCGCCACCTGCTCAACCGGTTCGCCCCAGGTGAGATAGGTGTCGATCTGGCTCGCCGCCACCTCCAGCGCTTCCTCTGACGAGCCGCCAAAAAATAGCGGCGGCCCGTTTTCCTGCACCGGCGGAAACAGCACTTCAGCGCCTTCCACCCGCAAGTATTCGCCCTGAAAATCGACCTTTTCGCCTTTCAGCAGGCGGGAATAGACCTCCAGAAATTCGCGCGTGACCCGATAGCGCTCGGCGTGACTGAGGAAGATCCCATCGCCTTTGTTCTCGACGGGATCGCCACCGGTAACCACGTTGATTAACAGGCGGCCCTCCGAAAGGCGATCCAACGTGGCGGCCATCCGCGCGGCAAGGCTCGGGGGCTGCAATCCAGGGCGCACGGCGACCAGATAGCGAAGACGCTTGGTGAGGGGGGCGAGTGCGGCAGCGACCAGCCAGGAGTCCTCACAGCTTTTGCCGGTTGGGATCAGCACGCCGTAATAGCCAAGGTTGTCCGCCGCCAGCGCAACCTGTTGCAAATAAGGCAGATCTACCGCTCTTCCGCCCTCGGTCGTGCCTAGATAGCGCCCGTCGCCGTGGGTCGGTAAGAACCAGAATACGTTGATGTTGTGCGCCTGCTGTTCGCTCATTATCCATTTCCTATATAACGATATCTTAATTTATTCAATAGAATTTCCATGCTTGGTTATAAACAACCAAGCAGAAAGCATGCCAAAATGATGAGGTTTTTTTGTTTTTATTTATTAATGAGTTAGCGATTTTTGCCGTGGGCGGTTTTGCTGCAAATGCAGCAGTGACTGATGGCGGGCTGTTGCATTTGCAGCAAGGCGGTGGTTGAGCCTCTCGTCTTGTCCGCCCCCTGTCGGTATTGTTTCTGTACTGCTCTCTTAAAGGTATCGACGATGCAAAGCTCCGGCCCCCGGTTAATTGATCCCGCTTCTCTTGCCTTCCAGAACGTTCTGGATCGGCTGGCCCCGACGGACGCCACCGTGCTTATCGTGGGCGAAACCGGCACGGGTAAGGAGGTGGTGGCTCGTTATCTGCACCATCACAGCCTAAGGCGCGATCGTCCCTTTCTGGCGGTGAACTGTGGGGCGCTGACGGAGAGCCTTGCCGAATCGGAACTGTTTGGACACGAGAAAGGTGCCTTCACCGGGGCGGTGGATCGCCACCAGGGGTGGTTCGAGGCGGCAGAAGGGGGCACCTTGCTGCTGGATGAAATCGGTGAGTTAAGCCTGCCGCTACAGGTAAAGCTGCTGCGCGTATTGCAAGAACGGGAAGTGACCCGGGTGGGTTCCCACCGGCCGGTAAAAGTGAACGTCCGCGTTGTGGCCGCCACCCATGTTGACCTGGCTAATGCCATCCACGAACGTCGCTTTCGTGAAGATCTTTACTACCGGCTTAACGTGGCCGCCGTGACTCTGCCTCCTTTGCGCCAGCGGCGGCAGGATATTCCACTGTTGGCTGAGCATTTCCTGACGCTGTACGCGCGGCGGTTGGGGCGCCCTCAGCTGCGTCTCAGCGCAGAGGCGCTGGCCACGCTGATGGATTACCCGTGGCCGGGGAATATCCGCGAGCTGGAAAACACCCTGCATAATGCAGTGCTGCTCAGCAAAGCGCCATTGATTACGCCGCAGCAGTTGAGGCTAAGCGCTGGAATATCCGGCTTGCCGCCTGCGGGGGATGATTCGCTGGACAGTTTCCTGCGCCAGCAGTTGGCGGGTAACGATGGCACGATCTACCAGCGGGTGATCGACTCGCTGGTGCGCAATGCTTTTGAACTGAGCCAGGGTAACCAGTTGCAGGCCGCGGCGCTGTTGGGGATCAGCCGCAATACGCTGCGTACCCATCTGGGGCATCTTGGCTTAATCAAAGCCAGGAGAAGCACCGGCGGCACGGCGTTAAAATCTGAGCGGGAGACCGGCGGTCGCGAACGCGAACTGCGTATTGGTTACCAGAAGTTTGGCAACCTGGGAATACTCAAGGCCCGTCAGTCGCTGGAGGCGCGCCTGGCCGACAGTGGGGTGAGCGTATTGTGGAGCGAGTTTCCTGCCGGTCCTCAATTACTGCATGCCCTGACTAACCGAGAGATCGATTTTGGCACCACCGGCGAGGTGCCTCCTTTATTTGCTCAGGCCGGCAACAGTCCATTGCTGTACGTTGCCTGGGAACCGGCAGCACCGCAAAGCGTGGCGTTGCTGGTCACCGACGACAGCCCGATCCGCACGCTTGCCGACCTGCGCGGAAAGCGGATTGCGGTCAATAAAGGCTCCAATGTGCATTATCTGCTGTTGCAGATCCTTGATGAAGCCGGATTGACGCTGGAAGACGTACGGGTGGTGTATGCGCCGCCGAAATACCCGCTGACCCCCAGCGATCATCATGCGGTAGATGCCTGGATGATGTGGGATCCCTTGCTGAGCGATGCCGAACAAAGCGGGCAGTTCAGGGTCATCGCCAACGGCGTAGGGCGGGTCAGCAACCATCAGTTCTATCTTGCTCATCGCGATTTCGCCGGCCACTCTTCCGATTTACTGCACGGACTGATGGCGGCGTTGGAACAAACCGGGCGCTATATTGACGCCCATCGCGACGAAGCGGCAACGCTATTGTCGACCGAATTGGGGCAAGGTATCTCCTCGCTCACCCACGCTCTGGCTCGTCGTAGCCATCAGACACGCCGCATGGATTTAAACATCATTCGACAGCAGCAGGCGATAGCCGATCGCTTTTACGCTTTGGGGCTGTTACCCCGAGCGATTAAAGTTCGCGAGGCGATATGGCAGTGACGGGTTAACCCCCGTCATCAAGCCTGTTCTCGACGCTAATTCATTCATCAAAGTGGGCTGCACCTTTTTTGCTCGCCGATTGTGCCGCGCTGGTGCAGGATGATGATTTTATTTCCATAAGTTTTAATTATAATTTATTGAAATCAGACGATTAAAAATTGGCACGTCGGTTGCTCTATTGAATCCCATCTTGTGTACTAGATGGAATTCAGCCGATGACCCAGCCTGATAATAAGCTACGCGGTTTCACCCTCAGCGAATGGCAACACCACTATCACACCCGCCCGGCCGACGAGCGCATTGCCTGCGTGCGCGCTACCCTGACTGCACTGGCCGCCGAGCTGCCGGCGGATGACAACGCCTGGCTGTATCTTGCCAGCGCCGCACAGCGTGAAGTGCAGTACCAAAGATTGGCGCAGCGGCTTGAAGCGATCGCCGGCGATATCAGCCAGCTTCCGCTGTTTGGCGTACCCTTTGCGGTAAAAGACAACATCGACGTCGGCGGCTGGCCGACCAGCGCGGCCTGCCCGGAGTTCGCTTATCTGGCGGCGTCGGACGCCACCGTGGTCGCCAATTTGTGCGCTGCCGGTGCCATCGTGATCGGTAAAACCAATCTCGATCAGTTCGCGACCGGGCTGGTGGGCACCCGTTCGCCACACGGCGCGGTGGTCAACAGTTTCGATAGCCGCTACGTCAGCGGCGGTTCCAGCTCCGGGTCGGCGTCGGTAGTGGCGCGCGGCCTGACGCCGTTTTCTCTGGGCACCGACACCGCAGGGTCGGGCCGCGTGCCGGCCGGATTCAACAATATTGTCGGCCTGAAACCGACCAAAGGCGGGCTGTCGAACCGTGGCGTGGTGCCCGCTTGCCGATTGAATGACACCGTATCTGTGTTTGCCCTCACGGTGGCGGACGCGGCGCTGGTGGCCGAATTGGCCGGCGGCTATGACCCAGCCGATGCCTATTCCCGCATTAACCCCCGTACCGCCCCGGCGGATTTACCTGCGTCACCGCGTTTCGCGGTGCCTGCGCAACTCGAATTTTTCGGCGATGTGCAGGCCGAGCGGGCATTTCAGCGGGCGCTGACGCAGTTGAAAAGCGGCGGCGTGACGCTGGAAACCCTCGATTTTACGCCGTTTCGCGTGCTGGCGGAGCAGCTCTACTACGGCCCCTGGGTGGCGGAGCGCACAGTGGCGGTCGAAGCGATGCTGAGCGCCAACCCGCAGGCCATCAACCCGGTGGTGCGCGGCATCGTCAATAACGGCCTGAAGTACAGCGCCTGCGATGCTTACAAGGCGGAATATCTGCGTGCCGAACTGACGCGGCAGATTGAGCAGCGACTGGCTCCCTTTGATGCGCTGGTGGTGCCGACCTCGCCGACGATCCGCACCCTGGCGGAAATGGAGCAAGAGCCGGTGTTGTTTAACTCGCAGTTCGGCACCTACACCAATTTCACCAACCTGGCCGATCTGAGTGCACTGGCGCTGCCCGCGCCGATGCGTGACGACGGATTGCCTGCCGGTATCACCCTGATTGCCCCCGCCTGGCACGATCGTGCGTTGGCGGCGTTCGGCCTGCGCTGGCAGCAGGCTCAGGATCTGCCGCTTGGCGCAACGGGTCGCCGGTTACCTGCTCCTCAATGCTTGACGCCATCCAGCCAGCACGTGCGGGTAGCCGTGGTCGGTGCGCACCTCAGCGATATGCCGCTGAATTTCCAGCTCGTGCAACGCGGGGCAACCCGCGTAGAGCAAACCACCACCGCGCCGTGCTATCGCCTGTACGCCCTCGCCAATAGCCAACCGCCAAAGCCGGGGTTGGTCAAAGCCGCTCAGGGTGCCGCCATCAGCGTCGAGCTATGGGATATCCCGTTGGCGCATTTTGGCGAATTCGTGGCCGAGATCCCGGCGCCGCTGGGCATGGGCACCTTGCTGCTGGCAGACGGGCGGCGGGTGAAAGGCTTTATCTGCGAACCCTGGGCGCTAGAGGGCGCGACGGACATCACTGAATTTGGCGGATGGCGCCACTATATCGCCAGCCAGAAGGGGGCCTGATCATGTTTACTACCGTATTAATTGCCAACCGCGGCGAAATTGCCTGCCGGGCGATCCGCACCCTGAAACGTCTGGGCATCACCAGCGTAGCGGTCTATTCCGACGCCGATCGCAATGCGCCGCACGTGACCGAGGCTAATCTGGCGATACCGCTCGGCGGCGACAAAGCCGCTGACAGCTATCTGTGCATCGACAAGATCCTGGCGGCCGCGGCGCAAACCGGCGCGCAGGCGATTTATCCGGGTTATGGCTTCCTTTCCGAGAGCGCTGAGTTTGCCGATGCCTGTGAAGCGGCGGGCATCGCTTTTATCGGCCCGACGGCGGCGCAAATCCGCGAGTTTGGCCTGAAACACCGCGCTCGCGAGCTGGCAGCGGTGGCGCAGGTGCCGATGACACCGGGTACGGGCCTGCTGAACAGCGTCGAGGAGGCGGTCAGCGCCGCTGGCCGGATTGGCTATCCGGTGATGTTGAAAAGCACCGCCGGTGGTGGCGGCATTGGCCTGACGCGCTGCGACGATGAAGCCGCACTGCGTGAGGCTTATGACAGCGTAAAACGCCTGGGCGAGCAGTTCTTCCGCGACTCTGGGGCCTTTATCGAGCGCTTTGTCGATCAGGCCCGGCACGTGGAAGTGCAAATATTTGGCGACGGTCAGGGCTGGGTGGTGGCGCTTGGCGAGCGCGACTGTTCATTACAGCGCCGCAACCAGAAAGTGGTGGAGGAAACCCCGGCACCGAACCTGCCGGCCGCTACCCGGCAGGCGCTGCATCAGGCGGCGGTGGCGCTGGGGGCCTCGGTCAACTACCGCAGCGCCGGCACCGTGGAATTTATCTACGACGCTGCACGTGACGAGTTTTATTTTCTTGAGGTGAATACTCGCCTGCAAGTGGAGCATCCGGTGACCGAATGTGTCACCGGGCTGGATCTGATCGAATGCATGTTACAGGTGGCGGCGGGCGATGTGCTGGACTGGGCGGCGTTGCAACGAGCGCCGCAGGGGGCGTCGATTGAAGTCCGTATTTATGCCGAAGATCCGCTGAAGCATTTCCAACCCAGCCCCGGCGTGCTGACTGAAGTGCACTTTCCGGATGACGTGCGAGTCGACGGTTGGGTAGCCACCGGCAGCGAAGTTTCGGCATTTTATGACCCGATGATCGCCAAGCTGATTGTTCATGGCGAAGACCGTCGCCAGGCGCTGGAGAAAATGCGTGTCGCGCTGGATGCAACCCGGCTGCACGGGATTGCCACTAACCTGGACTACCTGCGACAAGTCATTGCAACGGAGGCATTTCAGAGCGGCAGCGTCTGGACCCGCATGCTGGACAGCTTCCGGTTCCAACCCCACAGCATTGAAGTGCTGCAGCCGGGGACTTACAGCAGCGTGCAGGATTACCCTGGTCGCCTCGGCTATTGGGATATCGGCGTACCGCCGTCCGGGCCGATGGACGACTTCGCTTTCCGGCTGGCCAACCGCATTGTCGGCAACCACCCCAGCGCCGCCGGGCTGGAGTTTACGCTGCAGGGGCCGACCCTGCGCTTTCATTGCGACGCCATCATTGCCCTGACCGGCGCGGACTGCCCGGCCGATCTGGACGGCGAACTCCTGGCCTACTGGCAGCCGATAGCGGTTAGCGCCGGCCAGGTATTGCGATTAGGACGGGCGCAGCGGGGTTGCCGCACCTATCTGGCGGTGCGCAATGGCTTCGACGTGCCGGTGTATTTGGGCAGCCGTTCGACCTTTGCGCTGGGGCAGTTTGGCGGCCACGCCGGCCGCACCCTGCGCGTGGCGGACATGCTGGCGGTATCGCAACCGGGTTTGGCAGCCACCACTACTCCGGCGCCGATTGCGGCCCCGCAGGTAATGGACGAAAGCCTGATCCCGCAGTACGGCAATCTGTGGAATATCGGCGTGCTGTATGGTCCGCACGGCGCACCCGACTTCTTTACCCCGGCATCCATCGAACGTTTCTTTGCAGCCGAATGGCAGGTGCATTACAACTCCAACCGGTTGGGCGTGCGCCTGTCCGGGCCTAAACCGGAGTGGGCGCGGCAGGACGGCGGCGAGGCGGGGCTGCACCCGTCCAACGTGCACGACTGCGAGTACGCCATCGGTGCGATTAACTTCACCGGCGATTTCCCGGTGATCCTTACCCGCGACGGACCGAGCCTGGGCGGTTTTGTTTGCCCGGTGACCATCGCCAGGGCGGAGCTGTGGAAGGTCGGTCAGGTGAAACCGGGCGATCGCATCCGTTTTCATCCTATCGGTTTCAAGCAGGCGCAGTCGCTGGAGCAGGCGCAGCTCGGCAGTATCGAAGCCCTGGCGGCGGTGAAGGCCATCACCCTGGCACCCCCGGATCTGATGCCGGGCACCACCGCCTCCGCCACCATAGTGGCGGCGTTACCGGCCACCGACAGTCGGCCAGCGGTGGTCTACCGCCAGGCGGGGGATGGATACATTTTGCTGGAGTACGGCGACAACGTGCTCGATCTGGCGCTGCGGCTGCGCATCCATTTGCTGATGCAGTCGCTCAAGCAGGATGCGATCCCCGGCGTGGAGGAGTTGGCACCCGGCGTGCGATCGCTGCAGATCCGTTATGACAGCCGCATTCTCGGTCAGGCTGATTTACTCCAGCGCTTGTTGGCGCGCGAACAGGCGCTGGGTGATGTCAGCCAACTGAAAGTGCCGACGCGAACGGTTTATCTGCCGATGGCGTTTGAAGATTCCGCCACGCTGGGCGCGGTGGAACGTTACCAGCAGACGGTGCGTCCGTCGGCCCCCTGGTTGCCGAACAACGTCGATTTTATCCAGCGCATCAACGGGCTCGGCAGCCGCGAGCAGGTGCGCGACATCATCTTCGACGCCAGTTACCTGATCCTCGGGCTGGGCGACGTCTACCTGGGCGCGCCCTGTGCGGTGCCGATCGACCCGCGGCACCGTTTGCTCAGCTCCAAATACAATCCGGCGCGCACCCATACCGCCGAAGGCACGGTCGGCATCGGCGGCATGTACATGTGCATTTATGGCATGGATTCGCCGGGCGGCTATCAGTTGGTCGGACGCACGTTACCGATTTGGAACAAATTTCTCAAAAACCCGCAGTTCAACCCCGGTGAGCCCTGGCTGCTGCACTTCTTCGATCAGGTGCGTTTCTACCCGGTCAGCGAGCAGGAGCTGGATGAGCAGCGAGAGGCGTTCCGCGAAGGGCGCGCGCAGATCCGCATTGAGGACAGCGAATTCGATTTTGCCGATTACCGCCGTTTTCTGGCGGACAACGCGGAAGACATCAGCGCCTTCCAGCAGCGCCAGCAACAAGCATTCAGCCACGAAGTGACGCGCTGGCAGGCGGAAGAGGAGGAGGCCGAGGCCCAATTGTTGCCACCGCCGACGGATGAGGAAGAGGTGGATGGCGACCTGGTCAGCGCCGACCTGAACGGCAGCGTGTGGAAGATCCTGGTCGAGCCGGGGCAAAGGGTGGAAGCCGGTCAGCTGTTGATCGTGGTCGAGGCAATGAAAATGGAACTGGCGGTCACCGCGCCGCGTGCCGGGATCGTCAAGCGCATCAGTTGCCAGCAGGGGCGGCCGGTGGGGCCGGGCGATGCGCTGCTGTGGCTGGAACACGCCAGCTGACGCTCAATCATTCACGTCGGGGCGTGGTATGTGGCCCCCACAGAGAGGCATGCGATGCAAATCACCAATAACCGCAGCAAGGCACGGCCGGAGGGGCTGGCGGAACGTATCTATCTGCAGCTCAAGGACGACATTTTTGATTTTCACCTGCTGCCGGGCGATCGCTTCAGCGAAAACGAAATTGCCGTGCGTATGGACGTCAGCCGTACGCCAGTGCGTCAGGCGTTGTTCTGGCTGGAGCGCGAGGGCTACGTAGAGGTGCATTTTCGCAGCGGCTGGCAGGTGCGCCCGTTCGATTTTGCCTACTTCGAGGAGCTGTATGACCTGCGCATCGTGTTGGAGTGCGAAGCGGTAAAACGGCTGTGCGCCCGATCAATGGGCGAGGTGCCTGAGCAGTTGGCGGCGCTCACCCGTTTTTGGATCGACGAACCGCGGCTGGAGGAGGGGAAAACCGTCTCCGTGCACGACGAGCAGTTTCATATGGCGCTGGTCGAGGCAGCGGGGAATGGAGAAATGGCGCGTATTCATCGCGATCTGACCGAGAAAATTCGCATCATTCGTCGGCTCGATTTCACCCAGGAAAGCCGGGTTGAGGCGACCTACAACGAGCACGCCGCCATTTTGCGGGCGATCTTGCAACACCGAACCGAGGAGGCGCAAACGCAGCTCAGTCACCATATTGCCGTCAGCAAGGCTGAAGTAAGAAAAATAACTCTGCATATGCTGCATCAGGCCCGGCTTCGTCAGCCATAACCCGGCGTCTTTCGAGCGGTGGGGCGGTTAGCGGCAACTCGAAATTCATAGGGGTAATTCTGCTTAACAAGGTGGGTTTTCTAACATCAACATCAGGAGTTTGAATTATGCAACGTCGTCACTTTATAAAAGCTTTTGCGTTGTCCGCCACCGTGGTCGGCATGGGTATGGCCTGGGGCGTACAGGCCGCCGACACCATCAAGGTCGGCATCCTGAGTTCGCTGTCCGGCACCATGGCGATTTCTGAAACGCCGCTGAAAGACGTGGCGCTGATGACCATCGACGATATCAACGCCAAAGGTGGCGTATTGGGTAAAAAGCTCGAACCGGTGGTGGTGGATCCGGCCTCCAACTGGCCGCTGTTCGCCGAGAAGGCGCGCCAGCTGCTGAGTCAGGACAAGGTGGCGGCGGTATTTGGCTGCTGGACTTCGGTGTCGCGCAAGTCAGTGCTGCCGGTGTTTGAAGAGCTGAACGGCCTGCTGTTTTACCCGGTGCAGTACGAAGGGGAAGAGATGTCGCCGAACGTGTTCTACACCGGTGCCGCGCCTAACCAGCAGGCAATCCCGGCGGTGGAGTATCTGCTGAGCGAAGACGGCGGAGCGGCCAAACGCTTCTTCCTGTTGGGGACCGACTACGTGTATCCGCGCACCACCAACAAGATATTGCGCGCTTTCCTGCATTCGAAAGGGATCCAGGATAAAGACATTGAAGAAGTCTATACGCCGTTCGGTTACAGCGACTACCAAACCATTGTCGCCAACATCAAGAAATTCTCCGCCGGTGGCAAAACTGCGGTGATCTCCACCATCAACGGTGACTCCAACGTTCCCTTCTACAAAGAGCTGGCTAACCAGGGGATCAAGGCTACCGATGTGCCGGTGATTGCCTTCTCGGTCGGTGAGGAAGAGCTACGCGGTATCGACACCAAACCGCTGGTGGGCAACCTGGCGGCCTGGAACTACTTCGAGTCGGTGGATAACACGACCAACAAGCAGTTTGTCAGCGAATGGCGAGCCTACGCCAAGGCCCATAACTTGCCGAACTATGCCACCGCCGTGACCAACGACCCGATGGAAGCGACCTATGTCGGTATCCACATGTGGGCGCAGGCAGTTGAGAAGGCCGGAACTACCGACGTTGATAAGGTGCGCGCCGCCATGGCCGGGCAGACTTTCGCTGCGCCATCGGGCTTTACCCTGACCATGGACGCCACCAACCACCACCTGCATAAGCCGGTGATGATCGGTGAGATTGAAGACAACGGTCAGTTCAACGTGGTGTGGCAGACCGATGCGCCGGTCCGCGCTCAGCCGTGGAGCCCGTACATTGCCGGCAACGACAAAAAGCCGGATCACCCGGTAAAAGGCGGTCAGTAAAATCCGGTTCCCCCGCAGCGGCGGGGGGCTGGCTGCGTAACGCCCCATTGCGACGAGACATCCGATGAAACTTTTCTCTTTAAGCCGACTCAGGCCTCTGTGTTTTCTGCTGTGCTGCCTGCCCATGTTTGCGCAGGCGGGGCCGGCCGATGATTTTGCTGCGGCCAGCCGCACGCAGCAAGCCGCATTATTGCAAGCGTGGGCCACCGCGCCTGAGGCTTCGCGCCTGCCGCTGCTGCAAGCGTTGAAGCAGGAAAACCTGGTGATCGACCAGGCCAAACATGCCTTTGTTCAGCAGGGCGAAAACTACCAGCCCTTGTCTGGCAGCGCGGCCCCGGTCGGCACGCCGAAGAAGCTGTGGTTGAACAACCGGCTGCGCATCCTGATTGCCAACGCGTTGTCGGCGCATCGGCTGGTCAGCGAGGACCCGGCAGTGCGTTTACAGGCGGCGCAGGCCCTGCAGCGCGAGGCGCAAAGCGATCAGTTGCCGCTGCTGACCCAGCGTTTGGCGCTGGAACAAGACAGCCGGGTGCATGAGGCGTTGAGCATCGCGCTGGCGAATCTGCAACTGAACGATGCCGACGCCGGGGTGCGACTCAACGCGGTGCGCTTGCTTGGCAGTTCGGGCGATCCTGAAACGCAAACGCGCCTGCAGGCGTTGACGGAGACAGATCATGAGCCAGACGCCGCGGTACGTGCCGAAGCGATGAAAAGCCTGAGCAGCGTGAAACATCGGCTGATGATCGGTGACCTGATCGGCCAGGCCTTTACCGGCCTGTCGCTGGGGTCGATCCTGCTGTTGGCGGCGCTCGGTTTGGCAATCACCTATGGCCTGCTGGGGGTGATCAACATGGCGCACGGCGAAATGCTGATGCTCGGCGCCTATTCGGCTTATCTGGTTCAGGGGCTGTTTCAGCAGTTTGCGCCGCAGTGGCTGGCGCTGTATCCGCTGGTGGCACTGCCGGCGGCGTTCACCATCACGGCCTGCATCGGCATGGCGCTGGAGCGCACGGTGATCCGCCACCTTTATGGCCGACCGTTGGAAACGCTGCTGGCCACCTGGGGCATTAGCCTGGTGCTGATCCAAGGGGTACGGGTGCTGTTTGGTGCGCAAAACGTGGAGGTCGCGAACCCGGCCTGGCTGTCGGGCGGCATTCAACTACTGCCGAATCTGGTGCTGCCATGGAACCGCATTGCCGTCATCGTGTTTGTGGTACTGGTGCTGACCCTCACCTGGCTGTTGCTGAATAAAACCCGACTGGGCATGAACGTGCGGGCCGTGACGCAAAACCGTGCCATGGCCGCGTGTTGCGGTGTCCCCACCGGTCGTGTCGATATGCTGGCGTTCGGGTTGGGGTCCGGCATTGCCGGGTTGGGCGGCGTAGCCTTGTCGCAACTGGGCAACGTCGGGCCCGAGCTGGGGCAGGGCTATATCATCGACTCCTTCCTGGTGGTGGTGCTTGGCGGTGTGGGCCAGTTGGCCGGTACGGTGGTGGCGGCTTTTGGCCTCGGTATCCTCAACAAAATTCTTGAACCACAGATTGGCGCCGTGCTGGGTAAAATCCTGATCCTGGCGCTGATTGTCCTGTTTATTCAAAAGCGTCCTCAGGGGCTATTTGCCCTCAAGGGCAGGGTGAACGACTGATGAGCCAACCTTTGACTGTAACCGGGGTGCAAAAGGCCCCCCGACTGGCGCTGGGCATCGGCGGGCTGGCGTTGCTGACGCTGTTAATCATGCCTTTTCTCGCGCTGTTACCGGCGGGTCACCCGCTGGCGATCTCCACCTATACCCTGACGCTGGTAGGCAAAATTCTGTGCTATGCCGTGGTGGCGGTAGCGCTTGATCTGGTGTGGGGCTATGCCGGGTTGTTGTCTCTGGGACATGGGCTGTTTTTCGCCCTGGGCGGCTATGCGATGGGCATGTACCTGATGCGCCAGGCGGCGGGAGAGGGCTTGCCGAGCTTTATGGCATTCCTGTCCTGGAGCGAATTGCCCTGGTTTTGGAGCGGCACTCAGTATTTCGCCTGGGCATTGTGCCTGATCGTGCTGGTGCCGGGCGTGCTGGCCTTCGTGTTCGGCTACTTCGCCTTCCGTTCAAAAATCAAAGGCGTCTATTTTTCCATCATGACTCAGGCATTGACCTATGCCGGTATGCTGCTGTTCTTCCGCAACGAAACCGGCTTTGGCGGTAACAACGGCTTTACCGGTTTCACCACGCTGCTGGGTTTTCCGATCGTCGCGACCGGCACGCGGGTGGCGTTGTTTCTGGCAACGGTGTTGTTGCTGGCGGCCAGTTTGGCGATCGGTTTTGCTCTGGCTCGCAGCAAGTTTGGCCGGGTGTTAACCGCGGTGCGCGATGCGGAAAATCGCCTGACGTTTTGCGGCTACGATCCCAAAGGTTTCAAGCTGTTCGTCTGGACGCTGTCGGCGGTGCTGTGCGGCCTGGCCGGGGCGTTATATGTGCCGCAGGTGGGCATCATCAACCCCGGTGAAATGTCGCCGACCAACTCGATCGAGGCCGCTATCTGGGTGGCACTCGGCGGGCGCGGCACCTTGGTGGGGCCACTGCTCGGCGCCGGTATCGTCAACGGCGCCAAAAGTTGGTTCACCATGGCAATCCCTGAATACTGGCAGTTCTTCCTTGGCCTGATGTTTATCATCGTCACGCTGTTCTTGCCGAAGGGGGTTATCGGCCTGCTACGCAGAAGGAAATCACAATGAATTCGCTGCAAATGACCGACGAGTTGTTCACCCAACCGTTGCCGGCGGATAGGCACCGTCAGCAAACCGATCCCGTGCTGCTGCTCGACAACATCAACGTCAGCTTCGACGGTTTTCGTGCGCTGAGTGATTTGTCGCTGCAGATTGGCGTAGGGGAACTGCGCTGTGTAATCGGGCCAAACGGGGCAGGGAAAACCACCTTGATGGATGTGATCACCGGCAAAACCCGGCCGGACAGCGGCAGAGTGTTTTACGATCAAACGGTCGATCTGACCGCGTTGGATCCGATGCAGATAGCCCAGGCCGGCATTGGCCGCAAGTTTCAAAAGCCTACGGTGTTTGAGGCGCTGACGGTGTTCGAAAATCTTGAGATTGCCCAGAAGGCGCAGAAATCGGTGTGGGCCTGCCTGCGCGCCAGGCTCAGCGGTGAGCAGCGCGACCGTATCGATGAGATGCTGAAAACCTTGCGGCTGGGTCATGAGCGCCATCGGCCCGCCGGGCTGCTGTCCCACGGGCAAAAGCAATTTCTGGAGATTGGCATGCTGTTGGTGCAAGAGCCGCACCTGTTGCTGCTCGACGAACCGGCCGCAGGGATGACGGATGCAGAAACCGAGTACACCGCCGAGCTGTTCCGCGCGTTGGCGGGCAAGCATTCGCTGATGGTGGTAGAGCACGACATGGGCTTTGTCGAAACCATCGCCGATCATGTCACCGTGCTGCATCAGGGCCAGGTGCTGGCGGAGGGCTCTTTGGCGCAGGTGCAGGCCAACGAGCAGGTGATTGAAGTTTATTTGGGGCGCTGAGGAACCACTATGTTGCAAGTTAACGAGCTGAATCAATACTACGGCGGCAGCCATATTTTACGCGGCCTGTCGTTTGAGGCCCGCATCGGTGAGGTGACCTGCCTGCTGGGGCGCAACGGCGTGGGGAAAACCACGCTGCTGAAATGCCTGATGGGGCTGATCCCGGCTAAAAGCGGCACCCTCAACTGGCAGGGGGTGGCCCTTAACGGCAAAAAACCGCATCAAAGGGTGCAGGCGGGCATCGCCTATGTGCCGCAGGGGCGGGAGATTTTTCCGCGCCTGACGGTAGAGGAAAACTTGCTGATGGGGCTGGCGCGTTTTTCCGGCACGGAGGCACGTAAGGTGCCGGCACATATTTATGAGTTATTCCCCGTCTTGCTGCAGATGAAAGATCGGCGCGGTGGCGATCTCTCTGGCGGGCAGCAACAGCAGTTGGCGATTGGGCGTGCGCTGGCCTGTCGGCCGCAGTTGTTGATCCTCGACGAGCCGACCGAAGGGATCCAACCTTCGGTG
Source organism: Serratia sp. OS31 (assembly GCF_014164835.1). NCBI lineage: Bacteria > Pseudomonadati > Pseudomonadota > Gammaproteobacteria > Enterobacterales > Yersiniaceae > Serratia > Serratia sp. OS31. The sequence goes on along the minus strand of NZ_JACJFQ010000002.1, from coordinate 202,108 downwards.
ATCAAAGAGATCGGCGCAGTGATCAAGCAGTTGGCGGCAGGTGGCGATATGGCTATCTTGCTGGTGGAGCAGTTCTATGATTTTGCTGCCGAACTGGCAGACAGCTATCTGGTGATGTCGCGTGGCAGCATAATTCAGCGCGGGGCAGGCAGCGCGATGGAGCAGGACGGCGTACGCGGGCTGGTGGCGATATAAACGTAAGGATTACCCAATAAATTGCGTGCGGGTGGGATCCCGGGAGTGATGCAAAACCCTGATGATTCTTACCCAATGGATATCTTCACGAAAATAAATGAGATGCCCAGCCGTTGGCAGAACGCAGAGATCTTGCTTAATCAAGGCTAGATTTCTGCCAAGCTGAAAATGGCTAAGATTATCAAATGCTTTATGAATATGGCTAAGGTAGTCTTCGGCGGCTTGTAATCCATACCGCTCCAGGCCATAGAAATAAATATCTTCCATGTCATCCAGCGCTTTTGGGCGGACGACTATTTTTCTTCGCATCCTTTTGTTTTACTCCGTATTCTTTCCATGAACACATCGCGATCCCACTCTAGGGCTTCGCCACTATTTTCACCTTCGGCGATCAAGCGGCGCAGTTCTTCCAGTTTTGATGCAGCGGTACGTTCGCGCAGGGTACGTACCGATTCGCGGATGACCTCGCTTGGGGTTCGGTAGTCGCCGCTGGCGACCAGGCCTTCGACAAAACCACGCAGCTCTTCACCCAGGTCTACCGTTAATGTTCTGCCCATTGTGCGCCTCCATCAATTATGTCTCTTTTGTAAGATTTGTTCTTACAATATAGTTGCTAAGATACTCCAGGAACTGACCGACTGCAAACCTCGGTCCGTTTGGATAATCGGGGATACACCTAAAATAATTAAGGATAATTATGAACGAAATCAATATCTCACGCCTGTCTTGTATCGTCCTGTCACTGTTTCCGGCCCTGTGGGGGCTTTTCAGCCTGCTGAACAATACTGCTGATTTTGTCAATACCGCCCGGCATGCCGTGGGGCCCCTGCTAACTATGCAAAATACCTATCAGGTGCCCGGTCTGATGTGGCGTGCCATCACCGCGCCCTGGGCCGGAATGGTCGGGTTGGCGTTGATTACCCTGCTGGAGTCTCTGGCCGGGATCGCGGCAACCTTGGGCATAGTGTTGATGGTGAAACATATGGGTCACCCTTATGCGACGTTCGCCAGAGGCAAAGCCTGGGCCATGCTGGGTGCGCTATGTGCGATTGCCGTGTGGGGCATCGGTTTTATGGTGGTCGCCGGCGACTGGTTTATGGCCTGGCAGGCCAAAGAGGATCCGCTGGCGGTACAACTGGGTGCCCTGCTGTATATGGTGCCCAATACGCTGGCGCTGATGTTGTTGATGCTGCAACGGGACTCGCGATAGGCGCTGAGGGGGCGGCATTTTAATAAAACTGCGGCGAAGTTCGCGAAAGTGTTGCCAAATGCTAACCTGCCGCAGTCTGTCACATTTCGTTCATAATTGTGCCATAGCATAATGACTCTTAAATAAATTGACAATAAATCAAAAGGTTAATTATTTTTGAGGGAACAGGCATGAGCGATAAACCACAGAATGATTTGCCGCCGTCGGCGCAGGATCAACAGCAGCAACCGAGCAACCCGGCGCGTCGCCGCTTTTTGGCGGGGGCGACGGCATTGGGCGTTGGCGCCTCCCTTGTCCCCTTGGCCGGAGCCGCGACGGAGGGAAACAAAAAAGTGCTGCTAAACGCTTTGCCGCAAAGTGCGCAAAACTCGTTGCTGCGGCGCTATGTGAAGAATGTGGTGGTGATTTACGCCGAAAACCGCAGCTTCAACAACCTGTTCGCCAATTTCCCCGGGGTAGAAAAACCGCTGTCGGCGCTCAAGCCGGAGGAGTACCAGCAACGCGATCGCGATGGTCAACTGCTGGATACGCTGCCGCCGATCTGGAAAGGTCTGGTGCCGAAGGCTCAGGAAGTCGGGCATGTTAACTACAAAATCGACGAAGATGCGGTTTTTACCACTCAACTGCCGAATCAGCCGTTTGTCCTGACCGGGCCGCAGGGCGAAAACCTGCCGCATGGCGTGGTAACCCGCGATCTGTGGCACGTGTTTTATCAGAACCAGATGCAGATCAACGGCGGCAAAAATGACAAATTCGTCGCCTGGGCCGATTCCGGTGCTCTGACCATGGGCTATTACGGCGACGGCGCATACAACCTGCGGTTGTGGACGTTGGCGCAGGAGTTTACCCTGTGCGATAACTTCTTCCAGGGAGCCTTTGGCGGCTCCTTCCTCAACCACCAGTATCTGATTTGCGCCCGTCCACCGTTTTATCCCGACGTGCAAAATTCTGTCGCCAAAGACGGCATTGCTCAGCTTGAAAGCGACGACGTGGCGGACTGGCGTTTGAAGCCGCTGAGCGATTCGCCGGTCAGCGCTTCGTTCGGCATTCCGCTGTTCGGCAAAAGCCTGCTGACGCCGGACGGTTACGCGGTCAATACCATGGCGCCGCCGTACTGGCCGTCATGGACGCAGGATGAGAAAGATCCGACGCTGGCGGATGTCACCATGCCCAACGTTATGCCGCCACAGCAACACCCGCACATTGGCGATTTGCTCAGCCAGAAAGGGATCGATTGGGCCTGGTACGCCGGTGGCTGGCAGTACGCGCTGGACAACCGCAAAGATCAGGGCGATTTTCCCGGCGCACCGGATTTTCAATATCATCATCAGCCGTTCAATTACTTCGAAAATCTGGGGCCGGCCAACCCGCAGGCGCGCGAAGCCCATTTGCGTGATGGCGGTATTGGCGATTCAACCAGCGGCAATAAATTCCTGGCAGCGGTGGAAGCGGGCACCTTGCCGCCGGTCGCTTTCTACAAGCCACAGGGCAACCTCAATATGCACGCCGGCTATTCGGATGTCGAAGCCGGTGACCGCCATATTGCCCATATCATCAACAGTCTGCGTAATGGCCCGCAGTGGGACAACAGCGTGGTGGTGATTACCTTCGATGAAAACGGTGGCTGGTGGGATCACGTTGCACCGCCGCAGGGGGATCGTTGGGGACCTGGCTCGCGCATCCCGGCGTTGGTGATCTCACCGTTCGCCCGCAAGGGATATGTCGATCACCAAGTGTACGATACCGGATCCATCTTGCGATTCATCAGTCGGGTGTTTGATTTGCCAACGCTGGAAGGGCTGACCGAGCGCGATAAGGCAATGGCGACGCGTGGCCAGAAACCCTTGGGGGATCTGACCGGCACGCTGGAGTTTCCGGGGTAACTGAACGCATCAAGGCTGGAGTTACAGCGCTTTCGACATATACCAGATGCCGATGGAACCTTGGGCGCTGGTGTAGCAGGTCTCGCCGCAAATGCTCAGCCCCTGACGTTGGTAAAAACGTTGGGCGCTGGTGTTGCGCTTTAGCACCTCCAGCCACAGCGTTGTCTGCCGGCGTTCGAGTGCCCGCTGCTGTACCTGTTCAAAAAAACGCTGGCCGTAACCCTGGCCGGCATATTCCGGCAGGAAATAGATTTTCTGCAGCTCTGCGCCCGTCTGCTGAGTGGGGGCCAGCAGGCTGTTGAAGTTCAGCCGTGCATAGCCCACCAGACGCTCGTCTTCATAGCCCAATAGCCAGCACACGTCCGGATCCTGCAGGGTCTGCTCCAGGGCTTCGACCGCAAAGTCCTGAGCCAAAAAAGCATCCAATTCCGCTTGATGGTGCCAAAGTTCGCCAAAATGGGCCTGATAAGTACGAATACCGACGTCACGAACTAGCGCTAAATCATGGCGTAAAGCCTGGCGAATACTGAACATGTAGACCTCTTGGTGGATAGTAACAGGGCCGTTGGCGAGGATTTAGACAATCTGTCGCATACGATATATACTCAATATACTCAATATCCGCATACCGGAGGGAGTATGACCGAGAAACAACACACCCACCGTCGACAGGGGCATCGCGTGGCCATGCAGATGCTCACTGCCGATCAGCTACAGCATCTTAAGCCAAGTAACGGTTCGACGCGATTCCTGGTAGTTGAAATTGATCCCGATGCCCATCAACCGAAAGCGAGAGGCCGGGGAAACGTCGGTAATAGCGCTTTGCGTAAAAAATTGACGGACATGGTCAATGACCCCGCGGTGGATCCGAATACGGCGATGCAAATGCTGGAGATTGCGTGGGATATGGTGACAAAGTCTGCTGGAGTGAAGGTTCCGGTAACTGCAGTCGACATTGAAAGCGAAGCCAGTAAACCTGACGCCGATATTTTTGCCGGTTTTGACGAATTCAGAGCCCGAAATGAAGAGCGGAAACAGGATCTTCGCCAATATATTTTGGCAGATGCCACCTGGCTGACGTCATCCGATCTTTCCGACAAGGCGGGTTTCAAAAATCGTAACCGCAGCGCCGGGCCAAATGGGTGGAAGCAACGCGGAAAAATTTTTGCGATTAACGTTGAGGGCCACGACCGTTATCCGGCTTACGCGCTGGATGAGGCTTACCAGCCGCTAAAAATCCTTAAAGAGATATTGGCCCTGTTCGGCGAAACTGCCAGTCCATGGTCGATTGCGAGTTGGATGGGGACGACGAATAGCTGGCTGGGAGGCAAAAAACCCAAAGACGTACTGAAGCAACAGCCTGCCGCGGTTTTGCATGCCGCCCTTAAAGAAAAGGCGGGGGCGCAGCATGGCTGATGAGTTAATGCCGCCGGCCGGAAAGATCAATATCAACAAGAGAACCCTTAAGGCAGGGACGCCGCTATATCGTATCCACAGAGAAAAATACGCCGGCGACGCTTTTAATGGCAGCACGGAGGGAGATGCGCGGTTCAGCCCGATTCGCGATCAAAGTAATAAAGTTATCGCAACCGTTTATGCTGGTGACAATACCAAAGTAGCCCTGTGCGAAGTGCCTTTGCACGATCTCGATTTCTCGCTGCGACATGTCGGGTTTAATGTTGGACGGCTGGCGGGGTTGGTCCACACTGAGCTGATAGTGAAGGCCGAGTTGCAACTTGCCGTCCTGGATCAACCTGGTTTGGCCAAGATGAGGGCGTCTAAAAAAGTTGCGCATTGTGACGCCGTACACTATCAGGTGACGCGTAAATGGGCTGAGGCTATCCATGCGCAGCATAAGGAAATTCAGGGATTGGTTTGGCCGTCAAAACAGCATCCGGGCAATGCCTATGTTCTGTTTGGCGACCGCTTTAATGGAAACGAGTTATCTATTGCTGTTAACACGGTATCAGTAACAGATAAAAGCGTTTTAATACATCTATTCGAACTGGCCGATAGCATGGGGATTACGCTTCTGGAGGGGGATTGAGCACGCCAATATTATCGGTTTAGCATTTTTCCTCTCTTCTTCCTGATTCTGGCAGAGCACGATCAGTCCAAATGCTTCGGCGTTTCGCGCCTGAACCCCAGACCGATGATCCGGCCAAATAAATGTGGCAACCAACGGCTGTTGCCTACCCGGGCCATCAGTTTGGAGCCCTCACTTGCGCGGCGTTTTTTCGGCCGGCGCTGGCTCATTTTGATTTGCAGAAACTGGGTGGCTTTGGTGGGGAAATTGCGGCGGCGCTGTACCTGCAGCAGGTGTTTTAGCTGCAAGCGCTGGCTGCGCAGCGGGGCAATGATTGCGTTGGCGGTTGCGACCGCATCCTGAATTGCCAAATTCACCCCAACGCCGCCGATGGGTGACATGGCGTGCGCGGCATCGCCTATGCACAGCACGCCCGGCTTGGCCCACTGATCCAGACGATCGATGCGGATGCTGAGCAGCTTCACCTGTTCCCAACTGACGATCGTCTGCAGGCGATGATCCTGGAACGGCGCCACCTCGGCAATCTGCAGCAAAAAATTCTCCAGCCCATCTTGTTGGATCGCCTCGAAACTGCCTTTGTCGATCGAATAGCCGCACTGCCAGTATTCACCCCGGTCGATCATGATGAAGTTTTGCTTCGGCCCGGTGTGGCCCATCGACCAGGCCGGGTCGCCGACCTTTTTATCGATCTTCATCCATAACACGTCGCGCGGTGAGCCAAAGCTGTGGCTGCTGAGAGAAGCCTGTTCGCGCACCACCGAGTTGCGTCCGTCGGTACCTATCACCAACTGGCAGCGAACGCGGATCGGCCCTTCGGGCGTGTCCGCCAGCACGCCGCAGACCTGGCCGCGATCGTACAACAGCTGGTGTACCTGCGCGGACTTGATCAGTGTGAATTCGGGAAAGGCGGCGGCCTTTTCTGCCAGAAAGTTGAGAAACTCCCATTGCGGCATAAAGGCGATAAATTTGCAGCGGGTAGGCAGATGTGTGAAGTCGGCCAGCCGAATGTCACGTCCGGCGATCTCGGCATGCAGCGTTTCTGCACGCTGGTGTGGCAGAGCCAGCAATTCTTCCAGCAGGCCAAGCTGGTGCATGATTTCCAGCGTCGAGGGGTGAATGGTATCGCCGCGAAAATCACGCAAAAAATCGGCGTGTTTTTCCAGCACCATCACGTTAATGCCGGCCCGTGCCAACAGATAGCCGAGCATCAGCCCGGCGGGGCCGCCGCCAACGATACAACAACGGGTGACATAAGGCGTGATCAGGGACTGTGGCATAGCGGTGACCTCAACGAGTCGCATCCTGCAAATCGTTATTGAAAACTTTATTTTGATAATGATTATCAATATCAAATATGACTGTCAACCCGTGGCACTGTGTGGTCAAAGAGGGAAAACCGATTTTTTTGGCCCGTGCTCGCCTGGCTTCAGGCTTTACCTCATCCTGAATGGCTGCCCGTCGTCACCGGTGGGCAGCGAGAAGAGTATTCCCGAACGCCTTGCTGAAAGCGGTTGACCCGCGATGCCTGACGCGCCATCTTTATCCATAAATCGGTATTATTTTGCTTAATGGTTCTTAAAAACGGGACGGTCAGCATGGGGCGTGTCACCTTTGATCTGGAAGATCTGCGCAGTTACGTTACCGGTATTGAGTTGGGCAGTTTCGCTAAAGCGGCGGAGCGGCTGGGGCGTTCAACCTCGGCGGTCAGCGCACACCTGAAAAAGCTGGAGCAACAGGTTGGCACCCCCATTTTGCGCAAGGTCGGGCGCAACATGGTGATGACCGAAGCCGGCGAGACATTGTTGGGCTATGCCCGCCGGCTGCTGGAGCTGAACGAGGAGGCTGCCGCGGCGGTGCGCGGGCTGGATTTGCATGGCAGAGTGCGATTGGGGTTACAGGAAGACTTCGGGGAAACCTTTTTGCCGCAGGTGTTGGGCAGTTTCACTCGCGCGCATCCGCGTGTGCGCATCGAAGCGCGGATCGCCCGCAATGCCGAGCTGATCGACTGGGTATTGAAAGGGGAGCTGGATTTGTCACTGGCGTGGGACGGGGGCATCAGCACGCCATTTCACCAGGCGCTGGGGCAAAGGCAAATGCACTGGATCGCCTCGCCTGATTTTGATCTGTCGCTCTGGCGCAGTGGGCATGAACCGTTGCCGCTGGTGATGTTCGACGCCCCTTGCCTGATGCGCAGCGCGGCGACGCAGGCATTGGATCGCGCCGGGATTGCGTGGCGTGTCGCCTTTACCAGTCGTAGCCTGAATGGCGTATGGGCCGCCGTCAGCGCCGGGCTGGGCGTCACGGTACGCACCGATGCCGGGCTGCCGTCGGGATTATCCCTTTTGCCGCCCGGCATGTTACCGGCGTTGAGCCCGCTTGGCGTGGTGTTGCATCGCGCACAAGAAACCCCGGCGGCGGCCATTCAGCGGTTGGCGCAAATCGTGGCCGACAGAATCAAAGACTAGTCCTGCTCGATCGGCTGATTGCCGCTCAGTGCGCCCCATTCGGTCCAGGCGCCGTCGTACAGTTTCACCTGGTCTGCACCAAGTGACAGCAGGCCAAACGCCAGAACGGCTGCGGTTACCCCGGAGCCACAGCTGGTGATGATTGGCCCGTTGAGATCGACGCCCTTGTCGCTGAACGTTTTCTTGAGGGCTTCCAGCGATTTGAAACGGCCGTTTTCCAGCAGTTCGCCGTAAGGAATATTGATGCTGCCGGGAATATGGCCACGGTGCAGGCCGGGGCGCGGCTCTGGGGCTTCAGCGTAAAAACGCGGCGCGGCGCGTGCGTCGAGGATCTGCACCTGCGTGTTCAGCGCCTGTTCCACCTGCTGCATAGTGACCACCGCGTCTGCATTGAAGCGGGCGTTGAAGGTTTGCGATGGGCGTTGCGTCGCGCCGGTTTCCAGCGGTTGTCCCAGGGCAGTCCAGCCGTTGAGGCCTTCCTCCAGCACATAAACCTGCTGTGCGCCAAAGTTACGGAAGGTCCACCAGCCGCGCGGGGCGGAGAACTGATTGCCCTCGTCATAGAACACAATGGTCTGCCGGTCGCTGATACCTAACTTGCCTGCCGCCGTGCTGAAGGCTTCCGCCGTGGGCAGCATATGCGGCAGATCGGTGTTTTTATCCGCGACGTCATCGATATCGAAGTACACCGCGCCCGGGATATGACCGCGTTCAAATTCGGCAAGCATATCTTTTTTCGGTACCAGGCCGACCGGAGACATTCTGACATCGACCACAACCAGATTTTCATCGTTGATATGTTGTGCAAGCCATTGGGGAGTAACCAGAAACGGAGAGTTCATCGTCATTGTTCGCCTGTGGTGAAAACGGGTTTTCACTATACACCAGCGCGCACTCCGATGAGGTAAGATGTTAGCTCAATGGCGAAAACGGGAGCCTGACGCGATGACGGATAAGCATTTTGGCGGTGCGAAAATTGCGTTGTTGTACGGCGACAGCGTGCTGACCTATCAGCGAGACGACAAGCCCGACATTCCCTGGCCTGGCTGTTGGGATCTGCCCGGTGGCGGGCGCGAAAACGGCGAAACGCCACTGCAATGTGTGCAGCGGGAAACCCTGGAAGAGTTCGGCCTGCGGATTGCCGCGGGGCAGATCCGTCACCAGCAGCGCTACGAGGGGATTTTCGCCGGCTATCCACCGACCTGGTTTATGCTGGGCGAAATCACCCCACGACAGATTGCCGCCATCCGCTTTGGCGATGAAGGGCAGCGCTGGCAGATGATGGCTCTCGACCGCTTTATCCACCACCCGCAGGGGATCTCGCATCTTCAACGGCGGCTGGCGGAGCACCTGCAGCGTTAGGGGCGTTCCTCGGCCTCCACCCGGGCGATCAGCGCCTCCAACTGACGGTCGGAATAGACCTCAATGCCATTCTGACGCAGCAGCTCGGCGGTGACGCCGCTGCCGGGTTTGGTCTGGCCGCTGAAAGAACCGTCGTAGATAAATTGGCTACCGCAGGACGGGCTGCCGTCGGTGAGCAGGGCAAAGCGGCAGCCGTGGCGCCGTGCGGTTTCCAGGGCCAGATGGGCGCCAAGCAGGTAACTGTCGGTGACGTCACCGCCGCTGATCTCCATCACCCGAGCCCGTTGCGCGAGCACCGTGGCCCCTTCGGCGGCCGGCGTGATTTCTGCTGAGGGACGTGGCGTGGAGAAACCGGCGGCCAGTTCCGGGCAGCAAACCACCAAACGGCCTTCGCGCTGCCAGCGCAGCAGGGTGGGATGGGGCAACGGTTTATCGGAACCGTTATAGCGAACTTTAAAACCGGCCAGGCAGGCGCTGAATAAAATTTTTGACGGCATGGGTCTGTCTCTGTCGCAGTAGCGAAAGCGTGGCACAGGCGGCCCACGCGCGCGGCTTTAACATAACAGAATCAGCCCGCCGAGGGCAGGGCCAAACGGTTAATCTCCACCGGTTCAAGAATGCGCAAGTCTGTCTCACGCCGTGCCACGGCCAACATTGCCAGTCCGATACGTTCGGTGGTGGTGACCTGATTGGGGAACAGCCGTTGGGCACCAAACCACAGCGGTTTAAAAAGCCGGTACAGCAGGTCATAAAGCCGGGTTCGGGAGCGGATGCCGTGCTGCGGCACGATAACGCCGGGGCGGAACATCACCGCATGGAACGGCAGCGCCAACAAGGCATTTTCGGTAGCGCCCTTGACCCGCGCCCACATGCTGCGGCCTTGCTCGCTGCTGTCGGTGCCGACGCCGGAGACGTAAATAAAGACCATGTTCGGGTTTAACCGAGCCAGGGGGCGGCCTGCGGCCAGCGTCAGATCGTAAGTCAGGGCACGGTAGCGTGCTTCGCTCATGCCGGCGGAAGATACGCCAAGGCAGAAGAAGCAGGCGTCGTAACCGCTGAGCTGAGTCTCCACGGCGGACAAATCACTCAGATCGGACAACGTCAGTTGGCGGAGCCTGGCATCGCTTTGCGTCAGTTCACTGCGGCCGATGCTCAGCACTTCCGTCACCTGCGGATCGAGCAGACATTCGCGCAGTGCGCCTTGCCCCACCATGCCGCTGGCGCCGAATATTATCACTTTCATAACCTGTTCTCCTGACGCCCGGCCATGCGTTGATGACGCCAGCGGTTCGGCGTTTGGGATTCCCATTGCATAAAGGCACGGCTAAACGAATTCAGTTCTTCGAACCCCAGCACGAAGGCAATTTCACCGGGTTCCAGATCGGTGTCCGACAGCAGATGGCAGGCCGTACGGTGGCGGGTTTTATCCAACAGTTGCTGATAGCTATAGCCGTGCTGTTGCAGACGACGCTGCAGGGTGCGTGGGCTGAGGTACAGCTCGGCAGCCACGCTGTTCACGCTGGGCCGTTGTCCGCGCATGCTACGGGTGAGGATCGCCATCACCTGCGCGGGCAAACTGTCGTCCTGCTCGACCTTGGCCAACTCGGCTTCCAGCCCGGGCAGCAGCACGGCCAGCATGTCCTGGTTATAGGTGATAAAGGGCTGCTGCATCAGCGCACGGTCAAACACCAGCACGTCCAACGGGGCATCGAAGCGGATCGGACAGCTAAAATGGCGCAGCAACGGTGAGACCGGATCGTGGTGCCGCGTCAGTTCAATCGCCCTCGGTTGAATTGCCATGCCGGTGCCACGACGGCACAGGGTGGTGATGGACGCAAACATGGCGTCCACCAACAGCTCAGGGGCATGACCTTGGGCCATGGTCCAGCGGGTGTGCAATCGCACGGCCTCGCCGTCCTCCGTCAGCGTCAGTTCTTCGGGACACACCAGCCGCTTGTAGCGGGCGACTTTTTGTAAGGCTTCCCCCAGCGTCGCCGAATGCAGCGCCGCGACCGAAGCGATATCGTAATGCTCCGGTGCGACGTCGCTGCCGAGGCGAAGACCAAAGGCCGTATCGTCGGTCAGGCGCGGCAGCGCCTGCCAGATATCAAAGAACTGCCTGGTGGAAAGCTTGACCTTTTCGCGCCCGTGGCTGAGCAGCCCGCTGGGGAGGCCGGCCAGTTGACCAAGCTTTTCAACATCCACTCCCAGCGCCTTGAGACGGATGGCTAATGCACTGGAGACCGGGATTTGATCGCTGCTCATGGTGTTCCTTATGATTTGCCGGCCACCAACGCCGCCATGGTTTCGTGATCCGGTTGGCTATCGTCCCGGTCGGTGCTCAGGCTGAGGTAGCGGAATTTGGCATCTGCCGCTTCACGTTCGACCTGCACCTGTCCGGCGATAAACACCGCATCACTGCCGAGCAACAGGCGCAGCGGGGGTTCATCCAGCTCTGCGAGCTGCAAGATAACCTGCGCGGCCTTGGCCGGGTCGCCGGGTTGATGGCCATTATGCTGTTGCAAGTAGTCTAGCATGGGCCCAAGCGTTGCCTGATAAGCGGCGCTGACAGGGGCGATGGTCATTGATGAACCGGCCCAGTCGGTGCGGAAACCGCCGGGTTCAACCAGGGTCACTTTTACGCCGAAGGGCGCAATTTCTTTTGCCAGCGATTCGGAGAAACCTTCGACTGCCCACTTGGCCGTGTGGTAAGCGCTCAGGCCCGGCACGCCAAGGCGTGCGCCTATGGTGGAGATCTGAATGATATGGCCGCTGCCCTGTTGACGCAGCACCGGTAGCGCCGCGCGGGTGACGTTAAAAACGCCATAGAAATTGGTGTCGACCTGGGCGCGGAAATCGGCTTCATCGGCATCTTCCACCGGCGCGATGTTGCCATAACCGGCATTGTTGACCACCACGTCCAGGCGGCCGAAGCTGTCTAATGCAGCCTGCACCGCGCCTTTGGCAGCGCTGGCGTCGGTGACGTCCAGCGCCACGGTGACCACTTGTTCACCGTACTGTTCCACCAGCGGCTGCAACTGCTGCGGTTGGCGTGCGGTAGCAACCAGACGGTGCCCGGCGGCCAGAACCGCCTGCGCCAACTGCAGGCCCAAACCGCGTGAACTGCCGGTAATTAACCATACCTGAGACTGAGACATAACCACCTTCCTGTACCTGCTTGTTGAGGAGGTTCTACTTTAGGAGGTTAGTCTGTGCGCGGATAATCCGATTGCGACAGAGTTTAATCCGATCGCGCCAATGTGTTTTCACGCTCCGTCGAAGGTACCGGCATTAGCATTTGGATAGTCGCGCCGACCCGTAGCACCGCCTGTTCGATCTCTGACGTCAGTTTGGGCGCGTAGTTGATGCGCAGGCAGTTGCGGTATTTGCCGGAGGCGGAAAAGATGCTGCCGACGGCGATTTGCACGCCCTGTTGCTCCAAATGGCGATTCAATCGCAGGGTATCAAACTCTTCATCCAGCTCAATCCACAGCATAAAGCCGCCGCGCGGCTGGCTGACGCGGGTGCCGGGCGGGAAATACTTCATAATCCACCCGGTCATCACGTCCCGGTTTTGCTGGTAGCGGAGACGCATGCGCCGCAGGTGTTGCAGATAGTGGCCGTGACGGATGAATTCGGCAATCGCCAGCTGTGGCTGGGTGGCGGTAGAACCGGTGCCGATGTATTTCATGTGCAGCACGCGTTCCAGATAGCGACCAGGGGCAATCCAACCGATACGCAGCCCGGGAGCCAGCGTTTTGGAAAAAGAGCTGCACAGTAGCACCCGGCCGTCATCGTCGAAGGATTTGATGGTGCGAGGCCTTGGGTATTGGTAGGCGATATCACCGTATACGTCGTCTTCGATGATCGTCACATCGTAGCGCTGCGCCAGCATCAGCAAACGCCGTTTACGCTCCTCCGGCATAATGTAACCCAAGGGGTTGTTGCAGTTGGGCGTCAACAGAATGGTTTTCACCGGCCACTGCTCCAGCGCCAGTTCCAGCGCCTCCAGGCTGATACCGGTCAGCGGATCGGTAGGGATTTCCAGCGCCTTCATACCCAGCCCTTTCAGCGTCTGCATGGTGCCGTGGAAGCAGGGTGAATCCACCGCCACGATATCCCCCGGCTGACACACGGCGCGCAGGCCGGTAAAAAGCGCTTCGTGGCAGCCGGTGGTGATCACCAACTGGTCGGCGCTAATCTGGCAACCGGAGTCCAGCAGTAGCCGGGCGATTTGTTCACGCAAGCTGATAACGCCTTGAATGCTGTCATAGAGCAGGCTGCGCAGATCGCCGTGACGGCCCATGGTGCCCAGCGCTTTGGTCAACGGCTTCAGCGTAGGTTCGCTGATATCCGGCATGCCACGGCCGAGCTGGATCACGTCTTCGCTCGGCTTATTACGGATCAGTTCCAGTACCTGCTCCCACTGCGAAATATCTACCGGCCGCTGCACCGGGCGGGTGACGGCGGGAAGCTCGGCCAGAGTGCGTCGCCTTTGTACGAAATAGCCGGATTTGGGGCGTGCTTCCACCAGCTGGCTCTCTTCCAGCAGGCGATAGGCCTGTTGCACCGTGCTGATGCTGACGCCGTGTTCCAGGCTTAGCGTGCGGACCGACGGCAGACGATCGCCGGCCGGATAGAGACCCTGTTCGATGCGTTGGCTGAGGATCGCGGCCAGCGTGGCGTAGCGTGTCATACAGATACCCAAGGCGAGAGTGGTTAAGGAAAATACCGGTACAGATGAGAATAAATTAGACCATTCAGACAGGCAGAGACAGCTTTTGTATGGAAAAAATATCACCGCCGTGAATCTGTATTGTTTTTCGCCCGCACAGCATCATTGCCCCCGAGGCTGAATAGAAGGAGGAGCCGCTGATGAGCGTTTCTGTCGAAAGCAAACCGGTACAACGCCGGGCGATATTTCCACTCTGGCGACTGTACCTGCAACGTTACCGCACCCGTAGGTGTTTGTTGCAGTTGGACGAAGCTCAACTGGCGGGTATTGGCCTGTCACGCGCACAGGCAATGAAAGAAGGGCGCAAGCCTTTTTGGAGGGCGTAGATGTTGAAATTGCTGGGTAAGGCCTCGTCGATCAATGTGCGCAAGGTACTGTGGACCAGTCACGAGCTGGCGTTGCCGCTGACCAGAGAAGACTGGGGCAGTGGTTTTCGCTCCACACAAACCGCGGAGTTTTTAGCCCTCAACCCCAACGGCCTGGTGCCGGTGTTGATTGACGGCGAACGGGTGCTGTGGGAATCCAACACTATTTGCCGTTATCTGGCGGGCCGGGAAGGGCGTCAGGATCTGCTACCGACAGAACCGGGCGCGCGGGCCGAGGTGGAAATCTGGATGGACTGGCAGGCTACCGAACTCAATAACGCCTGGCGCTATGTTTTTATGTCGCGAGTTCGCCAGGATGCCGCTTATCAGGACTCGCAGCGGCTGGCGGCGGCGGAACGGGAGTGGAACAGGTTAATGGGCATGCTCGAACAGCATTTGGCGCAGGGGAAAACTTATATTGCTGGCGCGACCTTTAGCCTGGCAGACGTGGTGATTGGGGTGTCGCTGAATCGTTGGTTGATGACTCCCTTTGTACGTCCGGATTACCCAAGGTTGCAGGAGTATTGGCAACGGCTGAAACAGCGGCCGGGCTTCTTGCTGTACGGTGCCAACGGTTTGCCGTGATATGAAATAAAATATTCATTTTGGCTTGGTATCTCTGAGCAGAAGCCGCAGCGTACCTTTGAGGCTGCCTCGTTACATTCCCGTCTGCAAGGTTTCATGAACGGCATCACGGATATGAGTTTTATTTTCCTCTTTGCTTGTTATTGAAATTTATATTTCATATAACCGTACCGCAGATGGCGCGTTTCATTGAGTGGCGCGCTGACCAGATTACGGATACGGGCAACGGGAGAGGGTGATGAAACAGGTACGCGTTGGTTTAATTGGCACCGGCTACATTGGGCGCTGCCATGCTATTGCTTATGCGCAGGCTGCCACGGTATTTCCACTGAAGGGTGAACTGGTGTTGGAAATGCTGGCGGAAGTGACGCCGGAGCTTGCGCAGCAGCGCGCTGCGGAATTTGGTTTCTCTCGTTCGACCGCCGACTGGCGCCAGTTGGTGGCGGATCCGGCTATTGACGTGGTGGATATCTGTGCGCCAAATTTCCTGCATAAAGAGATGGCGCTGGAAGCGATTCGCCACGGCAAACACGTTTATTCGGAAAAGCCGCTGGCGTTGGACGCCAAAGACGCCGCTGAAATGGTGCAGGCCGCTCGCGCCAAGGGGGTTAAAACGCTGGTGGGTTTCAACTATATGAAGAACCCGACCAGCCAGCTGGCGCGCGAAATTATCGCCAATGGCGAGATTGGCGAAGTGGTGCATTTTTACGGCACGCACAATGAAGATTATCTCGCCGATCCGCGAACGCCTATCGACTGGCACTGCCGCAAGGCCACTGCCGGGTTAGGCGCGTTGGGCGATTTGGCGGCGCATATCGTTAACATGGCGCATTACCTGGTGGGTGATATCGTGGCGGTCTCCGGCGATATGCAGACCATCATCAAACAGCGCCCGGACGCGAAAGACCCTACGCTGATGCACCAGGTGGAAAATGAGGATCAGGCCAGCGCGCTGGTGCGTTTTGCCGGTGGCGCCATGGGCACCATCGAGACTTCACGCATTGCCTGCGGGCGCAAGATGGGGCTGACCTACGTGGTTACCGGAACCAAGGGCACGTTGAGTTACACCCAGGAGCGAATGGCGGAGCTGAAGCTGTATCGTCACGATGAGCCGGCGGAGCGTCAGGGGTTTAAAACGCTGCTGGTAGGACCTAAGCATCCGGATTACGCCGCCTTCTGTATTAGCGCAGGGCACGGCATCGGTTTTAACGATCAGAAAACGGTGGAGATCCGCGACCTGGTTAACGGCATTGCCGCCGGTGATCGTATGTGGCCGGACTTTGAGGAGGGCTGGAAAGTCTCTTGCGTTCTGGATGCGATAGCCGCTTCCGCCGAACAGCGGCGTTGGTTGGAAATCAACCGCGACTGATCCCAGGGACTCTGATGCTCGCAAGCTGCGAGCATCAGAAGTTAATGGGTCAATAAGTTAATTTGTTACTAGCTTAATAAGTTGCCAGGCTGGTAGCTTGGTGATTAAAAGGCAAAGCAAGAACAACCGAATGCGCCCCAAAAGGCATGGTCTTCTGAAACAGGAATGCTGGAACGGCGGGCGACGTCATGTTGATGCGCGTGCACGCCACAAGGGCCGCAACACTGGTGCGCCTGGCTCAGCACCCCGACTCGGGTCGCGGCTGAAGGGGGAGCAGAGCGATAATGCCCCGGCACCTGCGTTACCGGCGACCAGTCCGGCAGCACCGGGATTGCCGGCGGCGCCAGCGGTGAGAAACTGCCGGCGGCGTAAACCACCTTGCCGTCCACCACCGTCATCACCGATTCAATCCCCTTGATCTGCTCCTCGGGGATGCTGAAATAATCCTGCGACAGCACGGCCAAATCGGCCAACTGACCGACCTTAATCTGCCCTTTCTTACCCTGTTCGGTTGAGAACCAGGCGCTGCCCTGGGTCCACAGCATCAGTGCCGTTTCGCGATCCAAGCGCGCACTGTCGTCGTACATCGCCATACCGCCAACGGTACGGCCGGACACCAGCCAATACAGCGCCGTCCACGGGTTATAACTGGCCACGCGGGTGGCGTCGGTGCCTAACCCAACCGGCAGTTCGGCCGCCAGCATTTTCGCGACCGGAGGCGTCTGTCCGGTGGCTTCTTTGCCGTAGCGTTCGGCAAAATACTCCCCCTGAAACGCCATTCGGTGCTGCACGGCAATGCCACCGCCCAGGGCTTTCACCCGTTCGATATTGCGTTCGGAGATGGTTTCCGCGTGGTCGAAGATCCAGTGCAGGCCGTTGAAGGGAATATCGCGGTTCACCTTTTCGAACACGTTCAGCATGCGGCTGATGGACTCGTCGTAGGTGGCATGCAGACGGAATGGCCAGCGGTGCTCGACCAGATGACGTACCACGCGCTCGAGCTCGTCCTCCGTCCCTTCCGGCAGATCCGGACGCGGCTGGAGGAAATCCTCGAAGTCGGCGGCGGAGAATACCAACATCTCGCCGGCACCGTTATGACGGTAAAAATCGGTACCCTGGCTCGGTTTCAGCATGTCGGTCCACAGTTGGAAATCTTCCAGCTCCTGCTTCGGTCGCTGGGTGAACAGGTTATAGGCGATACGCAGAGTCAGCTGTTTCTTCTCGTGCAGCTCGGAAATCACCTGATAGTCATCGGGATAATTCTGGAAGCCGCCGCCGGCGTCGATGGCGCTGGTCAGGCCAAGGCGATTGAGCTCGCGCATAAACTGGCGGGTGGAATTGACCTGTTGCTCAAGCGGCAGCTTGGGCCCTTTGGCCAGCGTGGCATACAGGATCATGGCATTGGGCTTGGCAATCAGCATTCCGGTTGGGTTGCCGTTGCCATCGCGCTGGATCTCGCCCCCCGGCGGGTTTGGCGTATCTTTGGTGTAGCCCACCACTTTCAGCGCCGCTCGGTTGAGTAAAGCGCGATCGTACAGGTGCAGAATAAACACCGGGGTATCCGGCGCCGCCTGATTGATTTCGTCCAGCGTCGGCATCCGCCGCTCTGCGAACTGGAATTCGGTCCAGCCGCCGACCACCCGCACCCATTGTGGACTGGGGGTGCGCAGCGCCTGCTCTTTCAGCATGCGCAGCGCGTCGGCCAACGACGGCACGCCTTCCCAACGCAGCTCAAGATTGTAGTTCAGACCGCCGCGTATCAGGTGCAGGTGCGAGTCGTTAAGGCCGGGGACGGCGGTGTGACCGTGCAGGTCAATCACCTGGGTTTCAGGCCCTGCGTGCTGCATAACGTCGTTTTCACTGCCGACGGCGAGGAATTTACCGTCGCGGATAGCGACCGCCTGAGCGGTTGGCGCCTCGCGATCGACAGTGTGAAATTTACCGTTGGTGATAATCAGGGAAGCGGTGTTAGTCATAACGTTCTCCAGGCAGGCCGCCTAACGGCGGGTGAGCCATTGATGAAATAGACGAGTCACTATTGGCATCCAGAGGTAAACCACCAGGGCGACTACGGTGGCGTCATTGAGAAAATGGCCGGCCAGCGTGCCGTTCAACGGTGGCCACAGTTTGCCCCAGACCCAAGGCACCAAGTTGGTGGATGGGAAAATCACCAGCAGGGTGATCAAAAACTGTTTCCACTGGGCGGGTTGGCGGGTATTGGCGCTCGGCGGCGTGAACCAGAATTCTGCACCGGGCCGAATTTCAATGCTGTCGCTCTCCAGCAGCAGCGGTGAAACCTCCTCGACGTAGCGTTTGCGCAGCGGTGAGTTAACCCACTGGGACAGATTGTCGAGGTTGTCAAAACGGACCAGTACGGTGTAGGCCTGTTCGTTGCCGCTGGGGCGGATCACGTTAACGCCCAGATGCCCGGTAAAGTTGGCGGCTTCGGGCATAATGCGTTTCAGCCAGGCCTCATAGGCCGCTTCCTGCCCAGGCGCCAAACGATGAGTGATGACTAACGTGACATGCTGCGGATGGGCCATAGCACCGACTCCAGAAAAACCCCGGCGATAAGGCCGGGGTTAAGGTTTATTTTGCCACTCGTGCCGGAGCGTGATGCACCATGGTGTAAGCGTAGTCAACGCCCATGCCGTAAGCACCGCTGTGTTCGCGTACCAGTTCCATAACCGCGTCGTAAGTCTCTTTACGTGCCCAGTCGCGTTGATACTCCAACAGCACCTGCTGCCAGGTGACCGGGATGGCGCCGGCCTGCACCATGCGGTCGATAGAACGCTCATGCGCATCCACAGAGGTGCCGCCGGAAGTGTCGGTGACCACGTAAACTTCATAGCCTGCCTCGAGCGCCATCAGCGCCGGAAAAGTCAGACACACTTCGGTCCACAGCGCGGAAATCACCAGTTTTTTGCGACCGGTAGCTTCAACGGCTTTTACGAAGGCCGCATCTTCCCAGGAGTTCATTGAAGTGCGTTCAATCGGGGTGATTTCAGGGTGAACCGCCAGCAGTTCTGGCCAGATATAGCCGCTGAAGCTTTCGGTTTCAACCGAGGTGAAAAGGGTGGGCACATTGAAAATCTTGCCGGCTTTCGCCAGACCGACCACGTTGTTTTTCAGCTGCTGGCGATCAATATTGGCCACGCCAAAAGACATTTGCGGTTGGTGGTCAATAAAAATTAGCGCAGAGTTGTCTTTGTCAAGTAATTGAAATTTAGACATGATTTACCTTCCCAGTAGGACTTCGGTTTAACAACGGGTGAATGTAACGCCGATAAACCGCATGGTAGGCAGGGGCTGATTTCAAAGATAGCGCAGAATTTTTGCCGTCTTGTTGAGTTTTTTTATACACGGAGGGGAGCGATGAGATTAAACCTGGAAGCATTACTGATTTTGGATGCGCTTGACCGGCACGGATCCTTTGCGGCCGCGGCCGCCGTGCTGTTTAAAACGCCGTCTGCGCTGAGCTACATGGTGCAAAAACTGGAGAACGATCTCGATATTACCCTGCTGGACCGCTCCGGGCATCGGGCGAAATTTACCGATACCGGCAAGCTGATGCTGGAAAAGGGCCGGGTGCTGTTGCGCGCGGCGCAGGATTTGGAGCAGCAGGCACGCTATGTGGAAAATGGCTGGGAAAGCGAAATTACGCTTGGCATCGATGCTTCATTTCCCTTTGAACGTCTGTTGCCGCTGATTGAAGAGTTTTATCAGCAGAATCACCATACCCGGCTGCGCTTTAGTCATGAGGTGCTGGCGGGATCCTGGGAGTCGCTGGTTTACGGCTGTGCGGATATTATTGTTGGTGCGATTTGTGAACCCCCGTCGCGGGTAGGCTATGCTTTTAGTCAGTTGGGGCGGCTGGACTACGTGTTCGCCGTCGCGTCGCAACACCCCCTGGCGATGATGACTGAACCCTTGCCGAAGGCGGAGATCCGCCAGCATCGAGCCGTGGTGGTGCGCGATACCTCAAGGGTGAATGCACCGCAGAACCTGAATATCCTTGAGGAGCAGGACACCTTGACGGTATTCGGCTTTGACGCCAAGTTGCGGGCGCAACTCAGCGGTCTAGGCTGTGGTTATTTGCCGCGCTATCTGGCCGAACCTTACCTGAAAAGTGGGGAACTGGTAGCGAAAAATGTTGAATCGGAGCGCTGCAGCGATGTCGCCTATTTTGGCTGGCGTGAGAATAACGCCGGCCTGGCGTCCAAATGGTGGCGTGAACGCTTGCAGCAGTGTGCCGATGCCGGGAGCCTGTACCCGGCATCTTGATGCCCCGCCTTTGTGCGGTACGACAAGGATGCAGAACGATGAGAACAGGGATGTGGTTATGGGGAGCGCTGCTGCCGTTGCTGGCTGGCTGCAATACGGACGCGCATAGCGCCGCGGTGGCAGAACCGAAGAGTCAGGTGGTTGCCGGCTCGTCGGCACCGCTTGAACACGGCACGTATCCGGAAAGAATGCGTCGTGCCATTACGCAAGAAATGCCGACGCCCGGCAAATATAAGTCTCAAACTTGCTCAATCAGCATTCATCTGTTGCCGGACGGTTCATTGAAGGATTTCAAGGTGCTGGAGGGCGATGCAGAGTTATGCGCAGCGGCGAGCCAGGCAGTACAGCGGGCCAAACTGCCGAAAATATCCAGTCAGACCGAATACGCCTTATTCAACAGCTCGGTGCTGGATTTTGTGCCCTGACGTCGGTGACTGACCGCATTGAATGAGCTCGCGAGTGTGCTGGGCATCAAAAGTACGGCATAAATAGCTGATTTTTAACTTTGCTTTACCGCTTTCGTTATTTTGAGCGCCTGCGCTGCTCGCAGATACTGAGGAAAATGACCCACAGCGAGCCGCCGCATGTCCTCAGCCAAAAGCCACAGCCACTATTTACATTCTGCACAACGCCTTTGGATCCAACAGCTTAACCAGCGCTGGTATTGGCGATGCGAGTTACCAACCTGGGGCATCATGGCGGCGGTGTACGGCGGCTGGTTTGGCGTGGTGCACTACTGGCAGTCGCTGGGGCCGTGGCTGGGGGGGCCGCTGCTGATTTTGCTGGCCACCTGGTATATGTCGTTGCAGCATGAGCTGATCCACGGCCATCCGACGCGTTGGCCTCGTATCAATCAACTCTTTGGCCTGCTGCCGCTGGCGGTGTGGTATCCCTATGGCCTGTATCGAGATTCGCACATTCAGCACCACCGCAATGAGCATTTAACCGACCCGCATGAAGATCCGGAAAGTTATTACTTCAGCCTGGCGCAGTGGCAGCGCTTTCCCAGACTGTTTCCGCTGTTGGCCAAAGTGCGCAATACGCTGTTCGGGCGGATTGTATTCGGTCCGGCGCTGGATATCGTCGCGACGGGGGTTAATGCGCTGAAAGCGATTGCCGCCGGTGAACTGCGCACGTTGGTGATGTGGTTGGTGCATCTGCTGCTGCTGGCGGCAGTGCTGGTTTGGCTGAAGCAACATGGCATTGGGGCGGCGTTTTACCTGTTGGCGATCGGCTATCCAGCGCTGGCGCTGACCAAGGTAAGATCGTTTTTTGAGCACCGCGCCGTTGAAGCTCCTCAGGCACGTTCTATTATTAATGAGGCGGCTTGGCCGTGGCGGCTGCTGTTTCTCAATCTGAACTATCATTTAGTTCACCATGATCTCCCCGGCTTGCCGTGGTACGGTTTAAGGCAGGTGTATCTGGCGGAGCGCAGTGCCTACCAGCAGCGCAGCCAGGGATTTGTGGTTCAGGGCTATGGCCAATGGGTCAGCGAATACGCCTTTACCCCGGTCGCCGTTGAGATTCATCCGTTTAACGCCGGCGAGCCGCTAAAGGAAGTTCAGGGCGAAACCGAAGCCTGGCCGGCGGAGACTTTTATCGTGCGATGGAAACGCGCGTCTCAGGATTTTCCAATCGATCTGGCCAAATAGCCGGAAAATACACAACAAGAGGAAAAAGTATGGCAATCACCCCATTACGTGGTCGCGTTTTCGCTTTGGCACTGGGTTTACTTGCTGCGAGCATCGGCGTGGCGCAGGCGGCCGATACGGTGCGCGTGGGCTCAAAAATCGATACCGAAGGCTCGCTGCTGGGCAACATTATCGTGCAGGTGCTGGAGTCCAACGGCATCAAAACCACCAACAAATTACAGCTCGGTACCACCAAGGTACTGCGCGGGGCGATCACCTCCGGCGAGATTGACATTTACCCGGAATACACCGGCAACGGCGCATTTTTCTTCTCCGATGAAAAAGACCCGGCGTGGAAGAACGCCCAGGCCGGTTTTGAGAAGGTCAAAAAACTCGATTACGACAAGAACAAGATTGTCTGGCTGGATGCTTCGCCGGCCAACAATACCTGGACTATCGCCATCCGTCAGGACGTGGCGGACGCCAACCACCTGAAGACGCTGGCCGATCTGGGTAAATGGATCAACGGCGGCGGCAAGTTCAAACTGGCGGCTTCGGCGGAATTTATCGAACGCCCGGACGCGCTGCCGGCATTCCAGAATGCCTATGGCTTTAAGCTGAACCAGGATCAGCTGCTGTCGCTGGCCGGAGGGGACACGGCGGTGACCATCAAAGCGGCGGCGGAGCAAACCTCCGGCGTGAACGCGGCCATGGCTTACGGCACCGATGGCCCAGTGGCGGCACTGGGGCTGCAAACGCTGGAAGACCCAAAAGGGGTGCAGCCGATTTACGCACCGGCACCGATCATTCGTGAGGCCGCGCTGAAACAGCACGCCAATATCGCCGAACTGTTGAAGCCGGTCTTTGCAACGCTGGACGGTCCGACGCTGCAAAAACTCAATGCGCAGATCGCGGTGGAAGGTCAGGATGCCAAACAGGTTGCGGCCGCTTATCTGAAAGAAAAAGGATTGGTTAAGGGATAGCGCTGATGTTCCCTCTCTCTCAATGGGGGAGAGGGAGAACAGGGCCCATTGACTATGGAGCCGGAGAGTTTCTTTGATTATTGCCGTAAAAAACCGCGTATTACTGACGCTGCTTGTTCTGTTGCTGCTGGCCGCATTTGGCCTGCCGTTCCTCAGTTATGCCCCCAATCGCCTGCTGTCGGGCAAGAGCATTTCCCTGATTTCCCTGCTGCACGGCCCGGCGCTGTGGCTATTGGCCCCTCTGTTAGTGCTGGCAGTGCTCAGCCTGTTGGCACCGCTCAGGCGCAATGCGTTTTTGACCACGCTGGCGGCGTCGGCGTTGCTGGCGCTGATCTTCTGGTTGAGCGGTCATGCTGCCCAGCAGCTGGCGCAGGAAGGCTCCAAACTGGCGCGTACCTCCTGGGGCAGCGGTTGCTGGCTGATGCTGGCGCTGAGTCTGCTGATGGCTGCGGATGCCATCACCCGCATTACGTCTTCGCATTTATGGCGCATGCTCGGCAACCTGCTGGTAATAGTGCCTGCGCTGGCGCTGCTGTTCGGTCATCAGTTGGATCAGCTTTCGCTGCTGAAAGAGTATTACAACCGGCAAGACGTGTTTGATGCCGCGCTGCTGCAGCACCTGACTATTTTGTTGGCGACGATGGTCCCGGCGCTGCTGATCGGCGTGCCGCTCGGGGTGCTGTGTTTTCGTTCATCCCACTTGCAAACCCCGATCTTCTCCACGCTGAACATTATCCAGACCGTGCCGTCAATTGCCCTGTTCGGCCTGTTGATCGCGCCGTTGGCCGGACTGGCGAAGGCGGTGCCCTGGCTGGCGGAACACGGCGTCAGCGGTATTGGCATGGCGCCGGCGATAGTCGCCCTGGTGTTGTACGCCCTGTTGCCGCTGGTGCGCAGCGTGGTGGCCGGGTTACAGAGCGTGCCCGCCAGCGTGATCGAATCTGCCAGCGGTATGGGGCTGACGCGCGGCCAGATTTTCTTTCGCGTCCAGCTGCCGTTGGCCTTGCCGCTGTTTCTGACCGGCGTGCGCATTCTGGCGGTGCAGACCGTCGGCATGGCGGTGGTGGCCGCGTTGATCGGTGCCGGAGGTTTTGGCGCCATCGTCTTCCAGGGCCTGCTGAGCAGCGCGCTGGATCTGGTGCTGCTGGGCGTGATCCCGGTGATCGTGATGGCGGTAATCGTCGATTCGCTGTTTAAATTCATGGTTTCAATTTTGGAAGTGTCACGCCGATGATTCAGTTTAATCAGGTCAGCAAGATTTTTCAGGGCAAGCCGGCGGTGGACGATCTGACGCTGCAGATTGCCAAGGGTGAATTTGCCGTACTGATCGGTACCTCTGGCTCCGGTAAATCCACCACATTAAAAATGATCAACCGGCTGATCGAGCACGATCAGGGCAAAATTTACTTTGCCGATGAAGAGATCCAAAAATTCAAACCGCAGGATCTGCGGCGCCGTATGGGCTATGCCATTCAGTCGATAGGCCTGTTTCCGCACTGGACGGTGGAGGAGAACATCGCCACCGTACCGCAATTGCTGAAATGGCCGCGGGCGCGTATTCGCGATCGGGTGACCGAACTGCTGGAGCTGCTGCACCTGGAGCCGGAACTGTTCCGACACCGTTATCCGCACCAGCTTTCCGGTGGGCAACAGCAACGGGTGGGGGTGGCGCGCGCGTTGGCAGCCGATCCGGAAGTCTTGTTGATGGACGAACCCTTTGGCGCTCTCGATCCGGTAACGCGCACTGCGTTACAGACGGAGATTGCGCGTATTCATCATCTCTCCGGGCGCACCATCGTGCTGGTGACGCATGACATTGACGAAGCGCTGGCATTGGCCGATCGCATCGTGTTGCTCGACCAGGGCCGCATTGTGCAGCAGGGTACGCCGCTGGAGTTGTTGACCGCGCCGGCCAACGATTTTGTACGCGATTTCTTTGGCCGAAGCGATCGCGGCATCAAACTGCTGTCTTTAGGCACGGTAGCGGAACGGGTGCGTCCTGGCCATGCGGAGGGCGAGCCGATCGCCGCCGCCATGAACCTGCGTGAGGCGTTGTCGGTGTTTGTGGCGCGCGGCAGCGACTGCCTGCCAGTGGTGGGGGAGCAAGGAGAGGCACTCGGCGTGCTGCATTTCAACGACCTGATCGCTCAAAAGGCGCTGTCATGAGTGCGCCTAAAGCCCTGCGTTGGCTGCGCGATCCGCTGCCCTGGACCTTTGCCCTGCTGCTGGCGCTGGTGTTTGGCATGAATCATTTGCAGGGGGTGTTTGCCGCCTGGTTCCCTGAGCTGGAACGGCCGGTGTATCAGCAAGACAGTTTTATCTCGCTGGCGTGGGCGCATCTGTTGCTGGTCGCGGTCTCCAGTCTGATCGCCGTGGTGATTGGCGTAGCGGCCGGGATCGGCGTGACGCGCCCTGCCGGCAAGGCGTTCCGTTCGCTGGTGGAAACCGTGGTGGCGGTCGGCCAGACTTTTCCGCCCGTGGCGGTGCTGGCGGTGGCGGTACCCGTGATGGGCTTTAGCGAACAGCCGGCGATCATCGCACTGGTCCTGTACGGTTTGCTGCCGATCTTGCAGGGCACGCTGACGGGCATTGAATCGGTACCCAGCGCTACCCGTGAGGTTGCGCAGGGGGTAGGAATGAGCGCCAGGCAAATTCTGTGGCGCGTCGAACTGCCGCTGGCGGCGCCGGTGATTGTTGCCGGTATTCGGACCTCGGTGATCATCAATATCGGCACCGCGGCGATCGCTTCCACCGTCGGTACCAAAACGCTCGGTTCGCCGATTATCATTGGCCTGAGCGGTTTTAATACCGCCTATGTGATCCAGGGGGCGGTGGTGGTGGCGCTGCTGGCCATCATCATCGATATGCTGTTTGAGCGCTGGGTGCGCCATCTCACCGCCTGGCGTCAGCAGACGCAGGTGGCTTCTTCTGCGGGGTAAGGGAATAGGATGCAAGTATCTTTACCGATGTACGGCGTCACTCATCAGCCGGCCGAATCTTTCTGGCGAGTCCTGCGCGGCAAATTGCTGCAGTTGGGATTGCCGCTAGCCCCTGAACAGCTCGTCTGGCCGCACGACCTGGCTCAGCACTGGCTACAGGATAATTTATTGCTCAGCCAAACCTGCGGCTATCCGCTGGTCAGCAGCCTGCCGCAGGTGCAGTTGATCGGGACTTATCACTACCGCGTCGAGGGTTGTGAAGGCGCCGATTACAGCAGTTGGTTGGTGGTGCGCGACGACGACCCAGGCGAGCGGCTGGCCGATTTTCGCGGCCGGACTGCGGCTTACAACAGCACCGACTCTCAGTCAGGGCATAACAGCTTGCGTGCGCTGATTGCGCCCTTGGCGCAGAACGGCAGATTCTTCAGCGCTGCCGTCGCCTCCGGAGCGCATTATCAGTCGCTCAGGTTAATCCAAAACCGACAGGCCGACATTGCCGCCGTCGATTGTGTCAGCCTGGAACTGTTGAAACGGGCGCAGCCAGAGGCGTTGGCCGGGCTGAAAATTATTGGGCGAACAGCCAGCGTTCCGGGGCTGCCCTTGATTACCTCGTCCCAGACCCCACCGGAACAGTTGGAAATACTGCGTGCCGGGGCGAAGGCGATGCTGGGCGAAGCGGTAAGCGATAACCTACTGATCGGCGATTTCAGCCTGGTGCCGCGTTCGGCATACCAAATAATCACCGAGCTGGAGCAGCAGGCCGCCGCCCATGGGGTGACGGCGCTGTAAGCTTATGACTAGAGCTTGTTCAGGCGGCGCTAAAGCGGGCGTTCAATTTTTGGTCAACAATGATCTCGAAGTCAGTAAATAAGGCTTTGGGTTTGACCGTTCGGCCGCTTTTTTCCAGCGATACCAGACCGTGGCCGCTGAGCGTTTTCAGCGTGGCCGAGAGATTGCTTATTTGACGACCGGAGAGTTCCGCCAATCGGCTCATGGTTTCCGGTTTTTCCGTATCTATCATCCGCAGCAAGGCAATATTTTCATTGCTGAGCACCTGGGCCAAAGCAATCATTGAGGTGAACCAGACCTGCGGTTCACGCTCTTGCGGCTGGTATTCACCTTTTGCAATTGCCAGTATCCGTTTGCGGATCAACTCTTCAGGCATTACGCCAATCAGTGCTTTCATCTTCAACCTCGGTTTTCTCTCTTGCTTATGACTTCATCGATTTTAGTGAAGAAATCTTCCACCAACTGAAAAGCGGAATGAAACTCATAGGGCGAGCCTTTATCCGTGGGCGTCTGATGTTGGTGGTCGTAAAGTATTCGGCCTGAAAATCGCCCTTAGGGACTTTAATGGCATGGGCAATGTCGATGCCAAACACTCGGGTGTTGTATTTATCATGCAGCGTCATGTTGTAGCGTATGCCATGGGGAATAAAAGCCGTTTTGGTTACCTTCCATGCTTCTATTTTCCACCAGTAGCCATCTTCACGGTTTACTCGGGTGCCATGAAGGCTAAGGATGTACTCCAGTCCATTGCTTGCATCCATTTTCAGTACTCCAGAAAGTTATGACCTAACCATAACTCTTGGGTGTTTTAGGGTCAACGCTATTTCATCAGGAAGTTTGGCAGAGCGAATAGAAAAAACTTTGTCCGCAGAATGGAGTTGAAAACAGAGGCAATTTGTTGATGTTCATAGCGATTATTACGGCGATGGCACGCAAAAAAATCGTAACAACAGATGGCGAAAGAAGAGAAGGGGGAACAGCTGCTGAAATGGAGAAATAACGCGGTTTCCGCGCGACTGCAGCGCTTTTTTACAACAACGCTGCCAGCGCGGGATGACGCATCACTTGGCCTGAATGCTCTCTGCCGGAGTGGCAGTGGCGGCGGCTTCGTGTGACGTGGCGGTCTCTTCTAGCGGCGTGGTGGAGCGGGTGTACATATTCAGCCCGGCAAGGAATACGCCGCCGAGTGAACCAAAGGCACACAGAAAGATAACGATAATGAACGATTTTTTCAGCATGGAGATGATTTCGCAGGTTGCCAGGAACAACGGGAATTATAGACGCTTCGTAATATGAAACAAGAATCGTTTTAATACCCGTCGTCTTTCAAGCTGCAGCGTTTAAATCTGCTTCCGGTGGATTTGTCACTCCAGTCATTGTAGGGGGCGAATACATTCGCCCCGATTAATTCGGGCGCAGCATGCAGCGCCCCTACCTTTCCCTGCTTACGCGACTGACCGGGCGAGCAAAAAGGAACTTGCCCAGCGTCACCAGCACTACCGCCGCAACGATAATCACCAGCGCCGCCCATTCACGCGGTGCCAGCGATTCGCCGGCAAAACCGATACCGAGCAGCACGGCCACCACCGGGTTGACATAGGCATAACTGGTGGCTACCGCCGGACGCACGTTTTTCAGCAAAAACATATAGGCGCTAATGGCCAACATCGAGCCGAAGATAATCAGGTATCCCAGCGCGAAGAAGCCTTTGGCGCTGGGCATCTGCGTCAGGCGTTCGCCGCTGAGCTGGCTGACAACCAGCAGCACCACGCCGGCGACCAGCATTTCCGCCGCGCCCGCCATCGGCCCGGCCGGTAGCGAAATACGCGATCCCAGCACCGAGCCAAAGGCCCAACTGGCGGAAGCCAGCAGGATCAGCAACGCGCCGGTAGGATTGCCAACCAGGTTATTGCCGGTATTGAGCAATACGATCCCCACCAGGCCCAATGCGATACCTGCCCACTCCAGCTTGGTATTGCGCATGCCCCAAAACAGGCTGAAGCACAGCGTGAACAGCGGTACCGTAGCGACCATTACGGCGGCAATGCCGGAAGGCACATGCTGGTGTTCCGCCACGGTCACCAGACCGTTACCCACCGCGAGTAACAAGATACCGATAGTGCCGGCGGCCAGCCACTGTTTGGGGGTAGGCAACGCATGGCCGCGCAGCGCCAAAAAGCTGAACAGGACAATGCCGGCGACCAAAAAACGGATCCCGGCCATCATCAGCGGTGGCCAGCTCTCCACGCCCAGACGAATAACGAAGTAGGTCGAACCCCAGACAATATATAACGTGAACAGCGCCCCGATTAACGGCAGGACGTTACGGCTACTTTGGCTCAGCATGGCTTTTTATTCTGTAGGGAAGGTTATTATTAGAGGCCTCAGTAAACCCGATTGCACCGAAGATTAGCAACGCTTTTCACCATTTTTTTAATGGCAAGGTCGGCTGGCGAACCGATGAGAATCAAGAGCGAACGCCAGCCTGCAGATAGCTTCGAGCCGAGTGTCGGTTACAGCAACGAGATGCGATAGGCACAGCGGCGTGCGCCGGCCAGAATATGTTCGGAACGTTCAACCTGCGCCTGGAGCACCTCGGTAAAAATGCTCAGTTCCGCACGGCAGAACCCCTGACAAACGGTGGCGGCGGCGCAGATAGGGCAGTGGTTTTCCACCAGCAGAAAGGAACCGTCTTCCTGCATGCGGCATTCAGCCATATAGCCTTCGCGGCAGCGGATGGCCGTCAGGCGCTGAACCCGCTCCTGCAAATCGTTGGCACCGATCATCGCCTGTTTGTAATTAATCCGCGTTTCTTGCTCGCGGGTGTCGATCAATAACTCAATCGCCTGTTCGCCCAGCTTGTCGCGTACGGTACGCAGCAACTGTACCGTCAATTCTGAATGGGTATCCGGAAAGCGCGCATTGCCGGCGGCGGTCAGGTGCCAGAGCTGCACCGGTCGGCCGACGCCGCGGGTTTCCGCCACGGCTTCAACCAGCCCGTCTTTGGCCAGTTTGACGAACTGCTGGCGAGCAGCCTCACCTGTGGTGCCAAGAACCTTTCCTGCATCAGACGCTTGTTGTGGGCCGCGGGTTTTTAATAGTGTCAGCAAACGGTCACTGACCGATTGTGCGGGACTACCGCCATTTTCCAAGTTTATTCTTGACATATTTCTCCGCCTCGCCCTACCATTATTCCAAGTTAACTCTTGTTAAATTTAACGCAATATCACTACTAACTCAATGCCCTTCCTCTGAAAACAGGACGACAACCGTGATAACCAACGATGATAGCCGCTGGGCCGACTTATTTTCCGGCAAAAATGGCGCCAGTGCGATCGCGCTCTCACTCGGCGTAGCACTGCATGCGATCAATATTCTGGTCGCCACCACCATTCTGCCCTCGGTGGTGCAGGATATTGGCGGCCTGAATCTGTATGCGTGGAACACCACGCTGTTTGTGGTGGCGTCGATTCTGGGGTCGGCGCTATCTGCGCGCCTGCTCAGTGGTTACGGCGCCCGCAGTGCTTATCTGGTGGCGTCGCTGTTCTTTATTGCCGGGGCAATGCTGTGTGCGATGGCACCGTCGATGCCGGTGATGCTGATAGGTCGCACCGTGCAGGGGTTCGGCGGCGGGCTGATTTTCGCGCTTTCGTACGCCATGATCAACCTGGTGTTTGAGCAAAAACTGTGGCCGCGTGCGATGGCGCTGATTTCGGCGATGTGGGGTATAGCGACCCTGGTTGGCCCGGCGGTGGGCGGCATTTTTGCCGAACTGGACGCCTGGCGCTGGGCCTTTGGCATCCTGTTGCCGATCATGGTGTTGTACGCCGGGTTCACCTTCCTGATCTTGCCGAAAGGTAAACCTCAGCAACAGGCTGCACCGCTGCCGGTTGCCCAGTTGCTGCTGCTGGCGGTGGCGGTGCTGGTGGTCTCCGCCGGCAGTCTGGCCGACAGCGCCTGGATCAATTTGGGCGGTATTGCATTGGCCGTGCTGATGATGATTTGGTTGATACGGCGTGAAGCGCATTCCCGCGCCCGTTTGTTACCCCAGGGCGCCCTGCGCCGCGGTTCCCCTCTGGCTTCGCTGTATATCACCGTGTCGCTACTGGTCGTGGGCATGACCAGCGAAATCTTCGTGCCTTACTTCCTGCAAACGCTGCACGGCCAGTCACCGCTGATTTCCGGCTATATCGCCGCCACCATGGCGGCGGGCTGGACGCTGTCGGAGATCCTCAGTTCGGGCTGGCGCAGTGCGGGTATCCGTCGGGCCATTATCAGCGGGCCGCTGTTTGTGTTGGTCGGGCTATTGGCCCTGGGGGTTTTGATGCCAATGCCTTCCGGTGGGCACTGGTCAGCATTGACGCCGATTGTCGTTGCCCTGACCCTGGTGGGATTTGGCATCGGCTTCGGTTGGCCGCATCTGCTGACGCGTATTCTGCAAGTCTCGCCAGAGGCGGATAAGGATATTGCCGGCGCGTCGATCACTACGGTGCAACTGTTTGCCACCGCGTTCGGTGCCGCGTTGGCAGGGATGATAGCCAATCTGGCCGGACTGAACGTGCCGGGCGGAGCTCCGGGGGCCGCTTCTGCCGCGCGCTGGCTGTTCCTGCTGTTTGCCCTGGCGCCGCTGCTGGCGGTCTTCAGTGCCTGGCGCTGTGCGGCGATTACTCCCCCTGCTGTGGCAACCGGCGATGCCGAAGCCGTGCCGGCATTGGCGCTCTCTGTCACCCCGGTGAACGAATGTGTTCGTCCTGAATAAGGCAGAGGCCGCCTGCTGGTTTTTATAACTTCGCAGGATTTGCTTTAAAATCTGATTGACGAATCCCGTATTTGAGATTATTTCTCTTATATGGGATTTTTTTCATGTCAGGGCCAGAGAGATCATGGATAACGTAGTGGATAACGCCGACCTTCGGTTGGCGCAGCGGCTGTCTGATTTACGCCAGCAGCAGGGCTGGTCACTGGAAGCGCTGGCGCTGCAAACCGGCATCAGCCGGGCAACGCTATCGCGAGTAGAGCGCGCGGAAACCAGCCCTACCGCCTCGTTGTTGAACAAACTGTGCGCGGCGTATGGGCTGACCATGTCACGGCTGCTGAGTGAGGTTGAGGACGAGCCGCCAGAGTTGCTGCACCGCGACCAGCAGACGGTGTGGGTTGATCGCGCCAGCGGCTTTCATCGTCGTTCGGTATCGCCGCCCGCCGCCCTCTATAAGGCGGAATTTATCGAGGGCACGCTGGAGGCCGGCGCGGTGATCGCTTATGACGCTCCTTCGATACACGCGCTTGAGCACCATTTATGGCTGTTGGAAGGCCGGCTTGAATTGACGCTGGAGGCGCGAACTTTTCAGCTCGAGCCGGGTGACTGCCTGCGTTACCGCTTGTTCGGCGCTTCAAGGTTTCATGCACCCGGCCCCGAGCCGGCTCATTACACCCTCGTTATCTGCAGGCCCTGATCATGATTGAGATACAGCAATTGAACGTCGATGCGGTACAAAGTGCGATCCCTGAATTGGCGGCGATGCTGCATGCCAGCGTCTCACAGGGGGCGAGCATCGGTTTTGTCATGCCGTTTAGCCTTGAGCAGGCGCAGGCGTTCTGGCAGCGTCTATTGCCGGCGATTGAACGTGAAGAAAGGCTGCTGCTGGTGGCTCGAGATGACGGACGGGTGGTCGGTACGGTGCAACTGCTGCTGGATATGCCGGACAATGGCCGTCACCGGGCGGAGGTGGTGAAGTTGATGGTACATCCGCAAGCCCGCCGCCGGGGCATTGCGCGCAGCCTGATGTTGCAGGTGCAGCAACTGGCGGTTGAGCATCGACGGCATTTACTGGTGCTGGATACCCTGACCGGCGACACGGCGGAAGGCCTGTATCGTCTGCTGGGCTTTCAACTGGCGGGGAGCATTCCGCAATACGCTCGCGCCAGCAATGGCGGTGCGCTGGATGCCACCAGCTATATGTATAAATTGCTGTAATTTTCCCCGTCGTCTTTCAAGTGTTATCGCCTAAGGGGGCGAACGTATCGCCCCCATAATCAGAACGCAGCCTGCGCCGCCCCTGCAAGGCTTCAGGAAGTTACTGTCCGTTCCAGGCCTTGATAGCCCGTTGGCGAATCTGCAGCTTTCGCTCTGGCGTCAGCTTGTTATAGTCCTGCGCCATGCCGCTTTCCCAATCGCCGTACAGCGGGTTTGGCAACACGATAAACTCGGTGCCGAATTTGCTTTGGTTGTCGGCGACGAACGCCCGCCGCTGCGCGTTATCTTTGTGGTAGGTCGCGGCGCCGAAGTCGTTCAGGTTGTCACCGGCGTAAACCACGATGTCGTAACCTGCATTTTTGATCGCGTCGAAGCGAGCCTGCTTGTTGGAGGTATCACCGCTTAACAGTACGGTTTTTTCCGACATGCCGGTGAAGCCCAATTTTTGCATATTGGCCAGCGTGGCGGCGTATTCAGACTGTTTGCGGTTGGAGACGTAAAACATGGTGCCCTGATGGCTGTTGACGTAGCGGGCAAACTGCACGGCGCCTGGCACCGCGCCGGCCTGTTGCGCCTGTGACCACTTCGCCCAGGTGGCGGCGGCGAAAGGTTGGCCCTGCTGCGCCTGCCAGCCGGAATAAGGGCTGTTGTCCAGCATGGTTTCGTCCAAGTCCACGACCACGGCCTTCTTCTTGCCCGGCGCAGCCTTGGCCTGATCGAAGGCTAGCCTGGCGCTGTTGAAGGCCTGGTGCGTCAGCGCCTGATATTCGCCGGATTGCTGGAACCAGTTCAGCGCCAGCACGGATTGGTCAGCCAACTGCTGTTGGGCCTGGCGATCGGTCTTTGCTGGCTGCACGCAGCCGGTCAGGGTCACCAGCGCAATGCCAATTGCCGCGCCGAGGGCCATTTTTTGTCTCATTATTCCTGCCATAAATGAATCACTCTCTGGTTGTTATTGTGGTGTGTTCAAGGTCATCGTCATTTCAAACTGGCGCAGCGCGTCCTGCTGCCAGCCGAGTCGGTCGAAGAAGGGGGCCGCCACTTCAGGAACGTAAACGTTGGCTACCAGCGGTAACGGCGCAAACTTCGCCTGTAGTGCGGCCAGCATGGTGCGGGCATGGCCTTGGCTGCGGTGCTGCGGCGGCACGTAGATCATGCGCAAAAAGCACTTGTCGGCGCCCAACTGCACCACTGCATAGGCCTGGTGGCCAAGGCTGAAAGCATGGGGTTTGCCGGGCAGTTTGAACAACGACTCCGGCGCGATCAGCCAGGGCAGGTCGGTGGCACCCTCGGCAATCAGGCGGTGAGAGACGAACAGCGGATCGATCTCTTGCAGCTGCGCAACCTCGGCAAGTACCGGCATCTCTGCCTGATGCCCGGTCAGCGTGCGGACAATTTGCAACCCGGCCTGATGGTAGAGCGCCAGCGCGGGCTCGTTCCCTTCAATCACTTCCAATGAAAATTGGCGATCGCCGCGCTGATGCGCGTCGGCAACAAGACGTTTCATTAACGCTTTTCCCAACCCTTTGCCGCGCATTTCCGGGCGGATGGACAGCGCCGATATGCGGCTGTGCAAGCCACGGCGGCTGATCAGCGCCAGCGCTACCGGTTGCTGCTGATGGGTAACGACAATGCTGTCGTTCAGGCTGAGGTCTTCGGCACCAAAACGGCGAGCGAAGGTTTCACCGTCAATCACAAAACGCACAATGTAGTTTTCAAAACAGTGGCAAAGGATCTGCGCCAGCTCGTCGCTGCTGTAGCGCAGGGCGCTTTGATATTCGAAGCGTTCATCGGTGTGCATAAGCTTTCCCTGTCTAAGGAGGAAGTTATACATCTAGACCCGATTGTTTTGTAAGGCAAGTTTCCGCGTGCGGTTACGGGACACCTGGCGGAAAATAGGCAGGAAAAAGTGGTAAAAGGCACCTATGAAAAAACCGGGCGTTGCCGCCCGGCGAAGTGACTCTGGGTATAAAGTGAAGCTAAGGTTTGCAGTGGTGGTTATTCATCACATCAGAACTGGTAGGTCAGCGCGACGGCAATCACGTTGTCGTCTTTCAGACCCAGCTTGTTATCGCTGTCGAGTTGGTTGATTTTATAATCGACATAGGTCGACATGTTCTTGTTGAAATAGTAGTAAGCGCCAACATCGATATATTTCACCAGGTCGGCGTCGCCGATGCCTTCAATATCTTTGCCCTTCTGCTGAACATAACCCAGCGATGGACGCAGACCGAAGTCGAACTGGTATTGCGCGACCAATTCCAGACCTTCCGCCTTATTGGCAAAGCCGCTTACGGAAGTGGAATTATTGTTGATGGTGGCGGTGCCGGAGATTGGCGCGATATTACGGCTTTGCGAATAGGTCGCTGCCAGGTAAACATCGTTGTTGTCGTATTTCAGACCGCCGGCCCAAATGTCGGCTTTGTCGCCTTTACCGAAGGTGCCCGCTTTTTGGCTGGCGGTACGGTTGGAAGAGGCATAGGCAGCGCCCACGCTCAGACCGTCGATGATCTCGTAGCTGGAAGACAGGCCCCAACCGTCGCCGTTCGCTTTGCTGCTGGAGCGACCGTCGTTTTCATTTTTGCCCTGGTACTGTACCGCGAACTTCAGACCCTCGACCAGGCCGAAGAAGTCATTGTTACGGTAGGTGGCTACGCCGTTGGTACGGCCGTTCATAAAGTTGTCGGTTTTGACGTAGGCGTCATCACCGAACTCAGGCAGCATATCCGTCCAGGCGCCCACGTCATAGATAATGCCGTAGTTGCGACCGTAGTCGAATGAACCGATATCCTTATATTTCAGACCGGCGAAGCCCAAACGGGTTTTGGTATCTTTCGTGCCGTCAGATTCAGAATGGTTGGCTGCGATCTGATATTCCCACTGGCCATAACCAGTCAGCATATCGTTAATTTGAGTAGCGCCTTTAAAACCAATACGCACATAGGTTTTATCGCCATCGTTGCCGGTATCGTCAGAGAAGTAATGCATTGCTTTTACGCGGCCGTAAAAATCAAGTTTGTTGCCGTCTTTATTGTAGATTTCTGCTGCCTGTGCTGCCTGCGCAATTAAAAGTGCCGGAATAATAACGGCCAGAAGATTACGTTTCATGATTTACCCTGCTTTATTCGATTGAAAGACGCTTATCATCAGTAGTACTGCTGTTTCACTGTGCCGCCTGTTTGTTTGCAGCGAGGATTTTTTACCGTAGTTATGTGATCTATTTATGACAAAATATTCATTTCCATGTCGAACGATTAAAAATCTCGCGGAAAACGTCTATTTCTTCTACGGCCGCCTAAAATTCCCCGTAATGCCCATCAGGTAGCTGCCAAAAATCATGCGCGAGATTTATGCGTTGACGGCTTCCGTCTTTGCATCAGGAGGGCTGATTGTCCTGTTTATGTGAATGGTTAATGTTAAAAATCCCGATTTTCACCCATGCGGGTTGAGGGTAGCGTAGAGCTTCCCTTAAGCAGCAGGAGTGCAAGATGCAACCTTCCCAACAGGCTGGCCAGCAGGCGTTTGGTGACATTGCCCCCAAGTTGGCGCAGCTCAGCGACAGCGTATTATTCGACGACGTATGGCAGCGTCCGGGGCTCACGCCGCGCGAGCGCAGTCTGATCACCGTGGCGGCGCTGGTGGCGCTCAACCGCGTGGAGCAGATGCCGTTTCACCTGCAACTGGCCGAACGCAATGGCGTGAGCTTTGAGCAGCTCGCCGAGGCGATCACCCATCTGGCGTTTTATGCCGGTTGGCCAGCGGCGGCCTCTGCCGTGGCGCGTCTGCGCGAATTGAAACAGGAGTAGTCCCATGCCATTCAGCCGTATCGCCTTGCATCAGGGCAAGTCAGCTCAATACCTGAAAACCCTGTCAGACAGCCTGCACCAGGCGCTGGTCGACACCTTCAACGTGCCGCCGGCCGACAAGTTTCAGGCCATTGATCAATACCGTCCCGGCGAGCTGATTTACGATCCCGATTATCTCGGCGGCCCGCGTTCGGCGGATTATGTGCTGTTTTACATCACCATTGGCCGCCCGCGCGATACCGTCACCAAGCAGCGTTTTTATCAGCGGTTGGCGGCATTGCTGGAAGAAAACCTGCAGTTGAGCCCGCAAGATGTGATGGTGGTGATCGCCACCACCCAGCAGGATGAGTGGTCGTTCAGTGCGGGTCGCGCCTCAATGATCGAAGGCTAGGCTGACGCAGCCGACGGTCTGTGGGACAATAGCGCCATCATTTCGTTGAGATACAGAGTTGAATGGCGCTCTCCCCCGCAGTTAAAGATCAGATTGGTCAGTGGTACAAAGCCCTGCAGCAACAAATACCGGATTTTATTTCCCGTGCACCGCAACGGCAGATGATCGCCGAAGTCGCGAAAACCCTGGCCGGAGATTATCCGCGTCACCTGGCGATCGAGGCCCCGACCGGCGTGGGCAAAACCCTGTCGTACCTGATCCCCGGGATCGCCGTAGGCCGCGCGGAGAGCAAACCCCTGGTGGTCAGTACCGCCAACGTGGCGTTGCAGGATCAGATCTACAGCAAGGATTTACCGCTGCTGAAGAAGATCATTCCCGATCTGAAATTCACCGGCGCCTTCGGTCGCGGGCGCTATGTTTGCCCGCGCAACCTGGCGGCGTTGAGCACTGACGTCAGCGAGCAGGGCGATCTGACGCTGTTCCTGGATGACGAACTGGCCCCTTCCAGCGGGGAAGAGCAGGCGCTGTGTCAGCAACTTAGCAAAGCGCTCAGCCGCCATGAGTGGGATGGGCTGCGCGATCATTATCAACGGACGATTGACGATCCGCTGTGGATCAAACTGAGCACCGACAAGGCCAACTGCCTGGGGCGCAACTGCCATTACATCCGCGAATGCCCGTTTTATATTGCCCGCAAAGAGATTGAAACCGCCGACGTGGTGGTGGCTAACCATGCCCTGGTGATGGCGGCGTTGGAAACGGAATCGGTGTTGCCGAACCCGAAAGAGCTGTTGCTGGTGCTGGACGAAGGCCATCATCTGCCGGAAGTGGCACGCGATGCGCTGGAGATTGACGGCGAAATCACCGCGTTGTCGACCAATCTGCAACTGGACATGATCGTGCGTCAGGTTGAACAGTGCATGACGCAATATCGCCCGAAGAGCCCGCCAGGGCTGACCAACGACGAACGTTTGAAAAACCATTGTGAAGAGATGCGCGAACTGATCCAGATTTTCGAGCATCAGGTCAGTGCCTATCTGCCGACCGACACCGTGATTGCCGAACACCGGTTCGAAATGGGCGAGCTGCCTGCGGAGATGGTGGAAACCAGCGCACGCTTGTTCAAGCTGACCGACGCGTTGCGTGGGGTGGCGGAATTTATCCTCAACGATCTCAGCGAGCAAACCGGAAAGCACGACATCGTGCGGCTGCACCGTTCAATCATTCAGATGAGCCGCACCCTGGGCTACCTGGAAGCGATGAGCAAACTGTGGCGGCTGGCGGCGCTGGACAAGTCTTCCAATGCGCCGATCTCCAAATGGGTCACGCGCGATTTGCGCGATAACGTGACGCACCTGTATTTGCACTGCGTAGGCATTCGCGTGAGCGACCAGCTCGAAAAGCTGTTGTGGCGCAAGGTGCCGCATGTGGTCGTCACGTCTGCGACCCTGCGTTCGTTGAACAGCTTTGCGCGCCTGCAGGAAATGAGCGGGCTGAGTGAGAAAGCCGGCGATCGTTTCGAAACCCTGTCTTCGCCGTTTAACCACGTTGAGCAGGGCAAAATTGTCATCCCGAACATGCGTTTCGAGCCGGCGATGGCCAACGAAGCTGAGCATCTGGAAGAAATGGCGCGCTTTTTCCGCGCCGAACAGGCCAGCGGCAAGCACAAGGGCATGCTGATCCTGTTCAGCAGTCATCGGGCGATGCAGACCTTCCTCAGCTACGTGACCGATTTGCGCCTGATGTTGTTGGTGCAGGGCGATCAACCGCGTTATCGCCTGGTGGAAGAGCACCGCAAGCGGGTCGAAAAAGGCACTGCCAGCGTGCTGATCGGTCTGCAGTCATTCGCTGAAGGATTGGATCTGAAAGGGGAATTGCTGACCCAGGTCCATATTCACAAGATCGCTTTTCCGCCGATCGACAGCCCGGTGATCCTGACCGAGGGCGAGTGGCTGAAGTCGCTGAAGCGATATCCCTTTGAGGTACAGAGTTTGCCGAGCGCCTCGTTCAACCTGATCCAGCAGGTAGGCCGACTGATCCGCAGCAATGAATGCCACGGCGAGATCGTGATTTACGATCGCCGGCTGCTGACCAAAAGCTACGGCTCGCGCCTGCTGGCGGCATTGCCGGTGTTCCCCATCGAACAGCGTGAGGTGCCTGAAGCCGACAAGGCGCACCAGGCGGCCCTCAAATCCGCGGCCGATGCAGAGAAGAAAGCCAAGAAGCGCAAGAGCTCGTTCGCCCGCAAACGTACCCGCTAGTCACAGCAGCGGTGGCAGGCGACGCTTCACCGGCGTAGTTTTCACGATAGAAGTGTTGCTTTGCGCGCGCTCGGCCAGCCGATCGAGGATCTGGTCGAGCTGCTCCATCGAATGCGCCACCAGGCGCACGATAAAACAGTCTTCACCGGTCACCTTGTCGCACTCAACCACCTCCGGGATCTCCTGGATCATTTGCTCGACCTTTTTCAGCATGCCCGGCAGCGGTTTGATGCGCACCAGCGACTGAAAAGCGTAGCCCAATGCCTGCAAATTGACGTTCAGGGTGTAGCCCTGGATCACGCCGTTCTCTTCCAGCCGCCGCAGCCGCTCCGACGTACTGGGTGACGACAACCCAACGCTGGCGCTGAGGGTTTTCAGCGACATTCGCGCATCCTCTGCCAGCAGGTTCAGGATTTGACGATCGATAGCGTCCATAGTCTCCCCATTAGGTTTTTTTAAACTAATACCTTAATTAAAAAGGAAGTTAAGCATTATTGCCTTTTTTATGCCATAGAAACCGGCGCGGGAAAGCTGCAAGCTAAGTGCATAGGCTTACCGTGAGGAAACCAAGATGAATGCAGAGATAAAACGCGGCTCGCTGGAGATGATCGCCGCGATGCTGATTTCCGGTACCATCGGCTGGTTTGTGCTGATGTCCGGCCAGCCGGTGATCAACGTGGTGTTCTGGCGCTGTGCGGTGGGGGCGCTGGTGCTGCTGGCCATTTGTGCTGCGCTGGGGCAGCTGCGACGCGACAGCCTGACGCGTACTACGTTGCTGGTGGCAATCGCCGGCGGCGTAGCGCTGGTGATCAATTGGCTGTTGTTGTTTGCTGCCTATTCCTATGCGTCGATCTCCATCGCTACGGCGGTGTATAACACGCAGCCGTTCATGCTGGTGGCGCTGGGGGCGCTGTTTCTCGGCGAGAAGTTGACCCTGCGTAAGCTGTTTTGGCTGGCATTGGCGTTTATCGGCATGACGCTGGTGGTGTTGGCGCAGCCCAAGCAGGCCGGTGGACAGAACAACTACCTGATGGGCATTTTGTTGTCGCTGGGCGCGGCATTTTTTTACGCGCTGATGGCGCTGGCCGCCAAACGGCTGAAAGGGACGCCACCGCACCTGATCGCCTTGATCCAGGTAACGGTCGGCGCGGTGATGCTGTTGCCGATGGTAGATTTCCACGCGCGGGCCAATGCCGGACAGTGGGGCATGCTAGTGACGGTGGGCGTATTGCACACCGGGATCATGTATGTGTTGCTGTATGGCGCGATCCAAAAGTTGCCGACCAATCTGATCGGCTCGCTGTCGTTTATTTATCCGATCGCCGCCATGCTGGTGGATCGCCTGGCGTTCGGTCACCGGCTGGTGGCGCTGCAGTTTGCCGGCGCGGCCCTCATTCTGCTGGCGGCGGCGGGCATGAATCTGCTGGGGGAGCGCCGCGTTAGGCTAGTGGCTGCGCCAGGCGGCAAGCAGGCCTCCGAACAGTGACAGCGCCAACAGCAACAGCATCACCGGCGTGTAGCCATAGCTCGGGTAAACCAGGGTCGCCACCGCCAGGCCAACGGCACCGCCGAGATTGTGCAGTGTCCAGGTGATGCCTAACGCGCCGCCGCTTTGCGACTTGCTGACGCTGTTGAGCGTCGCCAACACCAGCGGGCCGAGAATGCAGCCCCAGCCCAGTCCCATCAGGGCGAAGGCCCCGAGCAGCAGCGGCAGCGGGCTGTCGACGCTAAACCGGCTTTGCAGGGCCGCAGAGCCGGCAAGGGCGATAAAACCCAGGAGCAGCGCCGCGCGCGGGCCGGATTTATCCACCCATCTGCCGACCCAGGGCGAGAGGGCTGCCATGACCGCGGTGGTCGGCAACAACAATAGCCCCAGCATCGTTCCCTGGTAGTGGCGGGTATTTTCCAGGTAAATCGGCATGAGAAAGAAAGCGGCACAGTAGAAAAAGGCCAATAGCGCGCTCATCAGACAAACGCGCAAAAAGGCGGGACGCCGCAGCAAAACCAGCGGTACCAGCGGCGAATGTGCCCGTCGTTCAACCGGCAGTAGCAGGCCGAGCGCGGCGAGCGCCAGTGCAGCCATTAACCCGGTTTTTGCGCTCAGCCATCCCCATTGGCTGCCCTGACTAA
Organism: Serratia sp. OS31; assembly: GCF_014164835.1. Taxonomy (NCBI): domain Bacteria; kingdom Pseudomonadati; phylum Pseudomonadota; class Gammaproteobacteria; order Enterobacterales; family Yersiniaceae; genus Serratia; species Serratia sp. OS31. Next base: position 160,704 of record NZ_JACJFQ010000002.1, on the reverse strand, counting down.
TGGCCAGCAGCAGCCCGGCAACGCCGATCACCAACAGCAATAAACCGGGGATATCCAGCCTGCTGCCTTGTTGGGCGCGAGACTCTCGAACGGTTCCCAGACAGAAGGCGAAACTCAGCGCAATCAGCGGCACGTTCAACAGAAACACCCAGCGCCAGCCCAGGGAACCGACCAACAGGCCACCGGCCACCGGGCCGATCGCCAGACCCAGGCCGTTGACCGCCAGTAAAATGCCGATTGCACGACCGCGCTGCTGCGGCGGCCAGGCATCGGCGACAATGGCCGTAGTGGCGGTGTACAGTACCGCGCAGGCGGCGCCCTGCACAAAACGCCAGACGTTGAGCAGCTCAATACTGCCTGAGAGCCCGGCGCCCAACGACGCGGCGGCGAACGTCAGCATTCCGCAGTACAACACCCGACGACGGCCATACAGATCCGCCAGCCGCCCGGCGCTGACCATAAAGGCGCACAGTGCCATCACGAACAACGTCATCACCCATTGTACGCTGCTCAGGCTGGCGGCCAGCTCACGCTGGATCGCGGGGATGGCGGTATTGACGATGGTGAAATCGATACAGCCCAAAAAGCTGGCGATACTGATGCCAATCAGCAGACGCCATAGTTGGGGTGTGCCGCTGTCGGTCAGAATTTCACTGCGTTCGCTCATAGGGGTTTCCTGGCAGAGAAGAGTGCGTCCAGTTTACTCAGCGAAGGCGGTAGCCAGTGGCGTTGTTTCATCGTTTAATAGGCGAATTAATATCGCCAATAGGGCAGGCCTGATGATTTCCAGCGAACGATTACATGCAATCCGCGCCTTTGTGCAGGCGGTGCAGGCCGGTGGTTTTAGCCGTGCCGCCGAGCAACTGGGCCTTTCGCGTTCAACGGTGGGTAAAGCCGTGGCTCGGTTGGAACAGCGGCTGCAGGTGCGGTTGTTCCAACGCACCACGCGCAGCCTGTCGCTGACCGATGAAGGGCAGTTGTTCTATGACGATTGCCTGAAGGCGCTGGCGGCACTGGAAGCGGCGGAAAATCAGCTGGCGGTTCGGGCCCAAACGCCGGAGGGACGACTGCGGGTATCGCTGCCGGTGCTGTTCGGCCAAAAGTGGGTGATGCCGCCGCTGTTGGCATTGGCGGACCGTTACCCGAAATTGCACATCGAAGCGTTGTTTTCCAACCGTGCGGCAGATTTGGCGGAAGAGGGGATCGATTTGGCAGTGCGTATCGGTTCGCCGGGTGATGCCGCGGCCATCACCGCCCGGCAACTGGGTGAGCAGCGGCAAATACTCTGTGCTGAACCGGGTTATCTGACACGACAGGGGGAACCGAGCACGCTAGCAGAACTGTTGCAGCATCAGGCGATTGGCTTACTGCGTGATGGGCGTAGCCAGCCGTGGCATTTGTTGGATGAACAGGGGAAATCTCAGCGACTGTTGCCACCGGCCCGTTTGAGATTGGGCAATATGGAGGCGGTGCTGGGGGCTGCCTGCGCCGGTCAGGGGGTTGCCATGCTGCCGCGTTGGCTGGCGCATGATGCGCTGACGGCCGGGACGTTGCGTGAGGTTTTACCCGGCAGCTGCGGTGCGGGGCTGGCGATTAACGTGGTCTGGCTAAAAGGGACCGGCATGCCGTTACGGGTGAGGGTCGCCATTGATGCCCTGCTGGCGGCCTTCACTCCCCAAGCGCCGTGGCAATGATTTGGCGCTGGTAAACGCCGGTGGCGCGGCTATGATAAAGCCTGCTTCCCACCATGCTGCGTACGGGTGACTTATGATCGATGCTTCCACCATTTTGCTGTTTTCCGGGGCCTGTCTGGCGCTGACGGTGACCCCTGGGCCGGATATGTTGCTGATTGCCTCGCGCAGCGTTAGCCAGGGGCGCCGTGCCGGTTTCGCGTCACTGGCGGGGATCCAACTGGGTACCTATTGCCACGCGCTGGCGGCGGCGTTAGGCCTGTCGCAACTGTTTGTCGCGGTCCCGCTGGCCTATGATGCGGTGCGCATGTTGGGGGCAGCCTATTTACTGTATCTGGCGTGGAAAACGCTGCGATCCGGCAGCAGTTTGCAGGCTTCTGCGGGGTTGGCGGCGGTACCGGCTGCACGCATTTTCCGGCAGGGATTATTCACCAACATTCTTAACCCAAAAATGGCGCTGTTCGTTTTAGCGCTGTTCCCACAGTTTATCGATCCACACGCCGGTTCGCTGGTGGTACAAATGCTGTTGCTGGCGACGGTGTTAAATCTGGTGGGGTTGGTGATTAACGGTGGGTTGATCCTGGCGGTCAGCGGCATGAAAAACCGTTTTGTCGGCCGCCGCTTCAGTGCGCGCTGGCCGAATTACCTGTTGAGCGGCGTGTTCGCCGGGCTGGCCTGCAAGCTGATTTTTGACAGCCGCAAATAGCCTTACGCCTGCAAGGCGGCCTCAAAAGCCGCGCTGGCCGGGCATTGCGGCAGCGCGCTGTACATCACCAGCCGCAAATGATTTTCTTCATCGACAATAAACGACGCATGTTCGAAGGTTACCTGGCCGGCGCCCGGCACAATGAACGTGCGTTCTCCCTGGCAGCGACCGTGAATGTCATGCTGTTGCCACAGCTGACGGAACTGAGGCGAAACCTGCTCCAGCGCCTGCACCCGCTGTTGCATGGTGGCGTCTTGTGGCGCACGCGCATAGTCGCGGCGGAAGCTGGCGAGGATTTGCGGTGCCTGCGCTTGCCATTCCACCAGCCGTTGATTGAGTTGGGGATCGGCAAACAGCATCCACAGCATATTGCGCTGATCCGCCGGGCGATCGCCAATCGAGAATAGCCGCTCCGCCGCCGGGTTCCAGGCGATGATGTCCCAGCTCAGATTCATCACGTAAGCCGGGCGCAGTTGCAGATCGTCCAGCAAGCGGCGCACCAGCGGTGAAACCTGACACCACTGATGACCGACCGGTACCGGCGGGCGTTGATGCGCCAGCAAAAACAGATGGTAGCGCCCGGTCGCATCCAGCTTTAATACCCGCGCCAGATTTTCCAGAAAATCGACCGAAACGTTGATTTCCCGCCCCTGTTCCAGCCAGGTGTACCAGGTCAATCCTACGCCTGCCAACGCGGCGACCTCTTCGCGCCTTAACCCCGGCGTACGGCGACGCGTGCCGCTCGGTAAGCCGACGGCCTGCGGTGACAGCTTCTCGCGTTTTTGACGCAGGAAATCCGCCAGATCCTGACGGGTTCGGTTGAGGGTACGCGGTGGCATAGCGGCCGTCCTGTTGCTGTTAGTAATAGTATAACTGGCTATATAGTAACAGTTTAAGACATGTTCCATACTGCTGCCATCGCAATCTTTGGAGGCAGGTATGGAACAGTCATTAACACAAGGTAATCGTCGTCTGGTGGGGTTGCCGGTGTTGCTGTTAGGCGGTTTTGTGACGGTGTTTGACCTGTTTGTGGTGAACGTCGCGGCACCGGTGATCCAGCAGCAGTTCTCGGCCGACTTTGCCGGCGTGGGGTTGATCATTGCCGGATATGAGTTGGCATTCGGCGTGTTGTTGATTGCCGGTGGACGTCTTGGCGATCGCTTCGGGCGACAGCGTATGTTTAGCCTCGGCATGCTGGGGTTTACGCTGACGTCGGCGCTGTGCGGGATGGCCACGTCACTGAGCATGCTGATCGTTGCGCGTTTTCTTCAGGGCGCGGCGGCAGCACTGCTGTTTCCGCAGATATATGCGTTGATGCGCGTATTGTACAGTCCACATCAGCGGCGACGAGCCTTTGCCTGGCTGGGAATGACGCTGGGGCTGGCGGCGATTTTCGGCCAGATATTCGGCGGCTTTATTATTGAAGCCGACATTTTCGGCAGCGGCTGGCGCATGATTTTTCTGATCAATCTGCCGGTTGGCGTGCTGGCGATGCTGGCGGCGCGTCGCATCCCCGAGTCACGTCTTGAACAAGCACAGCGGCTGGACGGCATGGGCTTGCTGTTGGCGGCGGCCGGTTTGCTGTTGCTGTTAGTCCCCTTGTTGGAAGGGCCGTCGCGCGGCTGGCCCTGGTGGGTGTTACCTGCGTTGGCTTGCGGACTTGGCATACTGTGGGCTTTTATTCGCTGGGAGCGGCGTCTGGCGCAGCGTTCTGGGGATGCGGTCCTGGATCCTGCGCTGTTGCGGCAGGGTAGTTTTGCCCCTGGGGTGGCCGTGGTGTTGGCGATTTACTCGACCGCTTCTTCATTCTTTCTGTGTTTTGCCCTGCTGCTGCAAGCGGGAATAGGCCTGACGCCGTTTCAGGCCGGTAGCCTGTTTGCCCCCGCCAGCGCGGCATTTATGTTGGCCTCATTCCTGGCACCGGGGTTGGTGCAACGCTGGGGTAACGGCGTGCTGGCGCTGGGCGTAGCGGTCTATGCCGCTGGAATGGCGCTGCTGGTGGTGCAGGTGCAGTGGGGCGCGGCATTGCAGCAACCGCTGTGGTTGCTGCCGGGGTTGGTGATCCTGGGCTTCGGCCAGGCGCTGAGCATGACGCCTTTGCTTAATCTGGTGCTCGGGTTGGCGAAAGAACAGCAGGCCGGCATGGCCGCCGGAGTGATTTCTACCGTGCAGCAGGTAGGTGGGGCGTTGGGGATTGCCGCCAGCGGCGCGTTTTTTGTCCCCCTGCTGGCGGGCGGTGCTGGTGCAGAACGTTACGGACAGGCGTTTGCCGGCGCGATGGTTTACAACCTGCTGGCGATGGCCGTTGCCTTCGGCTTGCTAAGGTGGATCATCCAAAAACAACGCAAACTGGCCCTTCAGTAAACCCATGGCGGGTGTTATTGCTATTTACCGCCAACCGTAAATCCCCAAGGAGCCAAGGTAATGTATCTGCCCGCCTCATTCCGTGAAGACCAACTGGACGCTCAAATTGCGCTGGTGCGCGCTAACCCGCTCGGCATGTTAATCAGCCAGGGGGAGCAGGGCCTGGTGGCGGATCCGCTGCCTTTTTTAATCGATGCCGATGAGCAGGGCAACGTCCTGCTGCGGGCGCATTTGTCCCGTGCCAATTCCCATTGGCGGCTGTTGCAGGCCGTCAGTGAGTGCCTGGTGATTTTTCAGGGAAGTGACGGATATATTTCCCCTGGTTGGTATGAGACCAAACGCCGGAGCGGCAAAGTGGTACCCACCTGGAATTACAGCGTGGTACAGCTGCGCGGTACGCCACGGGTAACGCAAGATGCAAGTTGGCTGCGGCAACAGCTGGAAGGTTTAACTGCGCTTCAGGAGGGGCGTCAGCCTGAACCCTGGCGAATAGAGGATGCTCCGGCCCAATATATTGCCGGACAGATCCAGGGCATTGTCGGCATCGAGATAGCCGTAACCGAACGTTTGGGCAAATGGAAAATGAGCCAAAACCGCAGTGCCGAAGACGCTGATGGGGTGATTGCCGGGCTGCGGGCCGGTGATTTGGGCCAGCAGCAACTGGCGGATGAGGTTGAGCGTCGACGCGGATAGGGTATGCTGATCCCAGATTGGATCAGGGGACAGCAGACGATGGATTACACCAAAATTATCAAAGAAATCGGCCGTGGCAAAAACCATGCGCGCGATCTGGATCGGGAAACCGCTTTCCAGCTCTATCAAAAGATGCTGGCCGGTGAGGTGGGCGAACTGGCGTTGGGCGGTATTCTGATCGCCCTGCGGATTAAAGGCGAAGCCGAAGAGGAAATGCTTGGTTTTTATCAGGCGATGCAGCAACAGGTGATGCGTTTGCAGGCGCCAAAGGGACGACCGATGCCGGTGGTGCTGCCAAGCTATAACGGCGCACGCAAGCAGGCGAACCTGACACCGCTGTTGGCGTTGTTGCTGACGCGCGTCGGGTTGCCGGTAGTGGTGCACGGCGTGCTGGACGACAGTACCCGGGTCACCAGCGCGGAAACTTTTCAGGCGCTGGGCCTGCCCTGGTCGCAAGACGCTGCCCATGCTCAACAGCGTTTGGATAACGGCGAAACGGTGTTTATCCCTGTCTCGGCGCTGTCAGCCCCTCTGGATCTGCAACTTGGCCTGCGCTGGCGCATGGGGGTACGTAACAGCGCCCATACGCTGGCCAAACTGGCAACGCCGTTTGGTGAACAGGATGTGTTGCGCATCGCCAGCGTGTCGCATCCGGAGTATGTCGGTCGGGTGGCTTCTTTCTTCCGCCAAATCGGCGCCCGTGGCTTGCTGATGCACGGCACCGAAGGGGAAGCGTACGCCAATCCTCAGCGCTGCCCGCAGATCCATTACATCGTTAACGGCGAGCAGCAAGTGTTGCTGGAGCGTCCGGAGCAGGATCCCACGCCGGAGCTGCCGGCGGCCAAGGATGCGGAAACCACCGCGCGTTGGACTGAGCGTTGCCTGGCGGGAGAGGTGGCGATCCCGCTGGCGATCCAACGTCAGATTGCCTGCTGCCTGTTGGCAGCCGGTGAAGTCGACACACTGGAACAGGGACTTGAACGTTTACACAGCGCGTAAAACCCTTGGCTATACTGGAATATTTCGCTAATCGGCTGAAAGGATGGTTATGCAACAGGCTCTCGATTACTTCAATCAATTGAATCAGGACTATCTTGAGGTGCACCGCACCAAAGAAGATTTGTTTTGGCAGAACTATATGGGCATTGGCGGTGAGGGCGTTTCGGCCCGCTTCTCGGCGGCGGAAAGCGCCTATAAACGTTTTATTGCCGAGCCGCGTCGCTTGGCGGAGATCCGCCAATTGCTGGCCGGGCTGGAGGCCCTGCCGCAGGATGCTCAGCGAGATGCGCTGCAGCACGGGCTGAACGGTTGGCTGCGCTTTTTTGATTGCAACGCGATTGAAGATGCCGAAGCTCAAACGCTGTTGGATCAAATCATCAGCGCAGAGGCGGATCTTTATACCCGCCGCAAGGCTAACCCGGTCAGCCACCTGAACGCCGCCGGGCAGCGGGTAAATGCCTCGCTCGGCGAGCTGTTGACCAATCAGGCGACCAATGAAAATGAAGAGTATCGCCGCAGCTCGCAGAACGCATTGCGTGAACTGGAGCAGTGGCTGTTGCATAACGGCCTGCCGGAGCTGATTAGCCTGCGGAACCGTTTTGCTCGCCAGATGGGCTTTCGTAACTATTTTGACTACAAGGTGAACAAAACCGAGCGTATGACGCCGGAACAGCTGTTCGCCATCCTTGATCGCTTCGAGCAGCAAACTCGCGAAGCCAATTCACGCAGCCTGCAGCAGCTGGCGGCGGAGAAAGGCGAACAGGCGCTGGAGCCCTGGAACGTGCGTTTTGCCAGCGCCGGTGATGTGACCCGCCAACTGGATCCTTACTTCCCGTTTGCACAGTCGCTGGAGCGTTGGATCAACAGCTTTAAACGGTTGCATATCGGGTTTCGCGGTGCGCAGATGGATCTTGACCTGCTGGTGCGCGAGGGCAAGTATGAAAACGGGTTTATGCATGGGCCAGTGCCGCCGTTTATCCAGCAGGGTAAATGGCTACCGGCACGCATTAACTTTACCAGCCTGGCGCAGCCGGATCAGGTCGGCAGCGGGGCTCATGGTTTAAATACCTTGTTCCACGAAGGCGGTCACGCCGCGCACTTTGCCAATATTTGCCAGAATGCGCCCTGTTTTTCGCAGGAATTCCCACCGACGTCCATGGCCTATGCCGAAACCCAGTCGATGTTCTGTGACAGCCTGCTGGACGACGCCGATTGGTTGAAACGCTATGCGAAAAACGCGGCCGGCGAGCCGGTGCCGGATAGCTTGATTGAGGCCAGCCTTGCTGCGCGTCAGCCGATGCGTGCGTTCAACGAACGTCATATTTTGCTGGTACCTTACTTTGAGTGGGCGTTGTATCAGTGGGATGACGAACAGCGCACCCCGGAAGCGATAACCGCACTGGCACGTGAAGTTGAGCAAAAAATATTGGGCATCAGCGGCAGCCCGCGGCCGACGCTGGCAATCCCGCATTTGCTGTCGCTGGAATCGGCCTGCTCGTATCAGGGTTATCTGCTGGCGCTGATGGCGGTTGAGCAGACGCGACACTTCTTCTTGCAGCGCGACGGTTACCTTACCGATAACCCGGCAATTGGTCCGGATCTGGCGCGTCATTACTGGCTGCCGGGTAACGGTGTCAGCCACGACGACACGTTGCGCAGCTTGACCGGTGAAGGTTTCAACCCGGACTATCTGGCGCAGGCTTGCAACCAGACCGTGGCGCAGGCCTGGCAGGCTGCACAGCAAACCATAGCGGCTGCGGTTGCCCGGCCACAGCCGGCGGCAGACTTCGATTTGGCGGCACATATCCGCGTGGTGGATGGCGATCGCGTGCTGGCCGATAACGCCGAAGGCGATGAAAAGATGTGCCGTGATTTCGCCGCGGCGATTAATGCCCGCCTGAATTAAATAGCCATAAAAAAGCCCGCCGATAGCGCGTATCGGCGGGCTTTTTCATTGTAATCCGTTAATTACTTGTAGATTACCGCGGTGCCGTGCATCAGGTTGTTGCCGCCAGCGGAGGTAATGGTGAACGCTTTGGCACCGGCCGCATCGGCTTTGGCGGACAGTTGCGCTTTCAGGCTGCTCAGGTCGGTCGCGCCACTGGCAGAGATCACACCGGCCTTCTCAAACTGGGTGGCATCTTGTGCGCTGACGTAGTCGGCAGCAAAAGAAGTGAAAGAGACGGCGCTCAGAGCGATAACAGCAGCAAAAGTTTTGATGTTTTTCATGATGGTCATTCCTGTCTGGTTTTAAGGGAGAAAGGCGTTTGCCTTTCGATGGAGTGATTATTGCGCAGCGACAGGAAGGATGAAATCGGAGAGTATTGATAATATTATTCAATTTATTTGATTATTAATTAAGCCCTTCCTCCAACGAGAGAAAGGGCCGTTTATTATCGCTTTTGCGCGTCCGGGCGAACCAGATCGAAACGGTGTTGCTCCGAAATGCCATAGTAGGCGGTGGGCCCACCGGCCCGCAGGATAGGTTCGGCAGCTGCGGTCTGATAAACGCCGTGTTGGTCCAGCAGTGACGAATCTATATGTACTGCGACCACTTCCCCCAGCACCAGCCAGGTATCCACCTTTTTCCCCGCGGCGCTTTGCAACTGAATGCACTGCGACAGGCGGCATTCAAAGTTCACCGGGCTTTCCGCCACCCTTTCCGCTTTTACCCGACGGCTGGGCAGCGGTGTCACGCCGGCAAAGGCAAATTCATCTTCACCGCGGGCCAGGCTGGCCGAGCTGTTGTTCATGGCATCGGCCAGCGGGCGCGTCGCCAGATTCCAGACAAACTCCCCGGTCTCGACGATGTTTGCCACGCTGTCTTTCCAACCGCTGCTGGCGAAACCGATGATCGGCGGGCGGTAGTTGAAGCAGTTGAAAAAGCTGTAGGGGGCCAGGTTGCGCTGGCCGGTCGCGCTGACCGATGAGATCCACCCGATGGGGCGTGGGCCGATGATGGCGTTCAGGGGATCGTGCGGCAGACCATGACCTGTAGCGGGTTCGTAGTAATAACGGGGCTGACTGCTCATAAGTGACCTGGGGTGGCTAAACAGAACTTTTATTCTGACGGGTTTCCCGTCGGCTGCAAGTTTACCGCTGCTTTATGGTATCTTACGCGCCAGAAATACCTTTAAGAGAGCCCGTCACGGTGGAAAAAAAGAAAACCTTCCCGCAGCAGAAAAGCGGCCTGCACCCGCGTAACCGTCATCGCTCGCGCTATGATTTCCCGGCGCTGATCGCCAGTTGCCCTGCGCTGGAGCCGTTCGTCAAGCCGAATGCCTGGGGCGATATTTCGGTAGATTTTGCCGATCCGGCGGCGGTTAAAATGCTCAACCGTGCGTTGCTGCAACATTTTTATGGTATCGAACATTGGGATATTCCCGCCGACTACCTGTGCCCGCCGATCCCAGGGCGCGCCGACTATTTGCATCACCTGGCCGACTTGTTGGCGACCAGCAACGGCGGCGAGATCCCCCGGGGCAAAGGCGTGGCAATCCTCGACGTGGGCATTGGCGCCAACTGCATTTATCCGATCGTAGGCCTGCGTGAATACGGCTGGCGCTTTACCGGTTCGGAGATCGACCCGGTGTCGCTCAATTCGGCCAAAATGATTGTCGAGATGAACCCGATGCTGAGAAACAGCGTGCGGTTACGTCTGCAAAAACAGCCTGAGTTTATCTTTAACGGCATCATTGGCGTGGCGGAGAAGTTCGATGCCACGTTGTGTAACCCCCCGTTCCACGGTTCAGAGCAGGAAGCGCAGGCCAGTACCCGCCGCAAACTGCATAAGCTGGGCAAGGGTGAGGTGGCGGATAAGCCAGTACAGAACTTTGGCGGCAAAAATAACGAGCTGTGGTGTGAGGGCGGTGAAGAAGCCTTCGTGCGTAAAATGGTAGAGGAAAGCGTGAGTAAGGCGCAAAACTGCCTGTGGTTCACCTCGCTTATCTCCAAGAACACCACTTTGCCGTCGATTTACCACGCGTTGAAGCTGGCGGGGGCTGCCGAAGTGCGCACCATTGAGATGGCGCAGGGGCAAAAAATCAGCCGTTTTGTAGCCTGGACCTTCCACGACGCGGAACAGCAGGCTGCCTGGGCGGCAGAACGCTGGCGTTAATTCCCCCTGGGTGCCGGTTATTTAGCCGGCACCCATAAATCTTCGCGTTTCCCTTTCAATTTCCGCATGTTGCGTTATTCTCAATACGTCTTCCAATACTAAAAATCTTAAATAAGTTATTTATTCAAAACACAATAGTTACCTTACTTAATTGATATTTTAATCCGGTGAGTTTTACCTGCCAGGAGAATAAGGCCTGCCTGTTTCTCTGGGTGATGCACGTTTGCGTGTGGGCGCTGCGTGCAGAAAAAATAAAATGAAAAGCACTTGTCTGCTAAATCATCTGCCAGAAGGATTTTAACCCTATGCTGTTACGATTCAGTCAGTTAAATACCCACAGCCGTGCCGAGTTGAGCGCGATAGAAAATGCCGTTGCCATGATCGTATTCAAACCCGATGGCACCGTGCTGCGCGCTAACGATTTATTTCTAAAAACGATGGGATTTCAACGACAGGAAGTTATAGGCCAGCATCACCGCCTCTTTTGTTCCCCGGAATATGTCGCCAGCCCGGCATACCGAAAACACTGGGATATGTTAAATAATGGCCAATCCATTACCGATAATATAAAACGCATTCGCAAAGACGGAGAGGCCGTGTGGCTGCAGGGTACCTATACTCCGGTCATGAATAAACAGGGGCGGGTGGTGGAGATCGTCAAGATCGCCAGCGTTGTGACGGAACGCGTCATCCAGGCACAGGAGCATCGGAGCCTGCTGTCGGCGCTAAACCGTTCGATGGCAATGATCACCTTTGACGCGCAGGGCAAGATCCTTGCCGCCAACGACAATATGCTGAAATTGATGGGGTACCGAATCGAGGAGGCGCGTGGACAAGCGCATGCGGTGCTCTGCCTACCCGAGTTTGCCCACTCTGACGATTACCGCCAGCACTGGCGACGTCTCGCACGCGGTGAGTTTATCACCGGGCGTTTTGAACGGGTGAGCCGACGCGGAGAGCGGGTATGGCTGGAGGCCAGTTACAACCCGATCATCGACGATGACGGACAGGTGGTGAAGGTGGTGAAAATCGCTCAGGACATCACCCAACAGATGATCCAGCAGCAGCACGAAGAAGAAATGGTACGTAATGCGCACCATCTATCATTGGATACCGACAGAACTGCGGCGCAGGGAGCGGTGATCGTTCAGCAGGCCGTGGCGGGCATGCAACAGGTTGAAGCAGCTGCGCGCGATACTTCCGCGGTGGTTAGTGAACTGGGCATTGGTTCACAGCAGATAGGTACCATGGTGGAGGCCATCCGCAAAATCGCCTCTCAAACCAACCTGTTGGCGATTAACGCTTCGATTGAGGCTGCACATGCGGGCGAGCACGGGAGAGGATTTGCCGTTGTCGCTAACGAAGTGCGAACCCTGGCGGAGCAGTCTCGTCAGGCGGCGACCGAGATTGAGCGCATCACTCAAGCCATTCAGCAGGGGGTAGCGGCGGCCATCGCCGGGATGGCCGTCTGTGTGGAACAGGCTGGCGGTGGCGTGGCGTTGACGCACGATGCCGGGGAAGTGATTAATCGGGTGAACGTTGGTATGCAGGATGTGGTGAAACTGATGCAGACGTTTACCACGGTGCAACAGGGGGAAACCGCCCATTGAGGCAACAGGCGCTAGCTGGCAATGGGCAGGTTAGCGCCTCTTTTTTATAACGGAGCCGGCTTTCTGTTGGCGGTTCGCTGACTGGGTATCATGATTGATCCGTTATTCGCCACCTCAATGCGTTATTCACCGACCCTGAAGTCGTCACCACTAATTGCTCTTCTGCCAGCTGCAGTAAAAAATAGCGAGCCTGGTAAATGCCCAGTTGACATTGATCGGCGATTTCTCGGGTACTCAACCATTTTTCCGGCGGCGTTTCCGGCAAGATGCACCTGACTGCGCAGAGCTCAGATAAAGAGCTTATGAGCCGTTTTTTTATTATTTTCTTCTTTTTAGTTTCACTGACTTCCATGTCTGGGTTTTCCTCTTTTCAGCAAAGAATAAACAGCTGCGCCCTGTTACTCCTCCCGTGGGAGGATCGGCGGGTAATGGTTCTGCATGGCGGTATTCTTACCGCATTCTCCCGATTTGGTATGAGGCCTATGTGTTACGGCAATGGCGCTATTATATCGAAAAAATATTATTTTCAGATATAAAATAATGCCGTGCTTTGATATTTGGTTTTTTTGTGTGAAAAGTAGGCTTTTTTAGATATAAAGATCGTGAAACATGCCTTTGTAATACGGTAGCGGATAAATCTGGCGTAATGAAATCATGATGTAAATTTTATTTTTAACTATGAAGATGTTTTGTCATACTTCTTCGCGTCAACAGTGCTATGGATGAAATTAAATTGGGTTTTTGATTTGTATTTTTGATATTTAACCTGTTTTTTTTGTGTCTTATTAATATGGGTTGAATTATCTGTCGGTGATGTGTTTTTATCTGTAAAAACTGAATCTAATACCTGTTTAATAGAATGGGTGTGTACGCTTTTTGGCAGAAAGTTATCTAGTTTTGCAAAAGTGATTAAATCCAGGTTGGTGCTGAAAATACTATTGGTTTTGTCTGCTGGCCGACGAGAATAGGGAATTATGGTAGGAAAATGTTCCCGTATGTTGCTTATATTTTTTTACCAAAAAAAGGAGTAGTAAAATGCGTAGTACTAAATATATCAAAAGCCTGATTGCTGCATCTCTGCTGACTGCAGGAATAACTCATGCAGCGACAACCACTGTTAATGGTGGTTCTGTTCACTTTAAAGGTGAAGTTGTTAACGCAGCCTGTGCCGTTGATGCCGGTTCGGTAGACCAAACCGTTCAGTTGGGGCAGGTTAAAACCGCCACTCTTAACGGAACGGGTAAAACCAGCACTTCAGTAGGTTTCAACATTCAGCTGAACGATTGCGATACCACCGTTGCTACCAAAGCGGCCATCGCATTCTCTGGTGTTGCTGTCAATACTGCGAACCTAACCGCTCTGGCTCTGGAAGGTTCTTCTGCTGGTAGCGCAACCAACGTGGGTATTCAGGTTCTGGACAGTACAGGTAAAGCGCTGGCCTTCGACGGCGTTACCTACAGCACAGCCGCCACTCTGAGCGACGGCAATAACACCCTGCCATTCCAGGCGCGTTACGTCGCTACCGGTACTGCCACCCCAGGTACTGCCAACGCGAACGCCAACTTTAAAGTTCAGTACCAGTAATACCGGCCTGCAGGGATGCTTAATCAGGCCAGGATGGCCTATTTTCGGTTATCGAAGAGGGAATAAGCGATGTTCAAAACCAGACTGGGACTCTTCCTGCTTTTCATTGCTCCCCTGTCCATCGCCGGTAATAAGTGGAATGTCACGCTTCCCGGGGGACAGATGCGCTTTCAGGGGGAGCTCATCGCCGAAGCCTGTACGGTTGAAGCGGGTGACAGACAACTGGTCGTTCGCATGGGGCAGGTCAGCAGCAATCGGTTCAAGGAGGCAGGGGACAACGCCGATCCGGTACCGTTCAGTTTGCATCTCCAGGATTGTAATACCAACGTCAGCGATCGCGTCGGCATCGTCTTTCATGGCGTAGCTGATGGTAAAAACCCTGATGTACTGTCCGTCGGTGAAGGCGAGGGGATTGCATCTGGCGTCGGCATAGCGCTGTTCGATGAGCAGGGGCAACTCATTCCGATCAATTCTGAACCTCAGTTATGGAAACCGCTGACCAAAGGAACGCGTATCTTGCAGTTTGTTGCTAAATACCGGGCAACCGGCAATACGGTCATTGGTGGTGCCGCGAATGCCCAGGCCTGGTTCTCTTTGACATACCAATAAAATACTCGCTTTAGCGTCTGGCACATTTATTTCCGACGAGATAAACGCGCGAAAAATAATAAAACGGCGGTTATCCGCCCAAGAGGTTAACGTGATTAAAAAGAAAACGACCGGAAACGTCATGGGTTCGCTGCTGGCTTTGGCAGTCTTATTTTGCACTCCGCGTGCTGAAGCAGGCGTAGCTCTTGGGGCAACGCGCGTTATTTACCCGGCAGATCAGAAACAGGTCACCCTGGGTGTTAGTAATAACAATGATAAAGACACGTTTCTTATTCAGTCTTGGGTCGAGAACAATGACGGCCAAAAAGAGGGTCGGTTCGTTATTACTCCCCCTTTGTTCCTCATGCAGGGGAAAAAAGAAAATACGCTGCGCATTATTGATGCCACCAATAACGCCTTGCCTAAAGACAGAGAGAGTCTTTTCTGGGTGAACGTCAAAGCCATTCCCTCTCTGGACAAGGCTAAACAGAAAGAAAATACCCTTCAACTGGCGATAACCAGCCGAATTAAATTGTTGTATCGCCCACAAAACCTCAGCATGGCGCCTGATCAGGCACCCGCGAAGCTGACGTTTAAACGTGATGCGAACACATTGGTACTTAATAATCCAACCCCCTATTTTCTGACCGTCACGGAATTGAATGCCGGTACACGCATTTTAACCAATGTCATGGTTCCTCCTCTGGGATCGGCGGTGGTGAAACTGCCAGGCGATGCCGGCAGTGCAATCACGTATCGCACGATTAACGATTACGGTGCGCTCACGTCAGTGATGAAAGGCACCTTGCAGTGATGACCCGTGTCATTCACCCAACAATGGATTTTAACAACGCAGGTAACGGAGCACCGGCATTGAAAATGGCATGTGGGGGCGACCATGTCTACCTGGGTTATGGAGCAGGCACGGATAACATGAATAAACACCACATCCGGGAACGGACGCTAAACAAAACAATGCTTACGCAGCTGGCATTGCTCTTGGTAGCCTCGACATTTTCCGCGCGAGCAGACAATTACTTCAATCCCCGTTTCCTGGCGGATGACCCGGCATCCGTTGCCGACCTGTCCAGTTTCGAAAAGGGGCTTGATGCACCGCCAGGTACCTATCGTGTCGACATTTACATGAACGAGGGTTACGTGACGACGCGAGATATCACCTTTGATAAAAGTGATGACGGCGCCAAGCTTGAGCCGTGCCTTACACGCTCACAGCTGGCTTCACTTGGCGTCAATACCCTGACAATTCCTGGTATCGCCGTAATGACGAGCACGATCTGCGTGCCCTTTACACGGCTTATTGCCGATGCCGCAAGTTCATTCGATGTCGGTCGCCAGCGTCTTTCGATCAGTATACCTCAGGTCTTTATGGGGAATCAGGCGAGAGGCTACATCGCTCCTGAGCTTTGGGACAATGGCATCACGGCCGGTTTGCTCAATTATAATTATACCGGCAGTGAAGTGCGCAGTCATAACGGGGAAACCCGCAACTACTCCTATCTCAATCTGCAAACGGGT
The DNA here is from genome assembly GCF_014164835.1 of Serratia sp. OS31. Taxonomy (NCBI): domain Bacteria; kingdom Pseudomonadati; phylum Pseudomonadota; class Gammaproteobacteria; order Enterobacterales; family Yersiniaceae; genus Serratia; species Serratia sp. OS31. The sequence goes on along the minus strand of NZ_JACJFQ010000002.1, from coordinate 144,816 downwards.
CTCAACCTGGGGGCGTGGCGCCTACGGGATAACACCACCTGGAGCTACAGCAGTGGCATGGGATATAACGAAAACCGCTGGCAACATGTCAATACCTGGCTTGAGCGTGACATTGTGCCCTGGCGCAGCCGGCTGACGATGGGGGACGGCTATACGGCAGGTGACATCTTTGAAGGCATTAACTTTCGCGGCGTTCAGGTTGCCACAGACGATAATATGCTGCCCGACAGTCAACGGGGCTTTGCGCCCGTTATACATGGAATAGCGCGGGGCACAGCACGCGTTTCGGTCAAGCAGAACGGATATGAGATATATCAGGCTACGGTACCCGCCGGTGCATTCATTATCGATGACTTGTATGCGGCGGGAAACAGTGGCGATCTTCAGATTACCGTGAAAGAGGCTGATGGCTCCGTTCAGGTCTTTACCGTACCTTTCTCATCCGTACCGATGTTGCAGCGTGAAGGACAGGTGAAATACGCGGTTACTGCGGGGCAATTTCGCAGTGGCAATGAGCAGCAAGACAAGCCGAAATTTTTCCAGGGGACGGTGCTTTGGGGATTACCCGAAGGCTGGACGGCCTATGGCGGAACACGTGCCTCAAACGACTATCGTGCTTTCAACCTCGGAGTGGGGAAAAATCTGGGCTACTTCGGGGCGGTATCTACCGATATCACGCAGGCGGATGCCACCCTGCCTGACGGCAGTAAACATCAGGGATAATCTCTACGTTTTCTTTACAACAAGTCCCTCAATGAGTTAGGGACCAATTTCCAACTTGTCGGATACCGTTATTCTACCAAGGGCTTCTATTCTCTGGCTGATACCGCATGGCGGCGTATGAGTGGCTATTCCGTGATTAGTGAAGACAGGATCGTGAATATCGAGCCAAAACTGACCGACTATTACAATCTGAACTACAGCAAACGCGGCCGCCTGCAGGCGACGATGACGCAACAGGTTGGCCGGACATCAACGATATATCTGACCGGCAGTCATCAAAACTACTGGAATACCAGCCGCTCGGACGAGCAACTCCAAATCGGTTATAACAGCACCATTCAGGATATCAGCTGGAGCCTGAGTTACAGCCTGTCCAAAAATGCCTGGTCCGACGATAAAGACCAACTGCTTGCTTTCAACATCAATATTCCGTTCAGCCACTGGATGCGCTCGGATACCCAATCAGTGTTCCGAAATGCCAATGCCAGTTACAACACGTCGACAGATCTCAAGGGACGTACGACGAATACGGCCGGTCTTTACGGGACGCTTCTGGAAGACAATAACCTGAGTTATAGCGTGCAATCCGGCTATAACAGCGGCGGTAATGGCTACACCGGCGCAACGGGCAATGCCGCGCTGAACTACCGTGGTGCTTACGGTAACGCCAACGTCGGTTACAGCCACAGCGGTGATTATAAGCAGGTTTACTACGGTGTTAGTGGGGGCGTGCTTGCGCATGAAAATGGTGTCACCTTCAGCCAGCCGCTCAATGACACCATGGTGCTTATCAAGGCGCCTGGAGCGGAACACGTTTCTGTCGATAATCAGACAGGGGTGCGTACGGATTGGCGCGGTTATGCCGTTCTCCCCTATGCGATGGATTACCGCGAGAATCGGATATCGCTGAACACGAACACGCTGGCGAACAACGTCGAGCTGGAAGAGCCGGTATTAAGCGTAGTCCCTACTCGGGGGGCCGTAGTGCGTGCAGATTTCAAGGCCAAAGTCGGGCTGAAGGTTCTCATGACATTGACAAATAACGGCAAGCCTGTCCCGTTCGGCTCAGTGGCCTCTTACGGAGAGGGGCAGTCAGGCAGCATCGTGGCAGACGGTGGGCAGGTTTACCTTACCGGTCTTGCGCCAAAAGGCACCGTCAACGTGAAGTGGGGCAACGGTGATAACGAGCGTTGCACAGCGACTTACAGTTTGCCGACTGACAGTCAAAACCAGGCTTTGAGCTACGCCTCTGCCATTTGCCGGTGACAGGCAGGAGATGATGACGCAATGAGAAAATACCTTTCAATCCTGTGTTTGCTGCCGTTGGTTACGGGGTATGCCCATGCCGCGGACAGTACGATCACCATCACAGGTTATCTAAAAGACAATGCCTGCTCGGTCTCGGTTGACTCTCAGGGGTTTACTGTGGATTTGCTGAGCAATGCAGCCAAGCAATTCAACCGGGTGGGGGCCGTTACGCCCGCCATACCTTTCAAGATTGTCTTCGACAAGTGCGGCAGTTCCGCGGCGGCGGTACGAGTGGGGTACGTCGGGGCCTCTGACAGCGACAACACCACCCTGTTGAAGATTGATGGGGGAACAAATGCGGCAAGCGGTATAGGGGTGCAGATTTTGGATCGTGACAAGACTCCGATCCCGCTAAATGCGGCTCAGGACTCCCTGAAGTGGACGACGCTGACGGCGGGCCAGTCCAACACGCTGGGTTTTTATGCACGTTTGATGGCAACGCGCGCTCCCGTGACAGCGGGGACAGTGATAGCGACGGCCAATTTCACCCTGGAGTTTCAGTAAGGAAGCCTGAAGATGACCAATATCAAGAACATTATGCTGACGGGGATGTTGATCTTTACTACAACACTTACCCTGCATGCCGCTGATGTCACCATTACGGTCAACGGACGCGTGGTGGCCAAGCCCTGCACCGTATCAACGCCATCGGCGACGGTAAATTTGGGTGAATTGTTTTCGTTCAATTACGTACAGGCCGGCTCGGGCTCGGACTGGCATCCCGTCACGCTGAATTTGACCAATTGTCCGATAGGCACTTCGAGGATCACAGCAACATTCACTGGTACAACCGACAGCACGGGATATTACAAAAACCAGGGTGGAGCGACCAATCTTCAATTGGAGCTGCAGGATACCAGCGGCAATAACCTGAACAACGGTAAAACCAAGGTGGTTCAGGTTGATGACTCCACACAATCAGCGAGTATGCCGTTACAGGTTCGTGCGTTGTCAGTCAATGGCAACGCCAAACAAGGCAGCATTGAGGCCGTGATTAATGTCACGTACACCTACGCCTAAATTGAAGGAGTCACTTAATGACACTGGTTTCAAAACTAAAAACAGCGCTGAATAAAAAAGAGGTTGCTGCCCTCGTAGTTTCAGTATGCCTGATGGCATATTCATCCGGAGCTAATGCATTTACGTGTCGCGATTCTCGAGGGAATACGGTAAATAGCGGCGCTGGAAGTGGTGCGCTAGACGTCTACGCAAATCTAACGCCCAGCGTACAACCCGGACAGGTTTTGGTCGTAGATCTCTCTCAATCTATTACTTGCAGAAATGATCAACCTAACAGCAGGAACGATGTGGTCAGCTTATTGTCTGGCTCTGCTTATAGTGGTTTTTTGCAGAATTTCAGTGGCACCGTTAAGTATTATGGTAGTAGTTATCCTTTCCCTACAGTATCCGAAACAAAACAAGTCAATAATAGGTCTGGCTCTTTTGTTCCGTGGGATACGCAATTGTTCCTTTCACCCGTGTCCGCAGCTGGTGGGGTCGTTGTGACTCAGGGTAACCTTATTGCACGATTAGTCATGAGACAAATCGGCACTGATATTTCTACCGGAGGGCATCCCCATATAGCAACGTTCACATGGAATGTTTACGCAAACAATAATGTTGTCGTCCCTACTGGCGGTTGCGACGTGTCATCGCGTAACGTGACGGTTACCCTGCCTGATTACCCCGGTACGGCTGCTGTGCCGCTTACGGTACATTGTGGGCAAAACCAACGGTTGGCTTATTACCTGACCGGTACAACGGCAGATACCGCAAGCACCATATTTACCAATACCTCATCATCCAATCCTGCAACCGGCGTGGGTGTACAGCTATCTAACCGCAATGGGGTCGTTGCCACGAATAAAAATGTGTCTCTCGGAACGGTGGGAACCAGTCCGATCAGTCTGGGCCTGACGGCTTCCTATGCACGAACGACGGGTCAGGTTGTGGCAGGCAATATCCAGTCGATTATCGGGATGACGTTCGTTTACGAGTAACGCCGCTTAATCTGCGGCTGGCTAATAAACCCCAGGCGCGTTTACCTCGTCCATGACCATCATGTAATGCCCGATAAATCCGCAGGGCTTTGCATGCATGGTCATAAGTACCTGCTATTATCTGCGCATTACAATCTTGAAAATGGACCGACCCCGTCCCGCTAGACGAATTGCCTATCCCGAAAACCAGGGGGAGGCAGGCCCCACACCTTGCTGGAGTAGTTGATTTTTCAGCATATTAAAGTGGCGCAAGCCTCGGGTGGGCCGCCTGATAGGCGGTGAATGGAAAAGTCCCTCGGAGATAAGTGATGAAGAAAATAGCCGCCTGCACACTGGCGCTGCTCGCGGTGATGCTGGGCTGGATCCTCTATGCCAACGATTATCAATTTGTCGCCGAACCCATTGCGTTGAATGCGGGCGGCAATCGGCTTACCGGTTCGTTAGTCTTGCCGAAAAAAATGTCGGGTAAACCGGGCGTCATTGTCTTTATTCATGGTGATGGTCCGGCCAATTCGTCTCTGGATGAAGGTTACTACAGTCTCTGGGAAACCATGGCTGAACAAGGGTACGCCGTTTTGGCCTTCGACAAGGCGGGTGTTGGAGGATCTTCCGGCAACTGGTTGCATCAAACCCTGCGAGACAGGGCCAAGGAAGCGGTCGATATTATTGATTGGGCAAGAAACGATGGGCGATTTAATTCACGATGCATCGGGCTGTGGGGCGCCAGCCAGGCCGGTTGGGTGATGCCTGAAATCGTCGCCGAACGACCGGACGTCGCCTTCACGCTGGCGGTGGCGCCGGCGATTAACTGGCTTCGCCAGGGGCGCTACAACACCCGGGCGGAAATGGTGGCTGCGGGGAAAACGGAGTCAGAGATTAAGGCGCGTGAGGCCCAGGACCGACGCTTGCTGTTGCTGCTCAGTCAGCCTGACGGCTATGCGCAGTACCGCAAAACTTATGGCGCTTCAGTGGCCATCAGCGCCGATCGTTGGCAGTTTATTCGCGCCAATATGACCAGTGATGCCACTGATGCATTGCGTAACTTCAAAACGCCGGTGCACTTGATCGTCGGAGGACGCGATCTTAACGTGGACGTCGATGAAACCGAACGTGTCTACCGGCAGAATATCGCCGCCAATTTGTTGACGGTAACCCGTATCGGGCCTGCCGATCATAAGATGTTAAAGCCGCTGTTTGCTCGTCACCCGGGGCTGATCAATGTAGTCGGCCTGTTTGCTCCGCGATCGCTTCAAGACCCTGCTTATCTGCAGGACGTGGCGGCCTTCCTTGGCGCTCAGCCTTGTAGCAAAGGGTCTTAATCGTCATTGCGCCGCAGGCTGTTCGCCAGCGTTTTCGGCATAAGAAAGTTGAATGGCCTGCTGCGGCATGGCGATACCGGCTTGATCAAAATGTATTTTGACCAGGCGGTCGAGGGCATATTGCACCACCCACTGCTTTAACGCCTGGGTGCGCACGGTCACCCGGGTGGTGAAGGAGCGATCGCCCAGTGCCACCACGCCGTTGAACACCGGCTCACCCACCAGAAAATGCTTCACCTGCTCGTCTTGTTTCAATGCGGCGACGGCCTGATGCAGCACCTCATGAACATGATCGATATCTTCGTCACGGCTGACGCTGTAGTTGGCGCGGTAGACGCCAAATTCGCGGGCGTAGTTTGCCAACGTCGTGATCGAAGAAAAGGGGACGATATGATACACGCCGTAATCGTCCCGCAGGCCGATTGAACGGATGGTCATGCGCTCTACCGTACCGGTAATGCCGCTGACCGTTACGTACTCGCCGGTATTCATGCCGTTCTCAAACTGGATGAATACGCCGGTGATCACGTCCTTTACCAGCGTTTGCGCGCCAAAACTGATGGCCAATCCCAGCGCTCCGGCCCCGGCCAGCAGCGGCGCAATGTTAATCCCCACCTGCGACAGCACAATCATAATGGTAATGGTGCTGATAACGATGGCCAGCACGTTACGAAACAGCGTTAGCAGCGTGCGTTCGCGAGCGCTGGGGCGGATGCCGTTGCTCAACTCCAGCGCCAGTCGATGCTCGATAATGCTGGCCATCAGAGTCCAGCTGATTACCGCAACCACCAGAATCAGCAGGATATGTACCAGTCCGCCGACGATTTTTTCCCCGTTTTCGCTGCTTGCCCACTGGTAAAGGTTGATCAGATGCCAGGCGTCAAACAGCAGCAGCGTGACCGTCAGTACCACCATCACCCGCAATATTTTCAACCCATTGGGAATATAGGAATTAATACGCCGTTCCAGCATCGGATAGCGCCGGTTGACATCATCCGGCAGCGAAATCCGGCGGAAAATCCAGCGGGTCAGTTGGCCGGAGATCAAAGCCCCGACGCCGATAACCACCAGGCTTTTCACCGTTGCGGTCATCATAAAGTTCAAGCTGTTGCCAATATCAAACTGCGACAGCGCAAACAGCACCAGGAAATAAGCGATCGCCAGCAGGTGCCAGACATGGCCCAAACCGCGCAGAATGATGCTGAAGAACGCCATCGATCGTTCGGCCAGCAGGTTAATCTGGAGTTGTATCGGTTTGCGGTTACGCAGGATCAACGCCAGTGCGTATAACGTCAGTGCCAGCATGATGACCAGATTAGCTGCGGCGGCTGCGGGGTAACTGATCTGTGTCGCCACTACCGGCACCACCACCATCAGGCCGTAGCCGATCAGGCCACTTAGCCAGGCAAGGCGCGTATTCCAGTAATGAGCGACGGCATCGGAGAACGCAAAAGGACGCAGGTAATCGAAATTCGGTGCAAAAATCAGCCGCAGCACCGCCTTGAAGAATTCGATCACCGCGAAGGCGCTAAGAAACAGGGTTTGCAGCCGCAATATGGTGGCGTTATCGGCGTGGACATGGCGGGCAAACAGGTTGCCGGCAGTCAGCGCCAGCAACAACACCAGTAAATCGATAGCGAAGGCGCCGAGGATCGCCGTTGGCAATTTGTACCACGAATCATGTTGCAGTTTGGCGTTGTGCCCCCAGTTGCCGATACGTTTGTATAGCGGGCGGATTATCCGGCGGATCAGATGGAAGAGGGCGAAGGTCAGCGCAACCGTCAGCAGAAAATAGCCCAAAGCCCGAAAGAAAACGTCCGGATGGAAAGTGCGTTTGGGCCCAGAGTCGATCAGCTTTTGCCTCGAGTTTAATTTCTTGTCGAGGGTGCTAAGGCTGTCCTGAGCCAGGCTGGTCAGGTTGTCACTCAGCGAGTCGGATGGCTCAGGCGCTTCGGGTTTGGGCTGCTGCGCAGTGGAAGATTCGCCTGCGGCCTGCCTGAGGTGGCTAATCAGCCCGGCACGGGCCTTGTCGTCTTGCAGAATGTCTGCGAGCGCGGCGTAAGAGGCTTTTTGCTGCTCAGTTTGGGCACTGGCCTCGGTATTCTGTGCGGGCTGCGCCGCAGCCTGCAGGGAAAGGGTGCAGGTTATCAGCAGCAGCAACAGGGGGAACAGCTGTTCTCGCAGATGAGAACCGAATCGGGAGTATGCGGTGGCGGGCATGTATCCTCTCTTGGGGCTCTGTAAATCGGCGGATTAAATACAAATGTTAAGAAAAACAAAGAATATAGTAGGAAATGAAGAGGGGCAGGGAGTGATAACGCGTGCTAAATAGAAACGGCGGACCTGAAACAGGCCCGCCGTTGAGCAGGGTAAATCAGGATACGTGCTGCAAGAACTCCTGCAAGCGCGGGCTTGGCGGGTGATTGATCAGGTCATGCGGGTTGCCGTCTTCTGCAATCCGGCCCTTATCAATAAAGATCAGCCGCGAAGCCACTTTTTCGGCAAAGCCGACTTCGTGGGTAACGATGACCATGGTCATGCCTTCTTCCGCCAGATCCTGCATAACCTTCAGCACTTCATGACGCAGTTCCGGATCAAGTGCGGAGGTCGGTTCGTCAAACAGCATCATTTTCGGTTTGACTGCCAGAGCACGGGCGATGGCCACGCGCTGCTGTTGACCGCCGGAAAGTTCGGAGGGGTAGTGATGGGCACGTTCCGCCAGGCCGACTTTGGCCAGCAGTTCACGCGCCAGTTTTTCCGCATCCGACTTTTTCAAACCGCGAACGCGAATGGGGCCAAAGGCGACGTTTTCCAAAGCGGTCAGGTGTGGGAACAGGTAAAACTGCTGGAATACCATGCCGGCTTCCTGACGGATCAGGCGATCGTCAACTTTGGGATCGTTGGCTTTCAGACCATCGACGATCAGATCGCCGCTGGTGATCTCTTCCAGTTTGTTGATGCAGCGCAGCAGCGTGGATTTGCCGGAGCCGGACGGCCCGATAATCACCACCACTTCACCTTGATTAATTTTCAGGTCGATATTGTGCAGCACCTGGGTTTGCCCAAAGTGCTTGGAGACGTTTTTAAATTCAATCACAGGATTTTCATCCTTCTTTCCAGACGACGCAGCACGAAGCTCAGCACCAGGGTAATAATCAGATAAATAACCGCCACGGCGCTCCAGATTTCCAGCGCGCGGAAGTTGCCGGCAATAATTTCCTGGCCCTGACGGGTCAGTTCCGCCACCCCGATCACGATAAACAGCGAGGTGTCTTTAATGCTGATGATCCACTGGTTACCCAGCGGCGGCAGCATACGGCGCAGCGCCAGCGGCATGATGACATAACGGATGGTCTCGCGGCGCGACAGACCCAACGCCAGGCCTGCTTCACGGAAGCCGCTGTGGATCGACAACACGGCACCGCGGGTGATTTCCGCAATGTAGGCGCCGGAGTTGATCATAATGGTGACCACCGCCGCGCTAAAGGGATCGATGCGCAAATCGCTGAAAGCCATCGGCAGGGCGAAGTAGATAAACATCACCTGCACCACAATAGGCGTGCCGCGGATAACTTCGATGAATACCAGGGCGACATGGTTGGCAATCCAACCGCCGTAGGTACGGGCAAAACCGGCAACGAGGCCGATGATCAGGCCGCCAATCAGACCGAGGACCGAAATCCATAGGGTCATTTTGGCGCCTTCTAACAGGATAGGGATGGCGGGCCAGATGGCGCTCCAGTCGAACTGCATGGTGTTTTCTCCCGGTGATCCCAAACGTGGGAATCAGATACAACAAAGCGCAGGGGCTAAGGCACCACCCCTGTGCTTAAGTGAATCAGTGACTGATTGCATCCGTTATTTAGGTTCGGTACCGAACCATTTTTTGTAGATTTCGTTGTAGGTGCCGTTGTCGCGCAGCGTTTTCAGCGCGCCATTCACCTTCACGCGCAGTTCGTCACTGCCTTTAGGGAAGGCGATGCCGTATTGCTGTGCTTCCAGCGAATCGCCAACGGTTTTGAACTTGCCGGCGCCGGCGGTTTTAATGAAGTACAGAATGTTTGGCGTGTCGTGCAGCACCGCGTCAGCGCGTTTGGTGCCCAGTTCCATATAGGCGTTATCGATGTTCGGGAACTGACGCAGGTCTTTGGTTTTGATGTGCTGCTTGGCGTAATCCACGGAGCCGGTGCCACTCTTCACCGCCACCACTTTGCCGTTCAGATCGTCAATGCCCTTGATGCTGTCGTCGTTGGCGTTAACCATCACCAGCAGGCCGCTTTTGTAGTAGCCGTCAGAGAATTCGATGGCTTTTTTACGTTCTTCGGTAATGGTGATGCCGGCCAGCGCCAGATCGATATTTTTGGTCTGCAGTGCCGGGATGATGCCGCTGAAATCCATCGGCTTCAGGGTGTAATCCAGTTTCAGTTCTTTGGCGATAGCGGCCCACAGGTCGATATCGAAACCAACGTATTTATCGCCTTGTTTGAATTCAAAGGGAACGAATGCGGTATCGGTGGCGACGACCAGTTTGTCTGCTGCGTGGGAGCTTACGGCAAAGGCCAGCGAAAGTGCGGCCAGGGAGACTTTAAAAATTGACTTCATGAGAGGAATTTCCTGTACAGGTTGCGGATTACCCATTTTTTATATTGCAGTTGGTGCCATGAAAAAATCGTGCCATGTTTTCAACTACTATAAAAACAAAGAGTTGTGGTGTGATGTTGAGTCTGAAGGTCGAATTATTATTTTTATGCACCAAATTGAGGCCCCAAAATGGTGCTTTTGGCGTCCTGTTGGTGCACGGGTCTATCATTAACCAAATAATGGGGCTGAAACAACCGATAGTTAACGGTTTCGCTTCAATATTGATAACTAACTCTAACTTTTATGCCGCAAGGTTGTTGCATTTGGTGCAGGAGTGTTCTGTCAGAGAGGTCAGGAAGGGATATTTTGCGTTGATAAGCTCAACGTAGTTGGCTGTCTTTACTGCCGCGACGGTTATACAAACTGCTCGCCGCCCGCTTTTTATCCAGCTCGGTTTGGCAGGCCAGGCAATAACGCACGCCTTTCAGCGCCTGCCGCCGCGCCAAGGGGATTTCTTCCCCGCACTCCTGACAGTAATGCTCACTCTCACCTTGACCCAGCGCCTGTCTTGCACGCTGTACGGCATCGTCGACGGTGGAGTCGATTTGATCTTGCACGGCACCGTCTGCCGCCCATCCGCTTGCCATGATCACCTCGCTTGTGTTGGGCCTTCGTCAGTTCGTTTTATCTACTATGGGCTGTTTTTTGAGCAATTCAAGCGTCGCAAAAGAAAAACAGGCTGGGGCAAAGCCCGCAGCCTGTTCAATCCCGCAATGCGGAACGCTTTGATTGTCTGTCGCGCAGATTTATTCGATGTTGGACTCGATAAACCACAGGAACTTGTCCAGATCGCGTGAAGCTGCGGTGAACATATCCGCGGTATCTTCATCGGCGACTTCTGTGATGGCCTTGCGAATGTCGTTCGCCGCCACACCGTAGCGATCGGCCAGCGCTTTCAGGTGTTCCTGCACGCTGTGGATGTTGGTTGGATAGCTTTTCAGCGGAGTCTTGTCGTTCACGACCTGCACGGTACCCAATGCCACGCCGCCCAACTGCACCACGCGCTCGGCAAAAGTGTCCAGGTGATCGATGATGGCGGTACGGAACCCGTCCAGCATTTCATGCACGGCAATGAAGTTGGCACCACGCATGTTCCAGTGTGCCTGTTTGGTGATCAACGACAGGTCGGTAAATTGAACAACCTGATGGTTCAACGCCTTGATGGCTTCCAGTTTGGTTTTTTCGTCCATGTCATTACGAGTGTAAAGCAGCTCAGAAGATTTCGTTTTCACCAGTTTAGCGGTACTCATATCAGATATCCTCTCGTTAGTTCGTTGTCCTATTTTTGTTACGGGGGTAATTATAGCAGCGATATAGCACTTTGCAGGTCGAAAATGGCTATCGGATAAATAGGTTCTAACGAATTGAAAATTAACTCCAGTAAGGGTAAGGTTATAGGGGTATATTTGTTTTTTTCCTCAATGCAATGAATTATAAGGATATACTGACGCACCTTTTCGCGAAGGTGGTTCCGCAGGGTAATAATTTCAGAAAGGTGTTTAATAACCATTTTCATTTATATTTTTTATAAAGATTACGCATTCTGATTCATTTTTATTTCATTTTAATAATTGCCTGATAATTCATATTGATAGACGAATAACATCTCGCTAAGCTATTTTCCCCCATTTCAGAATTCGCTCCCATGAAAATTAACGTCGTTGGAACCAGTGGCAGTGGCAAAAGCACGGTGGCGCGCCAGCTAGCGGCAAAGTTTGCGCTGCCTCATATCGAGCTGGATAAGCTGTTTTGGCGCCCGCAATGGCAGGGGGCACCCGATGACGAGTTTTTGGCGCAGCTCGCGCAGGCGCTGGCCGCGGCAGAGTCCGGCTGGGTGCTTGACGGCAATTACAGCCGAACCAAAACGATTAAATGGGAAAGCGTTGATTGGGTGGTGTGGGTAGACTACGGCTTCTGTCGTACGTTGTTTCAGGCGGTGCGTCGTGCCGCTACACGTGCATGGCAAGATACCGAGTTGTGGCCCGGCACCGGTAACCGCGAGAGCTTCCGCCGTTCCTTTTTCAGCCGTGATTCTATCGTTTTATGGACCATCAAAACCTACCGTAAAAACCGGGCCGGCTACCTTGCGGACATGAACGATGCCCGATATCGACATATCCGCTTTATCCAGTTGCGCTCTCCTGAGCAGGCGGCGAGGTTTTTACGCGCTTTGCCCCAGCACTGAGCGATGAGAAGCCAGCCATCCAGACAGACCGGCCGGTTACAGCAGCAGGGCGTAATGCACGCTTATCACCGCTTTTTTGATTGGCATCGGCGCATTTAGTTGGCAAGCGACTTTGTGCGGCTCATGAGGCAAAAATATGGCGTACATGCCGGGAAACATTGCCAGCGTCTGGCGGTGACGTTTGATCTCTAGCAGTTGCACATCGTGCAGTTCGTCATAAGGCAACTCACTTTGCCAATCCCCCGGCAAACCATAATCAATGCGTTCTTCGCCGCTAAGGAGCAAATGGATGACGGCATATTCCTGGTGCAGCTCTGCACGCCGGGTTTCCGCTAGCCCGGTGGTTAGCGTCATCACTTCCATAAAGATCTTCTCACCCTTTATCTCATGCCGCTCCAGTGCCAGCTCGGCGAGATCGTATTGACGCACAGCGGTGAGGGTCTCAACCAGTATCGGTGACAGCCCACGGCCATAGCGTGGGTTAAACAGAGTGTTATAAATCACTTTAATTCTCCATGTGGCAACCCTGCCGGGTTGATTCCATAACAACGTGGGGGGACTGCGGGGAAAAGTATGCCTGTTTGCCAGTGTGAAAACAGTTAACCCGCCTGCATTCCGCTTTGGGCAAATGCAGGCGTAGCCAATGCTCAGGACAGGTTTTCGATTTGCGGTTTGGGTTTGATGGTCAGGGTCGCCCCCATGGAGGCGGTAATGATCGCTGCCAGCGCCAACCATTGAATCGTCGTCAGGTGTTCGTTCAGGAACAGCATGCCGGAAAGCGCAGCCAGTGCCGGTTCCAGGCTCATCAATGTGCCGAAAGTCCGCGCCGGTATTTTTGGCAACGCGATAATTTCGAGCGAGTAGGGCAGCGCGGTGGAGAGGATAGCTACGGCCAGTGCGACCGGCAGGATATCAACGTTCAGCAGTGCGCTGCCGGCTTGCCAGGCGCCAATCGGGCAAAACACCACGGCGGCAATCAGTGACCCCACCGCGACGGTACCCGGCCCGTGGTCGCCACCGGCTTTCTGGCCGCAGATAATGTAGACCGCCCAGCAGGCACCTGCACCCAGTGCACAGGCGGCGCCGAAGGGATCGATGCTGCCCATGTCATGGCCCAACGGCAGCAGGAACCAGAGCCCGGCGATCGCCAGTGCCACCCACAAAAAGTCAATCGCGCGGCGTGAAGAGAACATCGCGACCGCCAGCGGGCCGGTGAACTCCAATGCCACGGCGATGCCGAGCGGCAGAGTGCGCAGGGAAAGATAGAACAGGTAATTCATCGCGCCCAGCGCCAGGCCGTAAATGAACAACGGTAACCGGCTCCCGGCGGCAAATCGCATGCGCCACGGGCGGAAGATAATAAAGAGGATCAGCGTGCCGATACTCAAACGCAGCGTGGTGATGCCTTCTGCGCCGACCAGCGGGAACAGGCTTTTGGCCAGAGAGGCACCGCTTTGGATGGAGACCATAGCGATGATCAACAGGCAGATTGGCAGCAGCGTAGAAGACGCTTTTGCGGTTGCGGAGGAAGACATCCTTTAGAGCCTTTTATGCATTTCCCAGGATTTGGGAAGAGGTCGATGTTTGGATGACGGCAGTGTAAATGAATTGCGGTAAATGTGTCTGAGAAAAGCATTTTCAACGAAAAAAAGCGCTGGCTTACGGCGCCAGGACAGCTTTTATGGTCAAAAAGTGCGCTTTTTTTAAGAATTGTCTGGATATTAAATAGGTGATTCTTATCACAGAAACGCGTAGAATGCGGCTCGAAAATAGAGCGAAATGAAGAAGATACACTGTTCTTGAAATCTAATGTTACACGATATAAAGCATTAGACACTCATTTTAAGGCAGAGTTTCACGCTAATTTTTGTTATATTTTCAATGCATGAACAAATGGATTTACTTAAAAATATAACGCGTTTGAGGTGGTTATGAAAAAAATTGCATGTCTTTCCGCAGTAGCAGCCTGTGTCTTAGCAGTAACCGCAGGTACCGCATTCGCTGGTCAGAGCACCGTATCCGCTGGCTATGCGCAGGGTGATCTCCAAGGCGTTGCTAACAAAGCCGACGGTTTCAACCTGAAATACCGTTACGAGTTCGACAACAACCCACTGGGTGTTATCGGTTCCTTTACCCACGTAGAGAAGAACGGTTCTGAGAACGGTTACTACGGTAAAGCTCAGTACAACTCTATCACTGCCGGTCCAGCTTACCGCTTCAACGACTGGGCAAGCATCTACGGTGTAGTGGGTGTTGGTTACGGTAAAAACATCGACAACGCTCAAAACGGTTCCGACCGTAACGGCAGCAGCGACTACGGCTTCACCTACGGTGCTGGCCTGCAGTTCAACCCAATCCAGGACGTAGCGCTGGACGTTGGTTACGAGCAGAGCCGTATCCGCAGCGTTGACGTTGGTATCTGGAGCGTTGGCGTAGGCTACCGTTTCTAAGATTTCTCCATGCCTGCGGGCATGAGCATGTGGCGCAGTCAGCCACATCAGATAAAAATCCGCCTTCGGGCGGATTTTTTTTTGCCTGTCATTCGGCGTCGGTCACTTGCCCAGTTTCTGTGCCGGCTCAGATGAAAAACGCGCGCTACGGGCATCTCGCTCATAGCCTTGCGGCTGCGTAAGAATGTCGTACAGGGCCGGTCGACGACCGTGGATCCAGCGACGGCCCGTACTGAGCGGGATCAGCGACAAATCAAGCGTGGCCGTGACCATCTTGTCTTCTGCTGCCCAGGTTTCCGCCAGAATGCGGCCGTAGGGGTCGAGGATCATCGCATTGCCGGTTCGCACTTCGTCATCGTCACGTCCCACTCCGTTGCTGAATAACACAAACAACCCATTGTCATGAGCACGTGCCGGGAGCCAGCGCATCAGCCAGCCACGCCCGTGTTCGCCCCGAAAAGCTGCCTCTATCGCCGCCGGATCCTCCTGCCGCCGTTGCCAAATTTCCAGAGGGATCGGCTTCATGCCGTGCGGGCTACGTGAATGAGTACCGCCGGTCTGATGCGGCGCCAACAACACCTCTGCCCCCAGCAATGCGGTCGCACGGACATTCTCCACCAGGTTATTGTCCCAACAGATCAGCACCCCCATTCGGATACCCCATGGGGTGTCAAACACGGTGAAACTGTCGCCGCTGGCTATCGCCGGGTGTTCAAAAGCATGCAGTTTACGGTGAACGTGAAGTTTGCCGTCGGGCAGGCAGATGGCGTAGGCATTGTAATACTTGCCATCCTCTCCCAGTTCAATCAGTCCTACGCCGATCGCCATGTTATAGCGTTCGGCCAATGGGCGGATACGCGCCAGCGAAGGGCTGTCGGCGATGGGCTCTGCCAGTGCACCAATTTCGCCGGCGCTGAGGTGGCGTACGTGCCAATAGCCGGTGATGCACATTTCCGGGAAGATCAGCAATTGGATCTGTTCGGCGGCGGCGCGGGTGATAAAGCCCTCGATCACCGACAGGTTGTAGTTTTTATCATTGGCGCGATGCTGAAATTGCACCGTCGCGGCGCGTAGAGAGTTTGTCATAGGATTACCTTTTGGCTGTTATCTGGCGTTGATTACAGCAAAGCCATTGATTACTGTATAATCAATTAAATTCCTTTTTTGATAACCGAATGGAATGTATATACGACAACTACGCGCCTTCGTGGTGCTGGCCGAACAGGGCAATTATCGCGTGGCGGCGGAGCAGTTATGCATCACCCAGCCGGCGCTGAGCAAACAGATCCAGGCGCTGGAAACGCTGCTGGGTGCCCGTTTGTTTAACCGTGGTCGCCAGGGAGCGCAACTGACCGCCGGCGGCCAACGGCTCTATCCTGAAGCTCAAACGTTAGTCGCTCAGCATCTGCAGTTTCAGCAGCGAGCCTTGCAGGTGGTCAAGGGGGAGGCAGGGCGGTTGGCGATCGGCTTTGGCCTGTCCAGCTTTCATCTGGCTCCGCAGCTGGTGGCCGCTTTCCGTCATCGTTTTCCCGAGGTTGCCGTAGGCCTGGAAGATCTGCCTTCGGAGCGGCAATACCAGTTGCTATTGCAGGGGGAACTGCAGGTGGGATTCGTGCGATTGCCTGTCAGTACGCCGTTGCGTGCCAGTGCGCTGCTGAGTGACAGATTGGTGCTGGCGGTGCCCTCGGCGCTGGCCCTGCGGGCAGAAAATATCATGGAGCAATTCAATACCTTGCCGCTGTTACAGTTGACGCCCAAGCGTGGACGCGGGCTGAGCGACCAGTCGCTGCGCTTTATTGCCGCCCATCAACTGGCACCCAACGTGGTACAGCAGGCCGGTGATATTCAAACCTTGCTGGCGCTGGTTGCCGCCGGCATTGGCGTTGCTCTGCTGCCGCACAGCGTCACGCATATTGCGCCGGCGGGCATCGATATTCTGCCGCTGAGCGGCGAACAGACCCAATGGCAAGTCGGTATCGCCTGGAACCCGCAGCAGCCTGATGCGCTGCGGGATAACTTTGTTCAGGTGGCTTTGGCTACCGCGTCGGGTCAGGTTGCCGG
Organism: Serratia sp. OS31; assembly: GCF_014164835.1. Lineage (NCBI taxonomy): Bacteria > Pseudomonadati > Pseudomonadota > Gammaproteobacteria > Enterobacterales > Yersiniaceae > Serratia > Serratia sp. OS31. The sequence continues at coordinate 128,129 of NZ_JACJFQ010000002.1, read as the reverse complement.
CTCATAGCGGGCAGTGCATCACCAGGATCGGGCTTTGATGGTACTCGCTGCGATGGTTTTCGCGGAAACCGACTTTCTTCGCCAGTGCCAGGGAGGGCTGATTTTCCGGTGAGATAATGCACACCGCCTTATCGCCCGGTAAATGGTCTTTTCCCCAGGCCAAAGCCGCGCGCAGCGCTTCGGTGGCATAGCCTTTACCCTGTGCCGAGGTCACCAGCGTCCAGCCCATTTCGGGGACATCAAGCGCCGGATGGATATCGCGCTGAAAGTCGGAAAAACCGATGCCGCCAAGGTAAGCGCCGCTGACTTTATCGCGCACTGCCCAGTAGCCATAACCCAGCAACGCCCAGTGGCCTACGTAGCGCATCAGGCGGCCCCAGGAGTCTTCACGATCCCTCGGCGTGCCGCCGATATAACGTACCACTTCAGGATCGGCCCACATGGCGGCCAACGAATCAAAGTCGTCCAGCGTATGTGCATCAAGGCGTAAACGTTCGGTAAGCAACAGCGGTGCGGTAGTGATAAGAGGCATTATGTTTTCCTGCACAGAGCGAGAGGCGGTCTGTGCAGTATGCCAGAGAAATTACACCGCCAGCCACAGTAACCAGGTGAACAGGAAACCGCTCAGGCCGAGGATCGTCGTCAGTACCGTCCAGGTTTTCAGGCCATCGGCGACCGAAAGTCCGAGGTATTTGGTGACGATCCAAAAGCCGGAGTCATTCACATGCGACAAACCCAGACCGCCAAAGCAGGTGGCAAGGGTGACCAACACCAGCTGTAGCGGATTCAGCCCGATAACCGCCTCTGACAGCAGGCCACCGGTCGTCAGGATAGCCACGGTGGCGGACCCCTGAGAGGCGCGCAGCGCCAGCGAAATGATAAAAGCGGCCGGGATTAACGGCAGGCCTATGGTGGTCAGCACATCGGCCAATGCCTTGCCCACACCCGACTCCACCAGGACTTTGCCGAATACGCCACCGGCACCGGTGACCAGGATCACCACGGCGGCGGTCGGCAGCGCGCCCCCCATGACGTCGCTGGTGTGTTGCAGGCTCCAGCCGCGACGGATGGCCAGGAAATAGAATGCCAGCAAGAGAGCAATCATCAGGGCCACCGCGGGAGAGCCGAGCAGCGAAAGCGCATCCCGCAGCGCGGAACCCGGTTCAAGTAACGTGGCCGAAACGGTGCCCAACATGATGATGGCGATAGGGATCACGATCAGCGCTGCCACCAACCCGGCGCCAGGCGGATTGATGCGGTCGCTCAATGGCGCCTTGCCTTCCGGTGCCGGTTCAGGGGCCGCCAGCTGCAGCTGTTCCAGTACCTCAATCGACAGGGGATAAGTTTTGCGATTCAAATGCTTGGCAGCGAAATAGCCGATAACCCCCACCGGAATGCAAATCGCGAGACCGATAATGGTCAGCCAACCAATGTCGGCGTTCAGCAGCCCGGCTGCGGCAACCGGCCCCGGATGGGGAGGCAGGGCGACGTGCACCGCCAGCATTACGCCGGCCATCGGCAGGCCAAATTTCAGTGGTGAAACTTTAGCGACCTTGGCAAAACCGTAGATGATCGGCGCCAGGATGATAAAGCCGACGTCGAAAAAGACCGGAATGCCGAGAATAAATGCGGCAATGGTCAGGGCGGCCACGGTATGTTTCGGCCCCAAAGCTTTGCTGAAGCGCTGGGCCAGCGATTCGGCACCGCCAGAATGTTCGATCATCCGGCCGAGCATCGCGCCCAGGCCGATGATAATGGTCACGGAACCCAGTACGCCGCCCATACCTGCGGTCATCACCTTCATCACTTCGCCGGTAGGAATGCCGCTGGCCAACGCCACCAGCAGGCTGACCACCAGCAAGGCGACAAAGGGCTGGATCTTGGCCTTGATGACCATCAGCAAGAGCAGCACCACACCTAATACGGCAATCATCAAAAGCAGAGAGGTAGACATGAAATAGCCTTTAATCGGGTAAGAGTCAGGCACCGCGATCGTCGGCTGGCGATACGGGTGCGTTTAATTTTTATGTTTTGGAAATCCCTGGGTTGGCGGAGCGCCTTACTGATAGGGTCTTAGCCAATCAAGCCCGGCGGCGGTATCGCCACGCGGCCGGTATTCACAGCCTATCCAGCCTTGATAACCGAGGGCATCCAGTTGCTCGAACAGCCACGGATAATTCAGTTCGCCGTCGTCCGGTTCATGCCGCTCCGGCACCGAGGCAATCTGAATATGTGCGTAGCGACCGGCCAGCGAATGCATCAGCCCGCTGATATTGCCGTCCACCAACTGAGCATGGAAAAAGTCCAATTGTACGAAGACGTTCGAGCGATCGATGGCCTCGACCAGTTCGGCTGCCTGGTGCTGGCTGGAAAACAGATAATGCGGCTTAACCTGTGGGCTGAGCGCTTCAATCAGCACCTTGATGCCGTGCTGGGCGAAGCGGTCTGCGGCATAGCGAATATTGTCGATAAAGGTAGCGCGATAGCGCTGCCAGTCCTCCCCCGGAGGAACGACGCCGGCCATTACGTGCACGCAGGGGCAGTTAAGCGCAATGGCGTAAGTCAGGGCACGATCGATATCCGCACGCGCATCCTGCTCGCGGCCTGGTACTGCCGCCAGCCCCCACTCACCGGCTTCGGCATTGCCCGGCGCAGTATTGAACAGCACCTGCTGCAAACCGTTGCTGCGCAGCTTTTCTGCCAGCAGTTCAGCAGAATAGTCATAGGGGAACAGGAACTCCACGGCTTGAAAACCCTGTGCGGCGGCGGCCTCGAACCTTTCCAAAAACGGCAGTTCGTTAAACATCATCGATAAATTGGCGGCAAACTTAGGCATGGTTCAGCTCCGTAGCTCGGTAATTTCGTCATCGGTCAAATAGCGTATTGGGCGGTCGCCGAGGGTGAAAATCAGCCTGGCGGCATCTTCCATCTCTTCGGTATTATCCGCTGCCGCCCGCAGATCCTTGCCCGTCACCACCGGGCCGTGATTGGCCAGCAAAAAAGCGCGATGGGTCGGCGCCAGTTTGGCCAGATCCTCCGCCAGCCGCAGATCGCCGGGGCGGTAGTAAGGTACCACCGGCACCTTGCCGACCCGCATCACCACATAAGGGGTGAAGGGTTTGATGGCGTTTTCCACGTCCAGCCCTTGCAGACAGGACAGGGCCGTGAGGTAAGTGCAGTGCAGGTGCACCACAGCTTTGCACTCCGGGTTATTCAGATACAGCGCGCGGTGAAAGCTGATCTCTTTCGAGGGTTTGTCGCCGGATAGCCATTCGCCGCTCAGGCTGACTTTCGACAGCCGCTCGGCCTGCAGTTCGCCCAGGCAGGATCCGGTCGGGGTTGCCAGCAGCGTGCCGTCCGCCAGCAACAGCGAAAGGTTGCCGGCAGACCCGGTGGCGTAACCGCGCTGAAAGAAGGAGGCCCCCAGACGCACCATCTCTTCGCGCGCCTGTTGTTCGATCATCATTGTCATAATGGGAATTCCGTTTGTGCCCGGGCGAAAAAGTTTTCATCGCCAAAATTGCCCGATTTAAGGGCCAGTGAAACCGGTTGTTCGATGGCGCGAACCCAGGGTACGCCGGGAGAGATACTGGGGCCGATGTGGAAACCGCGAATCCCCAGCGCCTGCGTCACTACGCCAGAAGTTTCGCCACCGGCAACGATAAAGCGACGGTACCCTGATTGCTGGAGCTGTTGTACCACCCCGGCAAACAGTGACTCCACTGCCTGACTGGCGGCAGCCATGCCATATCGTTGCTGAACCTGCTGCAGTTTCTCCGGTTCGGCGGTGGCGTACAGCAGCGGGGCCAGCGGGGCATTTTCCTGCCGCTGTACCCAATCGACCAGTTCTGTAACATAGGCTGCGCGCTCAGGTTCGGTAAGGCAGCGCGCCACGTCGATAGCCATGGCCGGTGCCTGTTGAAGGTATCGCGCGACCTGTCGATTGGTCATGACGGAGCAGGAGCCGGACAGGACCACGGCTTTTTCCCCTTGTGGAGCCCCCGCGGCCTGCGGACGGCCTTGTCCCGGCTGAGCCCATTGACGTGCGAGACCGATGACCAGGCCCGATCCGCCGGTCACCAGCTTCATATTTTTCAGCGCGGCACCCTGGGTCAGCAAATGCTGCTCATTCAGCGTATCCAGTACCGCATATCGTACGCCTTGTTGCGCCAGCTGTTGCAGCTTGTCGGACACCGCTTCGGCACCGCAATCCATCTCTGCGGCCGTCACCAGCCCGCAGCGTCCCTGAGCCTGCGCTTCCATCAGCCGTAGCAGGTTGCTGTCGGTCATCGGCGTCACCGGGTGATGGCGCATGCCGGACTCCGACAGCAGTTGATCCAACACAAACAGATAGCCCTGATACACAGTCCGGCCGTTGACCGGCAGCGCCGGGGAAATCACCGTTTGGCTTTCGCCCAGAGCATCAAGCAGGGCATCGGTTACCGGGCCGATATTGCCCTGCGCGGTGCTGTCGAAGGTTGAGCAATATTTGAAGTAGAATTGCCGGCAGCCCTGGCGCTGCAGCCATGCCAGCGCCTGCAACGACTGTTCGATGGCCTGCGATGGCGCACAGGATCTTGATTTCAGACTGATGACGACCGCCTGCGCTTCAATCGGCATGTCATCATGCGGTACGCCGTTTAGCTGCACCGTCGACAGGCCGTTTTCCACCAGAAAGCTGGCAATGTCGGTCGCACCGGTAAAATCATCTGCAATTACGCCGAGCAGCATTATGCGTTCTCCTTCTTCTGCGGCAGGTCGATGCCAGTGAAGATCTTGATCACTGCGCTGTCGTCCTCTTTACCAAAACCGGCATTGCTGGCGGCGGTAAACATATTGAAAGCGGTAGATGCCAGCGGCAATGGGAAGTGCAGCGCTTTGGCGGTATCGGTCACCAGCCCCAGATCCTTCACGAAGATATCCACCGCCGATTTGGGTGCATAGTCGCCGTCAACCACGTGACGCATACGGTTCTCGAACATCCATGAATTGCCGGCGGCGTGGGTAACGACGTCGTACATGACGTCCAGGGGAATACCGGCCCGGGCAACCAGCGCCATGGCCTCGGCTCCGGCGGCGATATGCACTCCGGCCAGCAGTTGGTGGATGATTTTTACCGTAGCGCCCAGCCCAATCTCTTCGCCAATGCGATAGACCTTGCCGGCAATGGCGTCCAGCACCGGTTGCAATTGTTGGAATGTGGATCCTGCGCCGGATGCCATCACCGTTATCTGGCCCTCAGCCGCCTTGGCCGCGCCGCCAGAAACCGGGGCATCCAACATGTTCAGTCCGAGCGCCAGCAGCTGTTGTTCAATCTGCCTGGCATCGGCGGCGGAGAGGGTGGAAGAGACCATGACCGGCGTATTGGGCTTTAGCTTTGCCGCCAGGCCGTTCTCGCCAAACAGGATCTGCTTCACCTGAGCAGCGTTCACCACCAGCAGCAGCAAGGCATCCAAATCGGCAGCGAAATCGTCTGCTCGGGTAGCCGCCTGCTTTGCCCCGGCCTGTTGCAATGTCGCCAGTGCCTGCGGGTTAAGATCGACACCGTAGGTTGTCAGTCCGGCGTTAATACATGACTTCGCCGCCCCCATTCCCATGGAACCTAACCCTACGACGCAAACTGCAAAATCCCCTGGCTGTATCATTTGGTACTCCTTGTTAATTTTAGTGATAATTTGTTTTGTTGTGTTAAATATAAGCGGGTTGTGACGCAGGGTCAGCGATCGTTATCACAATTATTAACATTAAGTGGAGCCTTAATAGATGCGCTTAAAAAGGTTGGTATCGAGTTATCTCACTGTTTTAAAAATATTTAAAATAAGTCATCGATACCATGAGCGATCTCACGGCCTGTAAAATGGCTGCTTTCATCGAACGAAAATTGACGTAAAATCACAATTATTATCACTGCGGTAAAGAGAGGGAACCGTGATACCTGTAGAACGCCATCAGCAAATTTTAGCGCTGGTATCAGAACGCGGGGTGGTCAGCATTGCCGAATTGACCGAGAGGCTGGGCGTATCGCATATGACGATTCGCCGCGATCTGCAAAAGCTGGAGGAGCAGGGCGCGGTACTGGCGGTGTCAGGGGGCGTGCAGTCCGCAGAACGGGTGGCGATTGAACCTTCGCATCAGGATAAGGAAGGGATGTACAGCCAGCAGAAAGCGGCCATCGGTCAGTTGGCTGCCCGACAGGTCCCCCCCAACAGCTGCATTTATCTGGACGCGGGCACCACTACGCTGGCATTGGCAAAGCACCTCAGTGAGCGCGAAGATCTGACGGTGGTCACTAATGATTTTGTGATTGCGGGCTATCTGATAGAACACAGCCAGTGCAAGATCATTCACACCGGCGGCACCGTATGCCGCGAGAACCGTTCCTGCGTTGGTGAAGCGGCGGCTCAGGCGCTACGCGGGTTGTTTATCGATTTGGCGTTTGTTTCCGCTTCATCATGGAGCATGCGCGGCCTGTCGACGCCCAATGAAGACAAGGTGATGGTGAAGAAAGCCATCGTTGATGCCAGCCGTCGCTGCATTTTGCTCAGCGACACCTCAAAATACGGCAAAATAGCCACCTATCTGGCGCTGCCGATGGCGGTATTTGACGCGATTATTACCGATGACAATCTGCCTGCCGCAGCGCGCGAGGCAATCCTGCAGGCGGATATCACGCTGATGACAACCGGGGAGTAAAACTGACCATAACCCCGTAGGGGGTTATGTTGTTTTGTTGGTGGGAGAAGTGGTGATGACCGGCCCTGGTTCACCCAGACGGCCTCGTTCACGCCACTCCTGGCATCTTTGTTCCCACCAGGCTTCGTGGAAAGCTTGTATGGCTTGCAGGCGCTGTTCTTTCATACTTAAAGAGGTAAAGTCCTGTTCGGGGCCTTGCTGCAAGACGTTAGATTTCGATGACATATAGCCCGTCCTTTATGAATTCCATTTTGTACAAATACTGTACTCCATGAGCGTGTTTTTTCAATAGATGATCATAGATTTTGGCCAATGCTGGCCTCAAGGGAACGCTAAAAACGAGCCTGGCCTGATACTGTATGGCGAAGTTGATAATAGTTTTACCTATTCCATCGACGAATAGGCGCTCACGTTCAGAAAAGGTATAACCCATGTGGCTATAAGTATCGAAGGCGGAACGCCCTTGCCGAGCAGCAAAAATTAGCGCTTTAACATCATAAAACTCTATAGCATAAGCATTATCTAAAATGCATTGCTCGGTATAGACAGGCGATAACCATGCTCGCATGTCTTGGGTTATCTTTTTGAAATCAAGGTAATATTTGGCTGTTTTACCGTCGACTTTACTTATCGCAATCTGATATCTGAATTCATCCGATCGGAACGTATAATGCTCCGTGATATCAATCTCCATAATAAAATCCTTTTTATTATTGCTTTTCCTATAGTTACCTTCCTTGTCTTGGCGAGATTATTAACAGCGTCGGAATAAATGCGCCAGCGGGCGGTGAGTTCTCTGCACAGCGCTACGCAGAAATTAAATTCCGCTGAACCAGTTATAGCCCTGATCTTCCCAGTAACCGCCGGGATTGGTATCGCTGACGAAAATGGCGGCGATATGCTTGGCGTTTTTGAAGCCCAGCTTGGTCGGCACCCGCAGGCGCAGCGGGTAACCGTAATCTGCCGGCAGCGCCTTGCCGCCGAAATCCAGCGCCAAAAGGGTCTGTGGATGCAGTGCGGTGGCCATGTCGATGCTGGAGTAGTAGCGGTCCGCGCATTTGAATCCCACATAACGGGCGTTAAGATCCGCCCCGACGTGCTGCAGGAAGTTGCGCAGCGGCACGCCCCCCCACTGACCGATGGCGCTCCAGCCCTCGATGCAGATCAACCGGGTTATTTGACTTTGCTGCGGCAGGCGTTGCAGCTGTTCCAGCGTCCAGGGGGCCTTTTTTTCTACTTTACCGGAGACCTCCAGCCGGTAGCTGGCGAGATCCACTTCCGGAACGTTGTATTCCGGGTAATACGCGTTGAACGGGAACGGATGGGTAATCTGATCCGGACGGTAGGTCTGCGCCAGCTTTTGGCCGTTGAACAACCAGGCCTGCACCCGATCGTTCCAGCGGGACATTGCCCACAGCACTTTATCCACCTGGTCACCGTCCTGCAGATTGCAGCCGGTCAGCATGGCGACGCCACCCAGCGTCAGGCCGGAGCGTAGCATCAAGCGGCGCTGCAAATTAACCAGCTGTTTCTTTTGCGCCGGTTCCAGCCCCGGTGCCATGGGGCGTTGTTTTTTATCCGTCATGTTTGCCACCCGTTATCATTGCCCACAGCGTGCGCGGCACGATAATCACCATCAGCAGGTGAATCACCACAAATAAGCCAATGCCTGACATGGCGAAAAAGTGCACGTAACGCGCAATGTCAAAGCCGCCGAACAGGCTCACCAGACCCTGCAACTGCACAGGTTTCCAAATGGCTAACCCGGAGAGCACCAGCAGCAGCCCCAAAAGCAAGACGCCGAGGTACATCAGTTTTTGAATGGCGTTGTAATGGCCATGCCGATGCTTGAGCCGCAGCGTCACGGCTTGCCAGATATCGCGCCGCAGCGCGCCGAGGCCTAGCGGCAGCAGATCGCGCTGCAAGTGGCCTCTGAACAGGCTCCACAAGACATAACACAGTGCGTTGCAGGCCAGCAGCCACATAACCGCCAGATGCCAGCCAATCGCGCCGCCCAGCCAGCCGCCAAGCGTGATCTGTGGCGGAAAGCGGAAGCCGAACAGCGGCGAGGCGTTATAGATTTCCCAACCGCTCATGAACATGCAGACCATGGCGAACAGGTTAATCCAGTGGGTAAGGCGAACCGGCCAAGGATGCACCGGCCGCGGCGCGTTGCTTTTCATCATGCACTCCTGAGTTACATCGGCGGAACGGTACCGTCTTTGCCTGCAGAAATGCGGGAGGCGACGCGTTCACCCTTATCGTCAGTGGTGGAGAACAACACGATATGCGCGCCCGGTTTCAACAGGCTGCGATCGCCGGGATCCAGGGTGACGATCGGCACATCCTCCGGCACGTTAACGGTTTTTTGCTGGTTGCCGTAGGTCACGGTCAGGGTGCGTCCGTTGGACTTCACCAGTTTGCCCACGGTACCGTTGGTCATGGTGTCGACCTTGCCGTCGGCGGATTCCCAGGCCGAGTGGCCTTCGCCGGTGCCGCGCAGGCTGGCTGCGAACACGTGCACTTCCAACGCTTTCAAAGAGCCGTCCGGCTGCGGTACGGCAGCGGTGCCGATAAAGCTGTCCGGTTTGATATCATCCAGCGTGCCTTTCGACACGCTCAGCACTCGGGTCTGGTCATTGAGCTTGACGCTGACCTTTTCCCCTTTGCGGTCGGTGAGTTGCAGGCTGCTGTCGCTTACCTGATCGATAACGCCACGCAGTGGGGCAATCACCTTGCCTTGGGGTTGAGCCGCGGCGGCAGCACCGCTGCACAACATGAGGGTGGAAAGCAGTAAACCGGCAAAACGATGACGGGTAATCATAAAGTTCTCCTTTGTTTAGGTTGCCGGTTAAGCATGGTTGAACACCGGGGACAGCACCATGTCCGTTTGATGACATTAATGTCATCAAGAATGTCCGTCAGAACTGCTAGTATTTCCGCAAGAGTCATGAGGTGGCGATAATGCGAATACTGGTGGTTGAAGACGACATCAGCACGGGTGATTACCTGAAAAAGGGGCTGGGAGAGGCGGGGTACAGCGTCGATTTGGCACGTAACGGCACCGACGGCCTGTTTCGGGCACTGGAACACGGCTATGACGCTATCGTGCTGGACGTGATGTTGCCGGGGCTGGACGGCTGGCAGATTATCGAGGTACTACGCAAGAAAAGTGATGTACCCATTCTGTTTCTGACTGCGCGCGATGGGGTGCAGGATCGCATTCATGGCCTCGAACTGGGTGCCGATGATTACCTGATTAAGCCCTTCTCCTTTACGGAACTGGTGTTGCGTCTGCGCACTTTGCTGCGGCGTGGCACGGTACGTGAAGCCGATCACTATGTGATAGCCGACCTGCAGCTCGACGTGCTGCGCCGTAAAGCGGTGCGGCAGGAGCAGGTGATCGCGCTGACCAATAAAGAATTTATGTTGTTGCATCTTCTGGTACGGCGCGAGGGGGAGGTATTGTCACGCACCATGATCGCCTCCCAGGTCTGGGACATGAACTTTGATAGTGACACTAACGTGGTGGATGTTGCCATCAAGCGGCTGCGAGCAAAAATTGATCGGCCGTTCGAGGTCAAGCTGATCCACAGCGTGCGTGGCATCGGTTACGTTTGCGAGCCGCGTTCATGAAGGCCTTGGCCCTACGTTGGCGTGCGCTTTCTCTGACGCTGCGCAGCGCCATGCTGTTTGCGTTGGTGGCGGCTTTGGTGGTCAGCGGAGCGGGAGGCTACCTGTATGGCGCAATGCGCCAGGAAATGACCACCCGCAGCGATTTGCAGGTCACCGGCCGGGTGGAGTACTACCGCCATTTGCTCAGCCAGCGTTTTCCGTTGGATCGCCTGACGGCGAATACCGGCCTGTTCGAAAATATGCTGGGCAACGAACAGGACGTACTGATTTTTCAACAGCCGGGGCAAAGGCCGTTAATCAACGTTAATCCGGCCAGGCTGAGCCTGCCACCGATGACTCCAACACCGGTCGGTGTACCGCAGCGGTTGAGCGCAGTACAAAGTGGACAGACTGAGCAGGGCGTGCCATTGCGTGCCGTATCGGCACTGGTCAGGCTGGAGGACGGCACCCTGCTTCAGATCTCCGCCGCCCACGTGATGATCAATGAGCAGAAAATGCTGGCGCGTTATTTGTGGCGGATAGTGGCAGCCGTGGTGGTGGCCTTCATTCTGATCGCATTACTGGGGTATTGGGTGATGCGTCGCGGATTGCAGCCGCTGTGGCGCATGGCGGCGCAGGCGGCGGTGATAACGCCGAATACGTTGTCGACCCGGCTGAGTGAACAGGGAGCACCGAAGGAGCTGCAACAGCTGACCCGTTCGTTTAACGCCATGTTGGATCGCCTGAACGAAGGCTATCAGCGTTTAACGCAGTTTTCTGCCGATTTGGCACATGAGATCCGTACCCCGGTGGGGGCGCTGATGGGGCACTGTCAGGTTGCGCTGTATCAGGCCCGAAGCGTGGAAGAGTATGAAACGCTATTGTCGAACAACATGGAGGAGCTGGAGCGGATTTCCCGCATGGTGGAAAACATTCTGTTTCTGGCCCGCGCCGGTGAAGGACAGGCGGTATTGAACTATCAGCGTCTTGATGTGACGCAACAACTGCAACGAGTGGCGGACTATTTCGAAGGCTTGGCGGAAGAGCGGGGCATCACGTTGGTTTGTCGGGGCGAGGGGCTGTGTACGGCGGATGCAATGCTGTTTCAACGTGCACTGAGCAACCTGGTGTCGAACGCAATACGTTATGCCGATGAAAACACCGAGATTCAGCTGCAGGCCGTCAGCCAGGCCAATGGCGGGCTGGTGATACAGGTTATCAATCAGGGGCCGCTCATTTCACCGACGCATCTGGATAAGCTGTTCGATCGCTTCTACCGTGCCGATGCTGCACGCAGTGCGGGAAGTCACGCCAGCGGTCTGGGGTTGGCGATCGTCCGCGCCATCATGACGCTGCATGGCGGTACGGCACATGCCCACTGTGCTGCGGGAGATAACACTGCCCGGATAACCTTTAGCCTGGTATTTCCTGTCGCTGATTAATTTATCCCTGTCACCCAGAATTGTTCACCGGTTATGTGATGCACCTGACATTATCGGTGAAGAGGTTTATTCGGAACCGGTTACTTTCATTTTGGCTTTTTTTTCCCCAATATCCCCCACATTAAAAGATTAATTCTGCCCTCAATTAGGCCGATGTGACGCTGGGATCCCCAGTTTCTGGGCTAGCCTGACGTTGTCAAAATTCACCCCCCGTTACTTTGCTATTAAAATTGCTTGCATTAAATGAATGATGAGAATTTTCAGCTTAAAGGCGGTAATTTACAAAACAAAAAACTAACTTTAAGATCTTTTACATATAAATATATCAATGGTAGGGATGTTTGTATAATCTTTGGTTATGTCTTATGAGAAAATTCTTATATCAAATACGATAAAATGTAACACATCCATTTTGTGGCGTTAATTGATTTTCATTCCGATTGGTAGCTGAGCTTGAATAATTAACCTGATTAAATGTCGCTTAATATTTTATTAACATTTAACGCCTGGCGATAAATAGTCACTAGAGTGAAACCTGTGAAAAATGAAATATAGATTAAATGACCATATCATTTTTGATGTGGATACGGGGTCCTTGAGCCCAACGGGGTTTTCTGATGATCCCATCTCGATTTCTAATCCGTCTAAGCGGTTACTGCTGCTATTGATTATGCATCATGGTGAAGCCGTCGGGCGTGAGGTGATATTCAAGAAGGTTTGGGATGATTATGGGATGGTTTCTGGAAACAATAATCTTAACCAGTGCGTGAGTAAATTACGCCGGGTCATTAAAAATTTGGGTATTGAAGAAGAGGTGATTGCGACTGTCCCCAAGGTCGGTTTTATGTTGCGTTACGAAATAATCGTTGAGTCCTGTGAAGCCCAGGAAGACCGTTTTTCCGACGCAGAAATACCTGTGGCCGCACGCCCGAACGCTCAGCAAGAATTATCCCCGGCGCCTGGCGAAACCGCCGTTACCCAGGCTGTTTATGCCGGTTATTCCCGACGCTGGTGGGCGGTGGCCAGCGTGGTGGCGCTGGGCGTGATCATGTTGGTGGTTGGGATTACGAGCTATCTCAGTGGTTCTGCGCCCCGCCAGGAGGTTTACCTTGGCAAGGTCAACAGCTGCAAGGTGTTTATGTCGATGCCCGGTACCTCGGCCGCGGTCAGTGCTGGTCTGAACCGTGACATTCTGGCCTATGCCGGCCCGCAGACGGCAGAATGCAGCGGTGATGAATTCCTGTTGGTGGTGCGCAGCAATCAGGTGCGCTCTTACATTTCCGGTATTTCCCGGTTGTTTTTTCTACGCTGTCGCATTTTGCGTGAGCACCGGGTTGAAATTTGTTCAGGTCTCGAAAGCGACAACGCTGTAATTACCCATTAATCATCGATCGGTGTCAGGATGAACGCCACCCCGGGGGAAAGGAATATGCCGCCAAATTTATTGTCTTGATATTAAATACTTAACTTCGACCATCTGGTTAATAATGCAGCATTTATCTGGCTCTGGCCTTATATTCTGTTAGCCTGCGATGTTCAGCACTTTCGCATCAACCGCTATTTTTATACCTCATTATGGTAATAGATTATGAAGAATATCTCTTTCAGGGAGGACATTCTCTTTTTCGAACCCAACCCATGGGTGAGAAAAGGATTACGGGCTCTTATTGATCCCGACCCCATGCGCTATCAATTTGTCTACAGTATCAGGGAAATAGAGGCCTTACTTAAGGTGAATGAACAACAAATCCTCATTATGGAACTGTATAATGAAAATGAGAGTTTGTATGATGTATTACATTTCATTCTAACCATAAATGATATTTGGCCAAAGACATCCCTGATCATATTTACGGGCGTGACCAACGCCAGCATATTGGCCATTCTGGAAGCCGAAACTCATTTATCCCTGGTAGCAAAAGAAGATCCGCTGGATTGTTTGGTTGAAGCGATAGAGGTTGCCGGCAACGGAGACAGATACTGCAGCCCAGGCATTCAGACGGCGCTGACCTCGTCAGTAGAACCCCTTTCCCGCAGCGAATGGCGAATATTGGCGATGATGATTGCCGGCGGAAATCCACGTCATATTGCCAGCGTGACCCATCGAAGTTGCAAAACGGTCAGTAGCCATAAGTTGAATATCATGCGCAAGCTGGGCCTTAATCAGGCCGGTTTTATGCGCCTGATTTTGGCCTTCAGAATTCAACATCCAGTTTAAGAATTAACCGCCGGTCTGTCATGGCAACTCGCTGCACCGGCGGCTTAATACTTTACCATCGGGGAGTTTTCCCTTATTCACCCGCCTCACTGCCAGATGAATTGATCTGCATCAAATTAAACATCCTACAAAAATAAAACGGCCGCGCTTATTTTGCTCTGGCGTAATGGCGCATTTTATATGCTTATTTTGGCGTTGTATGGCTGACAAAAACAACAAGCGTTTTGTCCTTGAATAAGTTCTGACTTGGTTTTTTTAACTTAATGAAAAGGTTATAAATATTAATATCAGAATATAAAACTAAATATTTATCAATTGATAGTTAATGATTCTTTTTTGATCTGATGCGGTTACTCTTTTCTCCGTCAAGCAGACTGGCTAAAAGCACTCATGTAAGTGGCTGGTTAAGGCACGTCACGCTAATGGACGCACAATCATATTTAAAGTTGAAGGGAGTTTTACCATGAAGAAAATTACACTGGCTTTGGCAATCATTTCCGCCTTCGCTGCGGTCAGCACTGCTCAAGCCGCCGACGTGACTGCTCAGGCGTTGGCTACCTGGTCTGCCACTGCAAAAAAAGACACCACCAGCAAATTGGTTGTTACCCCCATTGGCAGCCTGTCTTTCAACTATGCGGAAGGCATCAAGGGCTTTAACAGCCAGAAAGGTCTGTTTGACGTGACCGTGGAAGGGGACGCTACGGCAACCGCTTTCAAACTGACCTCCAAACTGGTTTCCAACACCCTGACTCAGCTCGATACCTCGGGTTCAACCCTGAATGTCGGCGTGAACTACAACGGTGCAGCGGTAGAGAAAACGGCTGAAACCACCATGATCGACACCTCTGCCGGTATTCTGGGCGGCAATCTGAGCACGTTGTCCAACGCGTACAATAAGGCTGTCCGCACCAGCGCGCAAGACCAGTTCACCTTCACCATCATTGGCGCCACCTCTGACGGTACCACCGCCGTGACCGACTTCAGCACCCTGCCGGAAGGCATCTGGAGCGGTGACGTGAGCGTGGAATTCAACGCCACCTGGACCGCTTAATCCCGAGTCACCGGTTTAAAGCAGGGGGGCAACCCCCTGTTTATTCCCCACCGCTGAAGAACGCCATTGGAATACCGTCATGAAACGATCCTCTCTCGTCGCTCTCCTGCTGCTGTCTCAACCCGTTTTCGCGCTCGATGTCGGTGAGATCAGCTCGTTCATGCACAGCGATAGCGCGCGTCTGAGTAAAGAAATCAGGAACACCACCGACAGCGGTCGTCTGGTGAACATAAAAATCGAGCGAATTTCCAGCCCGCTGGAGTCCGGCACCGTGGTTCCTATGGGTAGCAAGGATGAAATGTTGCTGTCGCCGGCCAGCCTGATATTGCCGGCCAATGCCAGCGACGTGATCCGTTTCTATTACAAAGGCCCCAACGACAACCAGGAACGTTATTACCGCATTGTCTGGTTCGATCAGGCGTTGAGCGATGCGGGGCAAAACTCGGCTAAACGCAATGCGGTGGCGACGACTTCAGCACGCATTGGCACCATTTTGGTGGTGGCGCCACGACAGGACCAATTCAACTATCAGTTTGCCAACGGCCAGATCAAAAACACCGGCAACGCCACGTTCAAGGTGGTGGCGTACGGCAACTGCCGCGACAAGAAAGAGGGCAATGACTGCAAGGAAAACTATTTCGTCATGCCGGGCAAGGAGCGCGGCTTCACCAAAGTGAACGTCGGTGAGAAGAAAGGCCGCGTGGCGCTGTGGCACGGCGAACAGTTTATCCCAGTGAAATAGCGCATTGCGGAACCCACGGCAAAGCCTATGCGAAAGGGAACTCATAACCAGAATTCAAGGAGTGGGAAGTGAAAGGTGCGCTGGATGATGTGCTGTTGAAAACCTTGTTTGCCGCTGGCGCGATCGTACTTCCTGCCGTGATGCTGCCTGGTCAGACGACAATGGCTGCCGGGCTGACCCAAATTGATGGCGTGCTGATCCCGCAGACCTTCAGTCTGGCGTTGCGCGAAGGCATGAGCATCCCACTGTTGTTGCACTTCGAGAAAAATAGCGGTGTAAAAGACGATCGTCGTATCGGTCACGCTTTCTTGTACCTGGATAACGACCAACTGAAAATCCGTCAGATTACGCTGGAAGACGGCGACGAAGGTACGCCGCTGACCGCGGAAACCGTGACGCAGCTACAGGCGTTGCAGGAAGTCGCTTTTGATCGGCAGCAACGTATTGCCCTGACGCCGGACGCCTGGTTGGCATTGGATTTCCGTCAGCTTAATTTGCAGCTGGTGGTAAAAGAGAGCGCGATGGGAACCCTGTTGCGTGCACGTTCCAGCGACATCGGCGCTTCGAGCGTCAATGCTCTCAGCAGCACGCTGGATTACAACCTCGGCGTTTACGATAACCGCACCCGGGCCAGCGAGGGCAATACCTCCAGCTACCTGTCGCTCAACAGCGTTACCGCGCTGCGTGAGCACCATGTGGAAGTGAACGGCTCGGTTTATGGCATCGGCAGCGGCGACGAGAATGCTACGCTGTACAAGGCGATGTACGAGCGCGATTTTGCCGGTCGCCGCTTTGCCGCCGGCATGCTCGACAGCTGGAACCTGCAGTCGCTGGGGCCGGTCACTACCATCAACTCCAGCAAGATCTACGGTCTGTCCTACGGCAACCGTGCCAACTCTACCGTCTTCGATAACAGCCAGTCGCTGACGCCTATCGTGGCGTTCTTCCCTTCTGCGGGGGAAGTGCATTTGTCGCGCGAGGGGCGGCTGCTCAGCGTACAGAACTTTGCCATGGGCAACCATGAAGTGGATACCGGTAACTTGCCTTACGGCATTTATGATGTCGAAGTCGAAGTGGTGGTCAACGGCAGGGTGGTGGATAAACGCATGCAACGGGTCAATAAATTGTTTAGCCCCAATCGTGGTGCCAATGCGCCGCTGGCCTGGCAGTTTTGGGGGGGAATGATCCGAATGGACGATTGGCGCGGCGATGACCAACGTCAGCGACCGGCAAAAGATTCTTATCTGCTTGGCGTATCGGCCACCGGCAATGCGCAAAACCTCAACTGGGCGCTGTCCGGCTACTCGTTTGACAGCAACGCCGTCGGTGAGAGTCGTATCAGCGTGCCGCTCACCGAGTCGATTCAGTTTAATGTGCAGAACATGGCCGCATCCGACAGCTCCTGGAGCCTGGTCAACAGCGTCAGTGCCGCACTGCCCGGTGGTTTCAGCAGCCTGTGGGTCAATCAGGAAAAAACGGTGATTGGCGACAGGCTGTTGCAAAACGATGCGCATAACCGCGCCATCGGCGGAACGATGAACTTTGGCGCCCTGTGGTCGCCGCTGGGAAGCCTGAGCCTCAGTTACAACGACGATAAAAAGAACAACAGCCATTACTACAACGCCGATTACTACCAAAATGTGTTTACCGGCCGCTTTGGCACGCTTGGCGTACGCGCCGGCGTACAGCGCTACAACAACGGCGGCTACAGTTCGAATACCGGCAAATATATTGCGCTCGATTTCTCTTTGCCGATGGGCAACTGGCTGAGCGCCGGTGTCTCTAACCAGAACGGCTATACCACCGCGAATCTGGCGGCACGCAAGGACATTCAAAACGGCCCGATCCGCACACTCGGTGCCAACCTGTCGCGGGCGATCTCCGGTGATACCCATGGAGACAACAGCGTTAACGGCGGTGCCTATGCGCGCTTTGATACCAAGTATTCCGTCGGTACGATCAACGTCAGCAGCTCCGCCGACGGTTATGTCAATTCAAGCCTGTCCGCCAGCGGCAGCGTGGGTTGGCAGGGGCGCGATATTGCGGTCAGCGGCAGAAACGAGGGCAATGCGGGCATCATTTTTAATACCGGTATTGAAAACGACGGCATGCTGACCGCCCGGGTCGACGGCCGGACGGTGAAGCTGACCGGCAATAAAAACTATGTGCCGCTGTCGCCGTACGGTCAGTACGAAGTGGAGTTGATGAATAATAAAAACTCGGCGGAAAGCTTCGACATTGTCACCAAACGCAAGAGCAAACTGACGCTGTATCCGGGTAACGTGGCGGTGATCACCCCTGAAATCAAACAGATGGTGACGGTATTCGGTCGCATCAAGGCTGAAGACGGCACCCTGCTGGCCAATGCCTACATCAAAAACCATATCGGCCGCACCCGCACCGATGATAAAGGCGAATTCATTATGGACGTCGATAAGAAATTCCCGGTTATCGACTTTACCCACAGCGGCAACCAGAGCTGTGAAGTGGATTTGGATCTGAGCAAGGCGCAGGGCGCCGTGTGGGTGGGGGACGTGGTCTGTACCGGGCTGAAAACCTATGCCGGCAATCTGCAGGCGGGAGAAACGATCAATGAAGGCTAATATTGCGCTGCTGCTCATGCTGTGGATGGCGTTGCCGTTACACGCGGCGGTTACCGTCACCAACTGGCCGAATGCCGCGACGGTGAAGTTCGTGTTCGTTGAAAATAACGCGGACGACAATTTTTTCGTCACCCCATCCGGCGTGCTGGATCCGCGCATGACCGGCGCCAACAAGTGGACCGGGCTGAAATACGGCGGCTCCGGCACCATCTATCAGCAAAGCCTCGGTTATGTGGACAATGGCTACAACACCGGCCTGTCGGCGAACAACCGCTTTGACATGTGGCTGGAGAATGCGCCAATCAAGAATCCGTTCCTCGGCCTGCGCTGCATTAACTGGTATGCGGGCTGTAATATGGACACCAGCCTGATCCTGCCGCAAAGCACCGATGAAAAGGGTTTTTATGGCGCGGTGGTGACGCCGGGCGGCGCCAAATGGATGCACGGCATGATGTCGCCGAGCTTCTACCAATACTTGCAACAGATGGCCCCCGGCGATGCATTCAGCATGCAGATTAACAGCTGCCAGACTTCGGCCACTTATGATGCCGGCGCTGGGGGGCGGTGCCAGAACCAGGCCAGCGGCAACTGGTACAAGCGCACCGTCACCCACAGCAAGGCTGCCCATCTGCGTTTTATTAATACCAACGCGGTGTCTGAAGTGTTTGTGAACAGTGACGGGGTACCGATCATCGGCGAGGGCAATGCCGACTGCAAGAACCAGACTATAGGCGCGCGCTCCGGCATCATGTGCAAAATGGTCAGCTACGATCTGCAGACCGACGGCAGCGTCAGCAATACCTCGATCCACGTGTTTCCGGCCATTAACCATGCGGCGCTGTCCTCGGCGGTGAACGCCGCCGACCTGCAGTTCAGCCTGAACGGCAACAGCTGGAAAAACACCTCGGGTACCGGCAGCTATTACACCTTTAACGAGCTGAAAAGCAGCAACGTCATCTACGTCTTTTTCGCCAGTAACTTCTTTAAGCAGATGGTGAAACTGGGGATCTCCGACAGTGGCACTCGCGACCTGATTAACTTCCGTTTCCAGAACACCACTTCGCCGGAGTCCGGCTGGTATGAGTTTTCCACCTCCAATCAGCTGATTATCAAACCACGTGATTTCAGTATCAGCATCATTTCTGACGATTATGACAATACCCCTCATCGTGAAGGCTACGTCGGGCCGGCGGAACCGCCGTTGGAGTTTGGCTATATCGTCACCACCAGCGGCAAAACCGCTGCCGATGAGGTAAGGGTGATGGCGACGGGCCCGACACAGGCGATCAACGGGATTAACTATTGCCTGTTCTCCTCGGCGGATAACATCACCAGGGTGCCTTTTCCGGCCACGCTCAGCGTGACCACCAGCACCAACGGTCAGCAGAGCTATGACGCCGGCTGCGACGGGCAGTGGCATGACATGACCAATGCGTTATGGAGCAGTACGCCGTGGAACGACATTTCCGGTGAGGTAGGGGTATTAAACAAAACCCGGGTGACATTCAGTATTCCGATGAATAACCCGATCTCGCTGAAAACGGTGGACGGTTCAGGTTGGTACGGTGACGTCAGCGCCGCCGGGGAGATCCACGTTGAAGCCACCTGGCGCAATATCAACTAGGGGAAGGGCCGTGAGAAGCTTGCTGTTCTGGCTGCTGTGCCTGCCGTTTCACGCTACTGCGATTAACGTCGGCACCCTGACGTTTGCGATGGATCAGGACCAATCGTTCACCGCCAAGCGCGTACTGAACAATAACCGCAGCGCGCGTATTTATCAGGTGACGCTGCGTGCCATTGACCGACCGGGAGAAAGCGAAACCCGGAGCAAACCGGCCGATGGCGAGCTGCTGTTTGCCCCTCGTCAGCTCCAGCTGCAGGCGGGGCAGGGCGAGTATTACAAGTTCTTTTACCGCGGGCCACAGGATAACCGTGAGCGCTATTACCGGGTGTCATTCCGAGAAATCCCGACCCGTTTATTCGATCCTGCAGGGCAAAAGGCGACTGGCGTGACGCTGGAGCCGATCGTGGTGATGGACACTATTTTGGTAGTGCGGCCGCGTCAGATCAATTTTGCCTATCGGCTCGATACGCAGCGCGGCACCCTCACCAATACCGGCAATACCTACTTTAAGTTCCTGCTAAAGCCCGGCTGCGACAGCACCGACGAACAGGGAATAACCGAGTACCTGCGCCCTGGCGATACGCTGACCCATGCCGGCATTCGCCTGAAAGGTCAGAAATTTATCATCTATAACGACAAATTTATCAGCATCGATAAAAGCTGCCTAAACGAGTAATAACGCGCTAGCGCAGCGGGATTGAGAAGCGGAAACAGGCGCCGCTTTGCGGCCGCTCAACCAGTTGGATATCGCTGTCGTGCAACAGCAAAATGCGCCGCACGATCATCAATCCCAGTCCGCTGGCATGGCGGCGCGCGCTGCTCAGAATCGAAGGCCGAACGAACAGATCTGCGCGCAGCTCCTGCGGGATACCGGGGCCACTGTCGTTAAGCTGAACCAGCACCTTGCCCGCCTGCTGCCACAGGCGCACTTCAATCTCGCCCCCCTGTGGCGTGTGACGAATAGCGTTGTCCAGCAGGTTGGTCAACACGCGTTCAATCATGCTGACATCGGCGAACACCAATGGGATGCCCGGCGCGATATCGGCCAGCAGCCGTTGCTGACGAGCCTCAGCCGCCAGCTCGAACTTCTGGAACACATCCTGCACCAGCTCGCTGAGCGAGAATGGCTCTTTCTGCGGTTTCACCACGCCATACTCCAGCCGCGCCAGTTCGAACAGCTCCTGCGCCAGCCGGCCGACCTTGCGGCTCTGCGCCAGCGCGATCTCCAGATAGCGTTGGCGATCGTTTTCACTCAGGCTGGCGGATTTTACCGAAAGCGTTTCCAGATAGCCGTGCAGCGAAGTCAGCGGGGTACGCAGGTCGTGCGAAATATTGGCGATAAACTCGCGGCGCTGTTGGTCCTGCTGCGAAAGCGACTGCCACTGTATGGCGATGCGTTGCGCCATGCTGTTGAAGGCTTGCTGCAGCCGGCTGACCTCGTCGCGCCCGGCGGCGTTGACCGGCAGCGCGGCATAGGCCTGAACCGCTGCGATACCGCCGCTGTTCAGTTCACTGACCTGGCGCGTAAGGCGACGGATAGGCCGGGTGACCCAATAGAAAGCGAATCCGCCGGCCAACAGGCTGAACAGCACCATCAGGCCCGATGACCATAGCGCCATGGAAACCGCAGAGCTAAACAGCGCGTTGCTGGCCAGCGCGTCGTAATCTTCGCCCAGCAGTACCACGTACAGATAGCCTTCAACCTGGCCATTGACCTTCAGCGGTGCAGCGCTGAACACTTTCCTGGCACTCAGGTTGCGCGGATCATCGCCGTAAACCGGCATGCTGGCCCCATCGAGCAAGGCCTGCAACGGCAGCAGATCCACTTTCTGGCGTTTCAGATGACCGACCGGCGCGGCGTTGCCAATGATGTTGCCCTGTTTGTCGAGCAGGTAGACCTCAACGCTGGGGTTTACCGCCATCAGCTGATCGAACAGGCTGTGAACCGAGGGGGCGTTCAGCCCATTTTGCCCCAACAGCGGGTTACTGTCGGCAATGTGCTGCGCCAGATTACCGGACAGCCGCTGGATCACCGCCTGGCTGTACTGGGTACTGCTGCGCACCTGCATCCAGCCGGATATGGCACAGCTGACCACCATCAGCAGTGCGAAGATCAGGGTCAGACGTTGCGTTAACGTAAGATTTTTCATGGTTCACTCTTGCGGCGCTGCCGCGAATTTGTAGCCCATACCCCACACGGTGAGGATGCGCTCGGGTTCCGCCGGGTTGGTTTCAATCTTGATGCGCAGCCGGTTGATGTGCGTATTCACGGTGTGCTCATAACCTTCGTGCTGATATCCCCACACCTGGTTGAGCAGGCTCAAGCGGGAAAAGACCTTGCCAGGGTGTTTGGCAAAAAAATACAGCAGGTCGAATTCACGCGGCGTCAGGTCGATGGCTTGATGATTCAACAGCACTTCACGCGCAATCGGGTCGATGGTCAGCCCGTCAAAACTCAGCGTGCCGGCGTCCATCCTCAGGTTGCGGCTCATGGCTTCCTGGCGGCGAAACAGCGCTTTAACCCGGGCCACCAGTTCCAGCATCGAAAAGGGTTTGGCGAGGTAGTCGTCGGCACCGAGTTCCAGCCCCAGCACGCGATGTACTTCACTGGATCGCGCGCTGGTGATGATGATCGGCGTGTAGCGCGTCATGTTGCGCGCGCGGCGGCAGATCTCCAGCCCATCGATCCCCGGCAGCATCAAATCGAGGATCAGCGCGTCCCAGCCACCCTGTTCCAGCATCGCCATACCCAGATTGCCATCGGCGGCATGGCTGATGTCATAACCCTCGTCGCGCAGATGTAACTGCAGCAGCTCCGCGATATTGCCGTCATCCTCGACGATTAAAATTTTCTTTGGCTTTTCCATTCTCTCACCGCTGATTGCCAGTCCTTAGTGAAGTCTACACAACCGCCGGAGCCGGAGTTATCACATTTTATTTAACTTTGCGTGAGGTCTTGGGGAACAAATCGGACGGATACTCAGCCCATCGAAACCGCCACCGTCAGGAGAGACACCATGACCATGTCCATTACGCCGGAGAAACCTGCGCTGATTCACCCGCTGTGGCTACGCCTGACGCACTGGCTGAATGCGTTGGCGATGCTGATTATGGTCACCAGCGGTTGGCGTATCTACAACGCTTCACCGTTGTTCAACTTCAGTTTTATCAATGAGCTGACGCTGGGCGGTTGGTTGGGTGGGGCGCTCCAATGGCACTTCGCCGGCATGTGGCTGTTTGGGCTCAACGGGCTGTGCTATTTGCTGATCAATCTGTTCAGCGGTCGTCTGAAACGCAAATTCTGGCCGCTGAGCCCGAAAGCCTTGTTGGGTGATTTGCTGGCGGCGCTGCGAGGCAAACTCGGTCATAGCGATTTGCGTCATTACAACATGGTGCAGCGAGCAGCCTATCTGTTTGTGATGGTAGCAGGCGTAGTGATGGTGATGTCTGGCCTGGTGTTGTGGAAGTCGGTGCAATTTCCGCTGCTGCGCGAATTGCTCGGCGGCTATGAAGCGGCACGTTATATCCACTTTTACGCCATGTCGGCGCTGGTGGGGTTTGTAGTGGTGCACCTGGTCATGGTGGCGCTGGTACCACGCACGCTGCTGGCCATGCTGCGCGGACGTTAAGGAGAACCTGATGAAAAAAGATAAACCCGCTATCAGCCTGAGTGAAGGCCGAGAAATCGTCAGGGAAGCACAGCAGTTGCTGGCGCGCCAATTGGCCTCCTCTTCACGCCGCCGTTTTCTGCGTAACGGGTTGACGCTCGGTGGCATTGCGATGCTCACCGGCTGCGATCTCAGCGACAACACCCATGTGGAACAGGCGCTGAGCCGTATTTCGCGCTTTAACGACCGGGTACAAGGGTGGCTATTTAACGCCGACCATTTGGCACCTGTGTATGCCGAGTCGCAGATTACGCGTCCGTTCCCGTTCAACGCGTTTTACGCCGAAGAAGAAGCGCCGGATATCAATGGCGAGGACTATCGGCTGGAGGTCAGTGGCCTGGTGCTGAATAAGCAACCCTGGACCTTGCCGCAATTGCACAGCATGACGCAAATCAGCCAGGTGACGCGCCATATCTGTGTTGAAGGCTGGAGTGCCATCGGGAAGTGGGGCGGCGTACCCTTTGCGCAATTTTTGCAGGCGATCGGCGCGGACCTGAGCGCCAGCTATGTCAGCTTCAAATGTGCCGACGATTACTACACCAGCATCGACATGGCCACGGCGCTGCATCCGCAAACCATTATGGCGCTGACTTACGATGGCAAGATCCTGCCGCGTAAATACGGCTATCCGATGAAGCTGCGCATGCCAACCAAGCTCGGTTACAAGAACCCGAAACATATTCAGGTCATAGAGGTCACCAACCGCTTTCCCGGCGGCTACTGGGAAGATCAAGGTTACAACTGGTTTGGCGGCAGCTAACGGCTACCGCAACCGTCCCCGGCACACTGGTGCTTTTTAAATGAGAAAAGGAAATACCATGAAAAAGTTATTCGCAGTAATGATGTGTAGCGCGTTGATGTTAGGTTCCCTCGGTGCCAGCGCCGCCGACACCATGGGCAAAGACGCGATGAAAAAAGACGGCATGAGCCAGATGTCGCACGAGGGTATGGCCAAAGACGGCATGAAAAAAGAGTGCATGGGCAAGGATTGCATGAAGAAGGACGGCATGGGCAAAGATGCCATGAAACACGACGGCATGAAGAAAGACAGCATGGGTAAAGATGCCATGAAGCATGACGGCATGAAGAAAGACGGTATGGGTAAAGACGCAATGAAAAAAGACGCTATGGGGCAGTAAGCCACCGCGCCCCGCAGCCGGATGGCCGCTGGTTTAATCCCGGCTGCGGGCAGCACAACGGGAGGGACGATGGTTCAGACAATGTGGCTGCAGCGCTTTAAGCGCTCGAACTGGGACGTGGCCTTTATGCGGCTGGCGCTGGTGGTGATCTTCGCCGCTTTCGGCTATGCCAAGTGGTTTGATTATGAAGCGCAGGGGCTGGTGCCTCTGATTGGTAATAGCCCGCTGCTGGCCTGGATGCACGATGTGTTTGGCATTCGCGGTGCCAGTTATGCGTTAGGAGCTGCCGAGTGGAGCTTTGGTCTTTTGCTGCTGGCCGGTTTTTGGTCGCGACGTTTGGGGCTATTGGGGGCGGTGGGATCGACGCTGACTTATCTGACGACCCTGACGCTGATCTTCTCTACGCCGGGTGCCTGGGAAGCTTCGGCCGGTGGCTTTCCGGCGATGGGCGGAGCCACCAGCTTTCTGCTAAAGGATCTGGTGCTATTGGCGGGGTCGATACTGCTGCTAAAAGCCGACTTGCCTGACGATATGTCGTAAAAAAGGGCGCAGTTTTTAAACTGCGCCCTTTGTCCGTGTTGGACGGATCACATATCCGGGAAGGTCAGGGTATTGCCCGGCGCCTCACGGTGGATATGCACAAAGTTCAGGTGTTTCTCATACTGATCGAGAATATCGCCGATCACCTGCTCTTTGCTGTAATCCATCAGGTCATTGCCCTGGGTGCCTTCCATCAGGAAGGTTTCCAACCGGTAGTAATGCGACTTGCCGGAGCGGGCGCGATAGGTAAAGCCCGGCACCGAATAACGCTGTGGCCAGATCTGGTAGATGAAGTTCTGCTCTTCGCCCAGATGCACCAGCAGTTCCAGATGGCTCAAGCGCTCATCTTCGGTCGGTGGCACCTCACTGAATTCAACTTTGGCACCGCGCAGTTCCAGCTCACGCGCCACTTCTTGCATCGCCGGTCGGCAACGGGTATCCAACATTTTCTGCGTGTATTGAGTACCAGGGTAATTCATCACCCGCGACAGCCGCTGTTTCCAGTTGAGCACGTCATTGCTGGACACCGGCATTGGCGCGCTGGTGTTCAGCGCGCTGGCCTTGCGGTAATCCTCTACCCGCAGCGATTTATACAGGCCGGCCATCACGAAGAAGATCACAAAGCTGAATGGCAGGCCCATGATCACCGTGGTTTTTTGCAGCGCGGGCACGCCGTCGGTCATCAGCATGCCGATGGTCAGCAGGCCAATGGTTATCGACCAGAAAATTCGCAGCCAGTTGGGCGCATCGTTGTTGATGTCGCTCAGACGCGAGGTGAAGTTACCCAGCACCAGAGAACCGGAGTCTGCCGACGTAACGTAGAACAGCAGGCCGGTGATGGTCGCCACCGAGGCGCTGAAGGTGAAGCCCGGATACTGTGCCAGCAGGCTGTAGAAGCCACGTTCCGGATACTGCATCACTTCCTGCGCGAAAGCGGCATTGCCGTGAATGATCTGGTAAAGCGCGCTGTTGCCGAAAATCGACAGCCACAGCAGGGTGAACACGAAAGGAATAATCAGCGTACCGACCACAAACTGACGGATGGTGCGCCCACGCGAAATGCGCGCCAGGAACAGACCGACAAAAGGTGCCCAGGCTACCCACCAGGCCCAGAAGAACAGGGTCCAGTTGTTCATCCACTCCACCGGCCGGTCGAAGGCGAAGCTGTTAAGGGTCATCCCCATAAAGCGGTTAACGTAGTCGCCAACGTTGAGCACCAGCGCATTGAGCAGGAATTCGGTATCGCCGAAGAACAGCACGAACATGATCAGCCCCAACGCCAACAGTACGTTGAGCTCCGACAGAATGCGGATGCCTTTGTTAACGCCCGAAGTCACCGAAATGGTCGCCATGATCACCGAAAGCAGGATCAGCGCGGCCTGAACCGTCAGGTTTTCCGGAATGTGGAACAGCACTTTCAGCCCGTAGTTTAACTGCACCACGCCAATACCCAGCGTGGTGGCGATGCCGAAGATGGTGCCCAGCACGGCCGCAATGTCTACGCTGTGGCCGATCGGGCCGTTGATGCGTTTGCCAAAAATCGGGTAGAGCGCCGAACGGATGGTCAACGGCAGGTTATAGCGGTAGCTGAAGTAGCCGAGGGCGATGCCCATCAGCGCATACATCGACCAGCCGGTCAGCCCGTAGTGGAACAGCGTCCACACCATGGCCTGGCGGGCGGCTTCCATCGTCTGGCCCTGGCCTTCCGGTGGCATCATATATTGCGTCACCGGTTCGGCGACCGAGAAGAACATCAGATCGATGCCGATGCCGGCGGCGAACAGCATCGCTGCCCAACTCATCAGGCTGAATTCGGGTTTCGACTGTTCTGGCCCGAGCTTGATCGAACCGAAGCGCGAAGCGGCGATAAACACCACAAATACGATGTACAGGGTTGCGGCCAGCAGGTAATACCAGCCGAAGGTGGTTGAAACCCAATTCAGGGTGCGGGTGATCCATCGCCCGGAGAAATCGGTAAAAAAGATGGTCATCAACGAGAAGGCCAGGATCAGCCCCGCTGAGGTAAAGAAAACCACCGGATTAAGGCCATCCTGTTGTGGTTTTGAGGAGGTTTCGCGTGTTGTCATCGTCTTCCTCTGTTTTTTTAACAACTGAGTAAAATCGTGCCCACACACCAGCCTGAACGGACGCATCGGCGCCGCCCGGAAAAGTGCGGATATAAAGCCGCGGCAATCGCTGTTCTGCTTGCCAAAGATTGCCGCTTTGCTTGTTAACGAAACGGAAAATCGTTTCGTGGTGGGAACCGCTTACAGACACTGATTTTGGTCAGATTCGTTAAATACCTCACAAAAATCAGCCAGTTCCACAACCGAAAAGTACATATTTGTAACCAAGCGGTAATAAAATATATGCAATTTTTATTGAACGTTCAATCAAAAAAAAGTTTAATAGTGAGCATGAAGACCAAGTTCAGCAGGTGAAAAGGCCATGAAATCACACCGCTGAGACGAGGCCGAGGTCGGTTTTGTGAGAGTCGAATTATGCCAAAGGTAGGAATGCAGCCAATCAGAAGGCAGCAGTTGATAGATGCCACGCTGGCCGCGGTGAATGAAGTGGGAATGCATGACGCCACCATCGCGCAGATAGCGCGGCGGGCCGGGGTTTCCAACGGCATCATCAGCCATTATTTCAAGGACAAGAACGGCCTGCTGGAAGCCACTATGCGCTATCTGATTAGCCATCTGGGCGAGGCGGTGAAGCTGCGGCTACAGGCGTTGAGCGACCAGAGCCCGGCATCACGGCTGCAGGCGATCGTCGCCGGTAACTTCGACGACAGCCAGATCAACAGTGCGGCGATGAAAACCTGGCTGGCGTTTTGGGCCAGCAGCTTGCACCAGCCGCAGCTTAATCGGCTGCAACAGGTGAACGGCCGTCGGCTGTATTCCAACCTGTGTGCCGAATTTAGCCGCCAGCTGCCGAAGGCGCAGGCACGACTGGCAGCCAAAGGATTGGCGGCACTGATTGACGGCCTGTGGCTGCGCAGCGCGTTGCGCGGTGCGGCGTTCAACCAGGCGCAGGCGATCGCGCTCACGACCGAATACATTACGTTTCAACTCCGGGGGCAAACGCCACCCTGAGGACAACCCAAGGAGAACCTATGTCCCGTTTTGGCTTACAGAAGCTCTATATTAATGGTGCCTATGTAGACAGTACCGATGGAAAAACTTTCAACGCGGTGAACCCGGCGAACGGCGAAGTGGTTGCCGAGATCCTGTCCGCCAGCGCTGAAGACGTCAACCGTGCGGTGGCCAGTGCAGCCAGCGGACAAAAAGTGTGGGCGGCGATGACGGCTATGGAACGTTCTCGTATTCTGCGTCGTGCGGTGGATATTCTGCGCGAACGCAACGACGAACTGGCCGCGCTGGAAACCCTGGATACCGGCAAGGCCATGTCGGAAACCACGGCGGTGGATATCGTTACCGGTGCCGACGTACTGGAATATTATGCGGGTCTGATCCCGGCGATCGAAGGCCAGCAGATCCCGCTGCGTGACAGCGCCTTTGTTTATACCCGTCGTGAGCCCCTGGGCGTGGTGGCCGGTATTGGCGCCTGGAACTACCCGATCCAGATTGCCCTGTGGAAATCCGCACCGGCGCTGGCGGCAGGCAACGCGATGATCTTCAAACCCAGTGAAGTCACCTCCCTGACGGCGCTGAAGCTGGCGGAAATTTACACCGAAGCCGGTTTGCCGGACGGCGTGTTCAACGTGGTCACCGGCAGCGGCGCAGAAGTCGGCCAGTACCTGACCGATCACCCGGGCATTGCCAAGGTATCCTTCACCGGCGGTGTGAAAACCGGCAAGAAAGTGATGGCCAATGCCTCCGGTTCGACGCTGAAAGAAGTCACCATGGAACTCGGCGGCAAATCCCCGCTGATTATTTTTGACGACGCCTGCCTGGATCGCGCCGCCGATATCGCCATGATGGCCAACTTCTACAGCTCCGGCCAGGTGTGCACCAACGGGACCCGGGTATTTGTCCCCGCAGCGTTGCAGGCGGAGTTCGAAGCCAAAATCCTCGAGCGCGTTAAGCGCATTCGCCTGGGGGATCCTACCGATCCACAAACCAACTTTGGACCGCTGGTCAGTTTCGCGCATATGGAGTCGGTATTACGCTTCATCGAAAGCGGCAAGAAAAGCGGTGCTCGCCTGTTGTGCGGCGGCGAACGTGTGACTGAGGGTGAATACGCCAAAGGGGCCTATGTGGCGCCGACGGTATTTACCGACTGCGATGATGAGATGGAGATCGTGCGCGAAGAGATCTTTGGGCCGGTCATGAGCATTCTCACTTACCACAGCGAAGAAGAAGTGGTACGCCGTGCGAACGACACCACCTTCGGCCTGGCTGCCGGGTTGGTGACCAATGATCTGACCCGGGCACATCGGGTAATCCACCAGTTGGAGGCCGGCATTTGCTGGATCAACACCTGGGGTGAATCCGCGCCGGAAATGCCGGTCGGCGGGTATAAGCAGTCTGGCGTCGGCCGTGAAAATGGCCTCAGCACGCTGGAACATTACACCCAGGTCAAATCGGTGCAGGTCGAGCTGGGCGAATATATTTCCATCTTTTAAATATCCCCGTCGTCTTTCAAGCTACAGCGTTGTTGGCTGCGAACGCGGACCCCAGTCACTTACTTGAGTAAGCTCCTGGGGTTCCACGCCCTTGCCGCCTAGCTGTAACTCGAAATCCATAGGGGATAATCCTTTTTTGCATCCAAAACTGCATTGATATATTCAGCATGCGGTATTCAAGCCATTCGCTTTATTCAGGCATCTCTATATTAAGGAGATAATGTATGGAATACGATTACATCATTATCGGTGCCGGCTCAGCCGGTAACGTTTTAGCCACCCGTTTAACCGAAGACGCTGACGTTAGCGTATTGCTGCTGGAAGCCGGCGGCCCGGATTATCGAATGGATTTTCGCACCCAGATGCCGGCCGCGCTGGCATTCCCGCTGCAAGGCCGCCGTTACAACTGGGCGTATGAAACCGATCCTGAGCCGCATATGAACAACCGCCGCATGGAGTGCGGCCGGGGTAAAGGGCTGGGTGGCTCATCACTGATTAACGGCATGTGCTACATCCGCGGTAACGCCATGGACTTCGACAACTGGGCAAAAGCACCGGGGTTGGAAGACTGGAGCTACCTGGACTGCCTGCCGTATTTCCGCAAGGCGGAAACCCGCGATATCGGGCCGAACGATTTTCACGGCGGTGACGGCCCGGTCAGCGTGACCACGCCGAAAGCCGGCAATAATGAATTGTTCCACGCAATGGTGGAGGCCGGTGTGCAGGCGGGTTATCCACGTACTGATGACCTGAACGGCTACCAGCAGGAAGGCTTTGGTCCGATGGATCGCACGGTCACGCCGAAAGGTCGCCGCGCCAGCACCGCGCGCGGGTATCTGGATCAGGCTCGTTCCCGTTCCAACCTGAAGATTGTGACTCACGCGTTGACCGACCGCATCCGTTTCGAAGGTAAGCGCGCGGTGGGCGTTGACTACCTGCAGGGCGAGAGTAACCAAATCACCAGCGCCCGTGCGCGTCGGGAAGTGTTGCTGTGTGCCGGGGCGATCGCCTCGCCGCAGATTTTGCAGCGTTCCGGCGTTGGTCCGGCGTCGCTGCTGAACCGTCTGGACATCGATCTGGTGCATGATCTGCCGGGCGTGGGCGAAAACTTGCAGGATCATCTGGAAATGTACCTGCAATACGCCTGTAAAAAACCAGTGTCTCTGTACCCGGCATTGCAATGGTTCAACCAGCCAAAGATCGGCGCAGAATGGCTGTTCAACGGTACCGGCGTGGGCGCCAGCAACCAGTTTGAAGCCGGTGGCTTTATCCGCAGCCGCGAAGAGTTCGCCTGGCCGAACATTCAGTACCATTTCTTGCCGGTGGCGATTAACTACAACGGCAGCAACGCGGTGAAAGAGCACGGTTTCCAGGCACACGTCGGCTCGATGCGCTCCCCGAGCCGTGGTCGGGTGCAGGTGAAATCGAAGGATCCGCGCCAACATCCGAGCATCTTGTTCAACTATATGGCGACCGAACAGGACTGGCAGGAGTTCCGCGATGCCATTCGCATCACGCGCGAAATCATGGCGCAGCCTGCATTGGACGAGTATCGCGGCCGTGAGATAAGCCCGGGGCCAGAAGTGCAGACCGACGAACAGCTGGACGCTTTTGTGCGTGAGCATGCCGAAACCGCCTTCCATCCTTCCTGCTCATGCAAAATGGGCGAAGACGAGATGGCGGTGGTGGATGGGCAGGGGCGAGTGCACGGTATGGAAGGTCTGCGGGTGGTGGACGCGTCCATTATGCCGCTGATCATTACCGGTAACCTGAACGCCACCACCATCATGATCGCCGAGAAGATTGCCGATCGTATTCGCCAGCGCACGCCGTTGCCGCGCAGTAACGCCGACTATTACGTGGCCGGCGACGCCCCGGCGCGTAAGCCATAACCCACATGCCCTCTCGCCGCTGAGGGGGAGGGCCGCTGTAGCAAGCAACCCCCTCTCCAATGTCCTTCCCCGAGGCGAGGGGGCAATTCATTCCCGTTGTCTTTCACCTCACAAGGTACAAACGTACCCCTTAAGCCGGCAGGGCGATCGCCTGATCGAAACTGTTTGGCGTTGCCATGCGCCACATGCGCGCATAAAAATCGCTTTCGATCTCTTTTTCCAACAGCGCGCCAGGCTCCAGATAGTAATAGATGTCGGCGTAGACCTTGATTTCGGTGGAGGTGATGCGACGCAGCATATGGTGCGAAGTCAGCTGCTCCGGGCGACTGACCCCTGCCGCCGCCAGCATTTCCGCCAGCGCTTTCACCGTATTCTGGTGGAAGTGATAAACGCGTTCGGCCTTGTTTGGCACCACCAGGGCTTTCTGTCGCAGCGGATCCTGGGTGGCAACCCCGGTAGGGCAGTGATTGGTATGGCAGCTTTGTGACTGAATGCAGCCGACGGCGAACATAAAACCACGGGCTGAGTTCACCCAGTCGGCACCCAGCACCAGTACGCTGGCGATATCGAAGGCGCTGATGATTTTACCGCTGGCGCCAATCTTGATTTTGTCGCGCAGTCCGCAGCCCACCAGGGTGTTGTGGACAAACAACAGCCCTTCGCGCAGCGGCATACCCATATAGTTGGACAGTTCGAGCGGTGCTGCGCCGGTCCCGCCTTCTTTGCCGTCCACTACAATAAAGTCCGGCAATATCTGGGTTTGCAACATCGCTTTGGCGATGGCGACAAATTCCCACGGGTGGCCGATACAGAGTTTGAAGCCCACGGGTTTGCCACCGGACAGTTCCCGCAGCTGTTGGATGAAATGCATCATTTCTATTGGGGTGCTGAAGGCGCTGTGCGAGGCCGGAGAAATACAGTCGACCCCTTCAGGCACGCCGCGCGTCGCGGCGATTTCCGCATCCACTTTTTTGGCCGGCAAGATGCCGCCATGGCCGGGTTTGGCCCCCTGACTGAGTTTGATTTCAATCATTCTCACCTGCGGGTTTTTGGCCTGCTCAGCGAAGCGATGCGGATCAAAATGACCGTCGGCAGTGCGACAGCCGAAGTAGCCGCTGCCCAATTCCCAGACCAGATCGCCACCGTTTTCGCGGTGATAACGGCTGATGCTGCCTTCGCCGGTGTCGTGATAGAAATTGCCTTTTGCTGCCCCAAGATTGAGGGCGCGAATGGCGTTGGCTGACAGGGCACCGAAACTCATGGCGGAAATGTTGAAAATAGAAGCGGAATACGGCTGGCTGCAGCCTGGACCGCCGATCGTCACGCGAAAGCTGGTGGGATCGGACACCTCGACCGGGCGCATGGAATGTCCGATGCATTCATAACCGGTTTGATAAACGTCCAACTGGGTACCGAAGGGCTTATCGCCCATCTCATTTTTGGCTCGTCGGTAAACCAACGTGCGTTGAGTTCGCGAAAAAGGGATCTGCGCGTTGTCTTCTTCCAGTAAATATTGGCGTATTTCCGGGCGGATAAACTCGAAGAAAAAGCGCAGCCGACCGATGATCGGGTAGTTACGGCAAATCGCGTGGCGTTGTTGGGTCAGATCGTAAATCCCCAATGCGCTCAGGTCACCAAAAACGATCGTCGGCAGCCAGAACCAAGGGTGGTGCGGTAATAGCGTCAATGACGCCAGCGTCAGCAGAATGCTCAAGACAAGGCAGGTATAACGGCTGAATAACGATGACTTCATAACATCTCCTGATGTTTTTATTAGTCCAGACGACATGGCTCACAGAAAGTTTGCTGAGCGGATCCTAACCAATAGACAGGAGTGTTATGTGGCTGTTACTGCTTTATCGTTGATTGTTACATTAATTTAACGTTGTGCGCGTGACTCAGGCCGCCGGATGGCGACCTGAGGGGGAGGAGGGATTACTTGCTGGCGACGAAGATACTGCTCATGCTGCGCAGGCGCAGTTTTTTCATTGCACTGTATTTCTGAGAGAAAATCGTTTTGGGGTGAGTGCCACGCTTTTGGGCAATGTGCAGCAGGCTGTCACCGCGCAACAGGTTGAAGATAACGTCGCTTTCCGCTGGGCTAAGCTCGCGAGTTTTCTGCATTTTTATTCCGCCGGGCTCTTTGCTTTCCAGCAGGTTCTGTATTTTTTCCTGCAGTGAATAAAGTGGAATGCGCGTAGACACCAACTCAACGGAGATGCCCAGGATCGACAATAGTTTTACCACGCGTTCGTCGTCATAAAACACCAACAGGCGCGTTTTGGAGTTGTATTGCTGATGCAACGACACCAGGCTTTCAATGACGTTAACGCTTTGTTCCAGATTTTGTGAGGTGAAGATCAGGGCGATGTCGTGCTTAATTATTTTTTCCGCCTTGGCGCCACCGTGCATAAAATCTGAAAACAGTCTGATATCGTACTTGCCGTAATGTTTTTTCAGTAACACCGAAAGGCCGACATAGCTGTACTTACACTCACTAATAACAAGGACATTGTTTTTAGACATAATGGCAAACACCCATAATGAGTTAAAAGTATTCAGCTGTAAGAAGCGAGTTCAAATCCTTGATGTCGGATTCCTTCCACAGCTTTCCCTGCAGTGCGTAATATGGCATTTCATCCAGCCATTTTTTATGCTCGGGGGTTTCTACCCCTTCAATAATTACCTTGTAATGATTAAGGTAAAAAAAGCGCAATAAAGCGCGCATTAAACCTTCGCCGCCAGACTTCTTCATAAAGTCCCATAACAAAAAACGGTCGAGTTTAACGAAGCGGAACTGGCTGTTATACAACGCGGAGAAACCCGCATAGCCGGAACCAAAATCATCGAGCCAAAATGAATAGCTCTTCAGTGAGGGATCGCCATGAACACGATCTTTAACCAAGCGGGTTGAGTTCTCACTGATTTCAAAATGAATACAGCGAGTGGCACTGATTCTTTCTGCGAAATGGCTATTGGCCAACGACCGCAGTGAATGGTCGTCTACATTCAGCGTAGCTATAACCTGATTCTCATGAAACCAGTGATTATATTTCTCTATCAGACTGACCTGGTCTAACAGAATCTCAATTCGGGTCTCGCTATCTGCCGTGCGAAAGAACTGTTCAGGAGAAAAATGCGCATATTCACTATTAAAAGTGAATCGTGATAGACACTCAACGGCCAGCAATTGTCCGGATTTTGCGAACATTGGCTGGAAAACATAATTAATTCCGTTATTTTTCTCTCTAAAAGAACTGCGCATTCCTCAATCCCTTGATTTGTATGTAACTTGCTGTTTTTTAACTAAAATTAAATCAGGATCAAGCTGTTTATGGGTAAATGTCTTATTTAGCGCGACCCGGTTGTGAAATGTCGCTTACAGACCATTTAACGCGCATTTAGTCGTGAAGTCCAAAGGGCTCTAAAAGTAACAAAATGTAAATATATGGAATAATATGCTGTTAATCAGGCCTTAAGGAAAAATGTCTGACTACATGACTTTCCAAAACACAGATTATTCCTATTCGATTGAATCGTCAACATCGATCGATAGGTATTTGTTGATAGTTTATTCCTATCAAGAGGGGTGTTATGAATGTTTTAAACGATTTAACAATAAGAATGCGCTTAGTCTATATTTCGTCCGGCAATGGGTTCATCGAGGCAACACTCCTTTTAAGCAAGGAGTGCTATCGCTGAGTGTATGCTCAGTGCCGGGGAACTATATATTCGTCTGTCACTGAATCGATTATTTTATTGTTTTTCTATGGAGCTGGAAATGAAAAAAGTATTATTGCCTTTGGCTGCACTGGTATTGTCTGCTACTGCTTATAACGCTACTGCTGCAAGCGGCAACGTTAAATTCACCGGTGAAATCGTACAGTCCACCTGTAAAGTTGTTGATAAAGACCAGAATAAAGAAGTTTACCTGGGTAAATATCCTACTACCGCATTCCCAACTTCTGGTTCTACCAGCGGTGCTAAAGCTTTCGATATTAGCCTGGAGAAATGTGAAGCGGGTAACTACACCCTGCGTTTCGACGGTAACACCCCAGCTGGCCACCCAGAGCTGTTGGCTGTAACTGGCGGCGCTAACGGCGTTGGCGTTGAAATCCTGGATAACAACGGCGCAACTCTGCCAATCTCTCAGGAAGTTGCTACTCCAGCGACCGTTTCTGTTGCTGCTGACGGCGACAACCCAGGTTCTGCGACTTTCAACCTGCGCGCTCGTTATAAATCTTACCAGGATCTGGTAACTGCGGGTCAGGCAAACTCTAACGCTACCTTCACCATCGAATACAAGTAATTTAATTCGCTGGCAGGATAGATAGAGCTATTGGCCACGGACGGCTAAATTCTGAGAGTTGAGATATTCCGATGAAAAAAGTGCTTTCTTGTATTTTATTCGCGTTTTCCGTAAATGCTTTTGCCGGAATTCAAGTTGATTCAACGCGCGTAATTTATAACAGCGGAAGTAAATCCGCATCGCTCTCAATCAGCAATGACAGCGACGACACCTATATGGTGCAGACCTGGTTGGATACTGGCGATTCAAGCCAGATGCCGAAGAATTTACCGATCGTGGTCACTCCACCTATTTTAAAACTGGCTGCCAAAAAAGACGCAATTCTGCGCTTTATTTATTCCGGCAGCGGGTTGCCGCAGGACAGAGAAAGTCTGCTCTGGGTAAACGTACAGGAAATTCCGCCAACGCCTAAGCAAGACAACGTGCTGCAGGTGGCGATCCGTACCCGTATCAAACTGTTCTACCGCCCAGAAGCCTTGAAGGCCAACCTGCAACAACAGGCAGAGGCACTGAAATGGCAGCGCCAGGGCAGCAATCTGGTGGTGACCAACAACGGTCCGTTGTTTGTGACGCTGGGCGTTCTGACGCTGAAAAGCGGTGGCAAGAGCTGGAAAGTGAATGCCGACATGGTGAAACCGCAAGATAGCCTGCGGATTGCTCTGCCACAGGGCGCGCAGTCGGCCAACAATATGTCGTTCACTTATATCAACGATTACGGCGGCCACACCGAGATTAAGAACGTTGCATTAAATTGATTTAAGCCCTTCAAGGAATGAACAAAAAATGGCACATAAAAGAATAACAACCCTCACGCCAAAACGTTTGGTCAGGCTGATTAATGGTGTAATTTATTTTTCTGCGGTGCCATTTTCATTCTCTCATATGGCCATGGCGGAGGAGCAGTTCAACACCTCCTTCATCCATGGCGATGACAACATTGCCCAGGTGGCTGCGTTGTCCAGCGGCGATGATATTCTGCCAGGTAAATATCCGTTCGATATTTACCTGAACGGACAGCGTATCGATCACCGTGACATCGAATTCAAAAAAGACGCCAAAGACACGCCGGTAACGCCTTGCCTGACTGCGCAGGATTACCAGGACTACGGTGTAAAACTGCCGGGCGATATGAAAACCGAAGGTGCCGCGCAGTGCTACGCTCTGTCACAGCAAATTTCGGGTGCCAAGCTAAGCTATGACGCAGCCATACAGCGTATGGATTTGGAAGTGCCGCAGATATTCTTGGAGCCGCGTCCACAGGGTGCTATCTCGCCGAAGGTTTACGATCGCGGGATTAACGCCGGTTTCGTTAACTATAACTTCAGCGGCAACCATAATAATTACCGTAATAACGCCAACGATAAAACATCCGACTACTACTTCCTGAGCCTGAACAACGGCATCAATGTCGGTAATTGGCGCCTGCGTAACAACTCGACGCTGAATCAGCAGTCGGGTGCCGGCACGCACTGGAATACCGTTTCAAGCTGGGCGGAAACCGACATTGTTTCCCTGCGCAGCCGTCTGGTGATTGGCCAGACCAACACCAATAACAATGTATTCGACAGCATTCAGTTCCGCGGTGTGCAGATTTCCAGCGCCAACGATATGCTGCCAGAAAGCCAGCGCGGTTACGCGCCGGTGGTCCGTGGCGTGGCGTCGACCAACGCCCGCGTTGAGATCCGCCAAAACGGCTACACCATTTACAGCACCAACGTGCCGCCGGGTCCGTTTGCGCTGACCGACATCTTCCCGAGCACCCTGAGCGGTAACCTCAACGTCACGGTCATTGAGGCCAACGGTTCAAGAACCTCTTTCGTGGTGCCGTTCTCTTCCGTGCCGAACATGCTGCGCGAAGGGATCTGGGACTACCAGATGACCGCCGGTAAATACCATGACGGCACCACCAAATACCAGCCAAAGTTTGTGCAAGGCACCTTGTCCCACGGCATGGCGTATGACATCACGCCTTATGGTGGGGTACTGGTCGCGGAAAATTACCGTTCGGCGGTAGTGGGTATGGGTAAAAACATGGGTGTCTGGGGGGCAGTTTCCTTCGATATGTCCTATTCCGACACCAACCTGGTCAACGGTGACGACAAACAGGGGGAGAGCTTCCGCTTCCTGTACTCCAAATCGCTCAACGACTGGGGCACCGAATTCCAGATCGCCGGTTACCGTTACTCGACCTCTGGTTACTATGATTTCTCTGATGCGGTTGCGGAACGCGATCGCTATGAAAACGGCGTCTACCGTAACGATTACTACGACGAGAATGACCGCAATCTGGGCGTGCCGGATTGGGCGGAATCACGTCGCCGTACCTATTACACCAGCCGTTTCAACAACAAACGCCAGCGTGTAGAGTTGTCGATCAACCAGCGTATTGCCGGTAACTCAACGCTGTACACCAATATCAGCAACCAGTCATATTGGGGCGGCTCCGGTCAGGATCGTACGGTTCAAACCGGCTTTAACAGCAGCTACAAAAATATCAGCTACGGCGTGTTCTATCAGGACAGCCGCAGCAACTACGGTTATAAAGATCGCAGCATCAACATGAGCGTCTCTATTCCGTTCAGCTTCTTCAGCCGCGATTCGTCTGATATGACGGCCAGCTTCAACGCCGGTCACAGCAAGCAGAGCGGTAATACATACAGCGCCGGCCTGAGCGGCACCGCGCTAGACGATAACCGCCTGAACTATGCGGTGCAAAGTGGCCACGATCGTTACTCCGGCCAAACCAGCTCGGCTAACGTCGGCTACCAGGGCAGCATGGGTACCGTCAATGCCGGTTACAGCTACAGCAAAGACTATCAGCAGTCTACCCTGGGCGTGTCGGGCGGTATCGTGGCGCACTCCGGCGGCGTAACGTTGACCCAGCCGCTGCAAAATACCTTTGTGCTGGTAGAGGCCAAAGATGCCAAGGGCGTCCGTCTGGAAAACCAGCCGGGTGTGGCTATCGACCGCTTCGGTTACGCGGTGATGACTTCGGCCTCACCTTATCGTCACAACCGTGTGGCATTGCGCACCGAAGATATCGGCAATGGCTTGGATATCCCGATGGCGGCCCGCGACGTGGTACCGACATATGGCGCCATTACCCGCGTGAAATTTGAAACGCATACCGGCCAAAGCCTGCTGGTACACAGTAAACTGTTGGACGGCAGCGTACCGCCAATCGGCGCCAACGTGTTTAGCGCCGACGGCAAGAACAACGGTACCGTGGGTACCAATGGGGATATTTATATCTCCGGCGCATCCGCAGGGGATCGCCTGTTGGTTAAATGGGGCAGCGATGCCGGCGACAGCTGTTCACTGGTGGTGCCGGAACTGAAATCGGCGACCGAACAGCTGATGGGCTATCAGGAACTTTCGCTGACCTGCGGAAAACCGTAAAAGGAATGAATATGTCTTCTTTGTTGTTAAAACATAAAAACCTCGGGCTGGCGGCAGGGCTGCTGGTCACGCTGGGGACGTTCTCGCAGAGCAGCTTTGCGCTGTCTTGTAAGCAGAATGGCAGCGTCAGTCAGATTATTACGCTGGATAAGCCGATTAAAGTGTCAACCGCTAATACGGCGGCGGGGGCCCTGCTGTGGCGCTCGCAAACCTTCACATCGACTTTCCAATGTATCGATGACCGTGATTATCCCAAGGGCGAAAATGCCTATCTTTATTGGGATCCGAAGAAGGACATGCGCAATATCGACAAGTCTATCGAGGTCGGCGTCAACTACAACAGCGTGGATTATAAGCTGACCAATGGCGCAAGACAGGATGTTGGTCCGGGTACACAATGTCGTCCAAATGGTCGCGGTGGTTGTGCCAAACCAGCCCAATCCTTGAGTGTGACGGTGACCTACTCGCTTTATATCAAGGCGACAGGGGCTGCACCGCCTGCAGGTGGGAAGATCACCAACAATGGCACTTATTCCGTATTTCAGGTTGATGGGGTCGGCGGTCTCAACAACGTGGTTGGCAGCAACTTCAATGCCTATATTAACGGGCTGGGAAATATTCAGTTTATTTCCTGCAATCCGAAAATCACCGTAGTGGCTAACAATGGTTCAACAGTGAATTTTGGCACCATTCCGCGTCAGAATGCGGTAGCTGGCAAGATAGAAAAACAAGTACCGTTCTCGGTCAGCGCCAATATGTCTGATCCGGCTACCGGTCAGGATTGTAAGGGCGAGACACTGCAGGCCAGTTTCAGCTCCACTTATCCAGTGCAGGACGCTACGACGATCTTGCCAACCAGCGACAGTGGATTTGGTATCTTGATTTCGCAGGCGGCGACACCAAACACGCCAATCAAGATGAATTCCCCGGTTGATCTGGGCCTGGTCAATGGTAGCACCGTTGAAAAGAACTTCATGGCTAGCCTGAAATGGCTGAATACCAACCCGAAGGTGGGGCCATTCACCGCGTCGGCCAATATCGACGTCACCTTTAAGTAACATTTTGCCGTAAAAAAAGGGGTTCAGCGCAGGCTGAACCCCTTTTTTAATGCAACTTCTCTCAGTGTTGACCAACCCAGTTGGTACAGACACTGTCCAGGCATTTACCGGCATACCACAGATGCACGCCAGGGGACTCATGGCGATGCCCGTTCAGCGGCTCTATCGGCTGTGGATGCATCTCTGCAACGTCCCAGCGGGTAGTGCGACGGTAAACCGCCGGCGTTTTGCCGAACTGTTTCTTAAATGCGCGTGAAAAAGACGGTTGGGAATCAAAATGGAATTGCAGGGCGATGTCGAGAATAGGGCGAGGGGTCGAACGCAGCGCTTGCGCGGCTTGCGACAGTCGACGCTCGCGGATATAACTGCCTAAAGCATGCCCGGTAGTGCTGCGGAACATCCTTTGCAGGTGCCACTTGGAGTAGCCTGACTTCGCCGCTACGTTGTCTAACAGTAACGGCTGATCCAGATGGGTTTCAATCCAGTCCAGCAAATCGTGAATGATATTAACGCGATCCATTTTTTTAGTTCTCCTGCGGGTACGACATTCAGGTCACAGTAGGTAAGAGTAATTATCCAAGCTAGTTCTTTGATAATAGGCCGCGGAGACGGGTTACGCAAGTGTTAACCCGGGGGAAAAAGGTGGCTAAACGTGCTCTTCGGGTTGCAGGGATATAAAAAAGGCCGCACGTGGCGGCCTTGAGGAAAGAGGGAAAGATGGGGATCAGTTAGTTTCCGGCTTCACTTCGATATAGTCCAACTGCAACACGCTGCTGGTGTAGCCGCGGATCTTGTTGGTCATTTCAATATCGCCGTTCAGCTTGTGGCCGTAGGACGGAATGATCTCTTTCAGCTTGCTCTGCCATTCCGGCGTAGCCACTTTATCTTTGAACACGGTTTCCATCAGATGCAACATGATCGGTGCTGCCGTCGAGGCACCCGGCGATGCCCCCAGCAGGGCGGCAATGCTGCCGTCTTGGGAACTGACCACTTCGGTACCGAACTGCAGCAAGCCGCCTTTGTCAGCGTCTTTCTTGATGATCTGCACGCGTTGGCCTGCGGTCCACAGCTTCCAGTCCGCCTGTTTGGCATCAGGGAAATACTCTTTCAGCGCGGCGAAACGGTCGTCGTCGTTCATCATCAACTGGCCCACCAGATATTTCACCAGGTCGAAGTTGTCCAGACCGACATGGGTCATTGGCATCAGGTTCGAGGTGCTCAGGGAGTGCAACAGATCGAACAGTGAACCGTTTTTCAGGAACTTGCCGGAGAAGGTGGCGAACGGTCCGAACAGCAAGACACGCTTGCCGTCCAGCATGCGAGTATCCAGGTGCGGAACGGACATCGGCGGTGAACCTACGCTGGCCAGGCCATAAACCTTGGCCAGGTGTTGGTCAGCGATTTCCGGGTTGGTGGTGACCAGGAACTGACCGCCGACCGGGAAGGCACCGTAGCCGTCGGCTTCGGGAATGCCGGTTTTCTGCAGCAGCGTCAGAGAAGCACCGCCCGCGCCGATAAACACGAACTTGGCATTCACGGTGGTTTCTTTGCCGTCACGGTTCAGATCGGCCACGGTGACGCGCCAGGTGTTGTCGGCGTTGCGCTTGATGTCGCGGACTTCATGGCTCAGGTTCAGCTTGAAGTTCGGGTTTTTGGTCAGCGTGTCCACCAGTTGGTGGGTGATCACGCCAAAGTTAACGTCGGTACCCAGCGGCATGCGGGTCGCCGCAATTTTTTGTGCCGGGTCACGGCCGTTCATCACCAGCGGTGCCCACTGTTTAATCTGGTTAGGATCTTCTGAGTACTCCATACCACGGAACAGGGTGCTGTGCTGCAGTGCGGCATAGCGTTTGCGCAGGAAGTTGACGTTATCGTCACCCCAGACAAAGCTCATGTGCGGCACGCTGTTGATAAAGGATTTTGGATCTTTCAGGACGTTATTTTTCACCTGATAAGACCAGAATTGACGAGAGATTTCAAAAGACTCGTTAACCACCACGGCTTTGCTGATGTCGATGGTGCCGTCTTTTTTTTCCGGGGTATAGTTCATTTCAGCGAAGGCGGAGTGACCGGTACCGGCGTTATTCCAGCCGTTGGAGCTTTCTTCCGCCACGCCGTTCATGCGCTCATACATGTCGATGGACCAGTTTGGCTCCAGCTCATGCAGGTAGGTCCCCAGCGTGGCGCTCATGATGCCACCGCCGATCAGT
Source organism: Serratia sp. OS31 (assembly GCF_014164835.1). Taxonomy (NCBI): domain Bacteria; kingdom Pseudomonadati; phylum Pseudomonadota; class Gammaproteobacteria; order Enterobacterales; family Yersiniaceae; genus Serratia; species Serratia sp. OS31. Next base: position 85,335 of record NZ_JACJFQ010000002.1, on the reverse strand, counting down.
ACCACATCAACGGACTTATTCTCTTCCGCCGTCGCCTGTTGCGTAACGCCAAACAGGTTCAGACAGAAGATCAGGACGAGTAATTTTTTCATTTAATCAAATCTCTTGTGTGTATACCCGTCGCCTTTCAAGTTGCAGCGTTGTTACCTGCACTCGCTCACCCGAGTGACTTGACTTTAGTAAGCACCTGGGGATGAGTGAGCTGGGCGCCTAGCCGCAACTTGAAATTCATAGGGTATAAATTCTACTCATTGCAGGTGAAAGAATTTATCGGGAGTTACCCTGTAAATAAGTAAAACTAACCCGCCCGGCTAAGCCGAGTGACAGTGATAATGTCTTTTTGTTAATCGTTTTCTTAACGAAAAGTGGATTATTACAGGCTGTCTGGGGACAGGTTGTTCAACTCTGGTTACTGCGGGGATATTATTGTTTGCAATATTGTTAAAAACTACTTTTGTAACTAAAAAAAGCCCATTAAAGGCAGGAATCATTCATTTATTATTTTTATTTAAATATAACCGCTAAATTAATAAGGTCTAATTGCCGCTGATTTAAACGATATGCCATTATCACACAATATTTATGGAATAATGGCAAATAGCAGCAGGTAACAAAATGAAAATGGCCGCCGGGCATTTCCGGGCGACCATGGGCCGGGTGAGCCTTAGCGGCATTTTTGCGCTCAAGCCTGCCGCCACTCCTCCTTCAACAGAGCATAAATCAGTTCATCACCCCATTGGCCATTGAAACGATCGTTTTGTCGCAGGTGCGCCTCTTTGCGCATTCCCAGACGTTCGACGACCCCGATAGATCCCTGATTGGCAGCATCGAGCCGGGCAAAAATGCGGTGGCAGCCCACTTGATTAAACCCACGATCCAGCACCGCTTGCACGGCTTCGGCGGCATAACCTTTACCGGCGTAGGCCGGGTTGAAGATATAACCGATCTCGGCTTGCAAGGCTGCGCGGTTAGCCAGTTTCAACAACACTTCACCGATCAACTCTCCGCTGTCCTTTAGGGTGACGGCGCAATAAAAAATATCGCCGTCCTGACTGAAGCGCGAAGCTATCGCCTGAGCAAGCTGATCGGCCAGTTGCGCGTTGTCCGGGGTGGGGGCATACAGATAACGATAGACCTCCGGCAAACGGTGGTAAGTCGAGTAGGCTTCGAGATCGTCGGGCGTGAAGCGGCGCAGTTGCAGGCGTTCGGTGTCGAAGGGCAGGGTAATCAAATGCAAGAGCTCATCCTTATTGTCGGGTGGGATCACATTGGTTTGTTTACGGACAGGGCAGAACATTTTTGCGAGGAATACAGGTCCCACAATATAGCAGTAGTCTGGAGGTTTCAAACGGCGAAAACCCTGTTCATCGCCGGCGTGAGCAACGATGAACAGGGTTTAATTAATCAGCGGACGGGGTCGTTAGCTTACTTGATCGCCATGGCGTCACGCATGGTATAGAACAAATCTGTCTGATCGGTCAGCCCGACGACGTTGGCGGCATGCGGGCCGTAGGCGGCAATACGCAGCTGGGTGCCGGTGTGGCCCTGCGAATCCTCTTCCGAGTTGCCGTAGCTGATGGTCATTGGCGCGCCATCTTTGGTGGTCAGCATTTGCGTCAGGCCCGGCGCTTTGGCGTCGGCGGCGATAATCTGGCTGGAGTGAGCATGGTCAGCGGTGACGATCACCAGGGTGTTGCCATCGGCACGGGCGAACTCCAATGCTTTTTGCACGGCCTCATCCAGATCGACAGTTTCCCCGAACTGGCCGCACGGGTTGGCGGCATGATCCTGTTTGTCGATCGATGCGCCTTCAACCTGCAGGAAGAAACCATTTTTGTTGGTTTTCAGCAGGTCGATGGCTTTCTCGGTCATGACCGCCAGCGTCGGGATATCGGCCGTACGTGCCGGGTTGTTCTGACAGGTGACCGCCGGTTGATCGAGATTACCGTGATAGCTGGCCTTCGGCCCCTGCCAGCGTACCGGCATATTGCCGGCGGCAAACAGCCCCAACAGCGGCTTTTGCTGATTGGCGACGTTAACGGCGTTCAGGGCATCGAGGTTTTCCACCCACTGATAACCCAATGCAGTTGCCTGCTCTTTCAGTGATTTTCCCTGCCATTCGCCACTTTTTGCTAACTGATTAAAGGATTTTGCTCCGCCGCCTAAGGTGACGTCGGCGCGGGCTTTGAGCAACTGTTCACTGATCGAACCGCGGCCGCCATTTTCCAGCGCGTTGGTTGCGCATTTTTCACTGGTCTCTTCCGGGCCGTAACATTTACGCGAGGTGACGTGGGAAATCTGCGCCGCAGGTGTGGCGTCTTGCAACTCTGCGGTGGAAACGTTGCCGGTGGCTTTACCTGCCGCTTTGGCGATTTCCAGCAGCGTCGGCTGGTCTTTGCCGTTAACGTCAACGCCCAGTGCACCGTTGTAGGTTTTTACGCCGCTGGACCAGGCAGTCGCCGAGGCGGCGGAGTCAGTGACGTAATCCGGCTTGTGGGTTTTCTTGTCCAGCGAATAATGGGTGTATTGGCCGGTTAACGGCAGGGCATCGATGCCCTTAAAATAGCCGCCTGCGCCTTCGGCATAGTTGCGCGCCGAAGTGATTTCCGAATCGCCCATGCCGTCGCCAATCAGCAAAATCACATTCTTGACCGTTTTATCAGACAACGAAGCTTTCAATGCAGCGGTTTGATCGCCACTCAGGCGACGTGCTCCGCCGGGTTCAACGATATTGCCGCGAGCCGCACGCTCGGAAAGTCCGGCGGTATTGACCGGGGTTTCATCGGCGAAGGCGGTGGAACAGAGTAAGGCGGATAACACAGCTCCGGCGATCAGGGAAAGGGACTGCTGCATAGGGGGAAAGCTCCTTTTCGAAATACAAAATTATAATTGGCATCAATTTGTTACGAAGGAGGGTAGTGCAGAGGTATGACAGTTTTATGACGGTAAATGGGAAAAAAAGGATAGCCGGGCGGCTATCCCAGGCTATCCATTATTCGCTGCGGGCGGGAATATTCAAGCCGCGTTGTACTGCCGGACGGGCCAGACCGCGCTCCAGCCATTGTCCTACCCGCGGGAAGCTATCGAACTCGACCAACTCACGGGCTTCGTAAAAGCCGATCAGGTTACGTACCCAACCCAGAAGCGAGATATCGGCGATGGTGTAATCCTGGCCCATGATCCAGTCGCGGCCTTCAAGCCGACTCTCCAGTACGCCCAGCAGGCGTTTGGACTCATTCTTATAACGCTCGAGCGGGCGTTTATCTTCGTATTCACGTCCGGCAAAGCGGTGGAAGAAACCGAGCTGCCCGAACATCGGGCCAACGGCGGCCATCTGGAAAAACACCCACTGGATGGTTTCGTAACGCAGGGCGGGATCCTGCGGCAGGAACTTGCCGCTTTTCTCCGCCAGATAAAGCAGGATAGCGCCAGACTCAAACAAAGGCAGAGGTTTGCCGCCGGGGCCATCGGGATCGATGATGGACGGGATCTTGCCGTTGGGGTTCAGCGACAGAAACTCTGGCGTCCAGGTTTCGTTTTTGCCGATGTCGATCAGGTGAGCTTCATACGGCAGGCCGATCTCCTCCAGCATGATGGAAACTTTTACCCCGTTCGGCGTGGGCAGCGAATAGAGCTGCAGCCGTTCCGGATGCTGCGCCGGCCACAGTTTGGTGATGGGAAATTGGGTTTGACTGAGCATGGAGAGTCCTCGGGTTGACGGTTTGCCTATTGAGTATTGCACCAAAACTACCCTGCCGTGGGGTTAAACCGTGAGGTCAAAATGTGCTTTCAACGCTTTTTTCCCGCTGGCGGTGAGCTGTAGTTCACGGCTTTCCAACTGGCGCTTAATCCAGCCGCGACTGATGAAAGTCGTCAGCAGCGCGGCGCCCAATGCGCCACCCAGGTGGGCCTTGCGCTCACTCCAGTCCAGACAGCCGCAGGCGAAGCGCCTTCGCGAAGGCGCAGGGGAACAGTCGACGCCTAACCGAGTAAGTGCCGTTAGGCCTGCCTCGCTTAGTCGGTAGTCTTCCTCACCCTCTAACCAGGTTAGCTGATGCAGGCGCTCATGCAGTTTTATCGCTATCTCGCCGGCCAGATGGTCATAACAGGTGCGGGCGAATTGCAACGAAGTCGGGGTGGTGCTTTTCACCACGGGTTTCTCGACACCGGCCAGCGCCATCAGCGTTTCCAGAGCGGTGGCTACCGCCGGTCCCGCCAGACGGAAATAGCGGTAACGCCCTTGCTTGACGCAGGCGATCAATCGCTGTTCTTGCAGGCGCGCCAGATGGCCGCTGGCGGTAGAGGCCGCTACATCCACTGCGGCGCTGAGCTCGGTGGCGGTATAAGCACGACCGTCCATCAGCAGGCACAGCATGCAAGCCCGGGTGCGGTCGGCAATGGCGCCGCTCAGTGCCGCAAGACGATCTTCAATATCGATGTTATTCATACTTCGAGATTAGGCGAAGTATGGCGGTGCGTCCACCGTTAGGATGGGTTCACAAAACGCACGAATACCTGAATTTACCTCTGACAGGAGCGCCTTATGATTGCCGTTATTTTTGAGTTGCAGGCCGCTGACGGCCAGCGTGAGACCTACCTTGAATTGGCCGCCGATCTGAAGCCGTTGCTGGCAGAAATTGACGGGTTCATTTCCATTGAGCGCTTTCAAAGCCTGGCCGATCCGCAGCGGCTGCTGTCACTGTCCTTTTGGCGCGATGAGGCGGCGGTGCAGCAATGGCGAAATATCGAGCAGCACCGGGCCGCACAGAAACGGGGTCGCCATGGCGTGTTGGCGCAGTATCGCCTGCGGGTAGCGGAGGTAGTGCGGGATTATGGTCTGGATCAGCGAGAACAGACCCCGCATGACAGCCGCGGCTATCACGCAGGGTAAAAAGCCCGTTGGCGTGGGCGATTAGTAGGGGCAGGGCTATTTGGCTTCGCTACCGACTTTCATCGCGCTGGCATAGTTGGCCCCCATGCCCCAGCTTGCCCCATGCTCACTGGCGATTTTCAGCACGCCGCCGGCGGTTTTTTTGTGACTCCAGTCCTGTTGCCATTCCAGCATCAGCGCTACCCAGTTCACCGGCGTGGCGCCGGCCTGTACCAGACGTTGCATGGCATTTTGTTGGCTATCCGGGGTGATATCGCCGGTAACGTCCGACAAGATGTACACCTCATAGCCTTCCCCCAACGCGGACAGCGCCGGCAGCATCACACAGCTGGCTGTCCACAGGCCGCCAATAATAATTTTCTTGCGTCCCGACTGCTTGATTTGTTCTACCACGCGAGAGTCTTGCCAGACATTAATGGCAGTGCGGTCATAAACCTTTAGATCGGCGCGGGCTTGTGTCACCTGCTGGAAAAACGGGCCGGCGAAGCTTTGGGCGTTAGCCGAAGCCAAAATGGTTGGCACATTGAATACTTTTGCTGCCTTGGCGATGCCGGTGGCGTTGTTGACCAGGTTCGTTTGATCGATAGATGAGATGGTCATACCGAACATATCTTGCAGATCGACCAGCAGCAACAGGCTATTTTCCGCCGTCAGTGGCTGAACGTATCCTGCATGGCGTGCATCGAGGCTTGCTGTTGGTTGCGCCACCGCGGTGAATGAGGTCGCGGTGCTGCCAAGGCCCAGTAACAGGGCGATAAGGGTCTTTTTCATTTTTCACTCCTTGATGATCAAATGGGTGTTGCACTTCACGTCGGAAGTGATTGATCAGGAGTTTACTTACGTTGATGGGGTTAATAATCTGTGGTTAATTTAATTAATAATTAACTTTTGGGAAATGATATGGATGTTTTACTGGCGATGCGGGCATTCCGTCGCGTGGTTGAGCGCAACAGTTTTTACAAAGCCGCTGAAGATCTCTCGGTAACGCCAGCCGCCCTCAGCAAGCAGATCAAACAGCTGGAGGCCCGGCTGGGTACGCTGTTGTTGGTTCGCACCACGCGTACGATGAGCCTGACCGAGGCGGGGCAAGGGTATTATCATGAGGCTTGCAGATTACTCGCCGAGTTTGACGCGCTGGAACAGTCGGTGGCTGACAGTGCTCAGCGAGTGGCGGGCACGCTGAGGGTTAATGCGCCGCTGTCATTTGGCCTGATGGTGTTATCGCCACTGCTGCCAAAATTTATGCAAAACTACCCACAGCTGCAGGTGGAACTGACGCTGGACGATCGGGTGCTTGACGTGGTGGCTGCCGGTTTTGATATTTCACTGCGGATCCGGCGCCATTTACCGGACTCATCACTCAGCGCTCGCTCCTTGGGCAAAGTACATCAGCGGATCTGCGCCGCTCCAGCTTATTTAGCCCAGCACGGCACACCACTGGGCCTGGATGAATTGCACAATCACGATTGTTTGGCTTATTCACTGGCTGAGAAAGCCGGGCAATGGCAATTCGCAGCCGGCGGCGATGACTTGATCGTAGCGATCAATCCGCGTGCAACCGCCAATAATAGCCTGATGTTGCGCGATATGATCCTCGCAGGCTTGGGCATCGGCTCGTTGCCTTCTTTCGTCGCCGATCCGGAAATCGCTGCGGGGCGACTGCTGCCGCTGTTTTCCGAACATGCTGCCGAACCTTATCAAGTGTTTGCCGTTTATCCCACGCGCCGATACCTGCTGTCTAAAGTGCAGGTCTTTACTGATTTTATCCGTGATGCCTGGGGAAGCAGCAGATGACATGTTGACAGCATTCTGCTTTTTGTCTTATTGATAATGTATGAGCATAAACAAGGTTTCATTCGCGCAGATTATTATCACCATTCTCGGAGTGGTGGGATAGCGCGTCTCTGTCATGCTAAAACCCGCCGGTAAGGCGGGTCATCTTTTCCCTCCTGCCGGTACTCACCTTCAGGAGAACGCTATGAATAATTCCTCCCACGCCGTTTTACATGTGATGTGCGGCAAGGCCGGTTCCGGCAAATCAACCCTGGCAAATCGACTGGCGCAGCAGCCCCATACGCTGCTGATGGTTGAAGATAGCTGGTTGGCGACGCTGTACCATCAACAAATGACCACGCTTCAGGACTATGTTCGCTATTCCGCCAACCTGAGGCAGGCGCTGAGCGAGCATTTGGTGCAACTGCTGCGCAATGGTCTGTCGGTCGTTATGGATTTTCCGATGAATACGCCGGATCGGCGCTTATGGGCCAGACAATTGGCGGAGGAAGCCGGTGTGGCGCACTGCTTGCATTTTCTGGACGTCAGCAATGCGCAGTGCAAGAGCCGGATAAAACACAGAAATGAACAGGGTGAACATCCCTTTGTGCTCAGTGAAGAGACCTTCGACCTGCTCACGCAATACTTTGTGGCCCCCACCGAGGAAGAGTGTCTGACCCTTGTCAGATACGGTGAATAGATGGGGTGAAACGCTGAGACTGCCAAGAACAATATCCGTTGCCGGCGACGGTAAAAGTCGCCGGCATCGTCAGGATCAGAAAGGTTTGGTTGGCAGGTATTTCCCGTCCAGGGTGATTACAGCGCGTTCACCACCGTCCGGATCCGGCACTTTTTTGATATCCAGCTTGAAGTTAATCGCGCTGATAATGCCGTCGCCAAACTGTTCGTGCACCAGGGCTTTCAGCGTGGAGCCGTAAATCTGCACCATTTCATAAAAGCGATAAATGGTCGGATCGGTCGGTACGCCGCCTGGGATGCTGCCGCGCAGCGGAATGGTTTGCAGCAGACGGACAGCGTCTTCATCCAGATCCAATTTCTCGGCCACCACCAGTGCCGCCTGTTCTGGCAGCGGATGCTGGCCCAGCAGGGCGGCGGTGACGAAGGCCAGACTCAGGCCGGTACCCTGGTTAATGGCTTCGAAGGTCAGGTTTTTGCGGATCTTGGCGGCCATGATGGTGTCGGTCAAGGTTTCGCGAGGGGATGAGTGATGCAGTGATTGTGTCATGTTGTCTCCTTATTCAGATTAAAAACGGGATGCTGCAGGGGTTGCTGTAACCTCAGGATTGGTGGCTAACGGAATAAAACGGCGGGTTTCGCCATCCAGCGCGTCGATACAACCGCTGGCAATGTCATAGACCCAACCGTGCAACTTCAACCGGCCCTGTTCAAGCGCCAGCGCCACGGAAGGGTGGGTTTTGATATTGGTCAGTTGCGCAATGACGTTCTCGCGCACCATTGAACTGACGCGTTCACCTTCAGAGGCATGCGGATAGGCCTGATTGACCACTTTGGCGGCATCGGCATAGCGCAGCCAGTTCGCCACCGTCGGCATATGATCCAGGCACTGGCAGCTGGCGATGGCGGTCATAGCGCCGCAGTCGGAATGCCCGCAGATTACGATGTCTTCCACGCCGAGCGCGGCGACGGCATATTCCACCGAAGCGGACACGCCGCCCGGTTCCGGGCCGAACGAAGGCACGATATTACCGGCATTGCGGATCACGAACAGGTCGCCGGGCTCACGCTGGGTGATCAGTTCCGGCACCAGCCGGCTATCGGAACATGAGATAAACAGGGTGCGTGGGTTCTGGCGGGTGGCCAACTGCCGGAACAGTTCGGAACGTTCGACAAACGCCTCACGCTGGAACTTCAAAAAACCCTCGATAACCTCTTTCATGCTGTCTCCATCAGGATGCTGTTAAGCGATGGGGGCATGATGCGCCGCTCTGGCTATAGGGTCTAAGACCCATTTATAATGGTTACCATAGGAATTACTAATAGTAGAGGCGTTATGCTACTGCGACACATCCGCTATTTTCTTGCCGTTGCCGAACTGGGCAACTTCACCCGCGCCGCCGAAGCACTGCATGTCTCGCAGCCAACGCTGTCGCAGCAAATCAAACAGTTGGAGGAAACCCTCGGCACGCCGTTGTTTGATCGTTCCGGCCGTACGGTGCGGCTGACCGACGCCGGTATGGCCTGGATGCGCTATGCCCGGTTGGCGCTACAGGATCTGGAAGCTGGCACTCGGGCGATCCACGACGTGGCGACGCTGGAACGCGGCAATCTGCGGCTGGCGATGACGCCAACCTTTACCGCTTATCTGGTGGGGCCGGTTATCGATGATTTTTATCGGCGCTACCCGGGCGTTTCAGTGAGTATTCATGAAATGACGCAGGACAGGATTGAGGCGCTTCTGGCGGAAGACCGGCTGGATGTGGGGATCGCGTTCAGTCAGGCGCAATCGGTGGATATCGTGGCCGAGGAGCTGTTTACCGAGTCACTGAATATGATGGTTGGGGCTCAGCACCCGCTGGTTCAACAGCGTGAGCCTTTGAGTGCGCAGGTGTTCGAACAGCAACCGCTGGTATTACTGAGCGAGGACTTCGCTACCCGTCAATTTATCGACGATTATTGTCGTCGACAGGGGATCCGCCCCCGGGTAGCAATGGAGGCCAACGCAATTGGTGCCATCATTGAAATTGTGCGCCGTGGCCAACTGGCTACCCTGCTACCGGCAGCGGTTGCGCAGGAAAACCCGCAGTTGCACACGGTACGGCTTAACGAGGTCATGCCCGCTCGCCGAGCGGTGCTGTTGCAGCGTAAGGACGCCTACCGTAGCGCGGCGTCACGGGCGTTTGTCGAGGTTCTGCATCAACAAAAATTTAGCCAGGCACATTCCGGTCCGCTATAAAACCGGCTGAATACCGTGGTAGTGTGGCGCACCGAGCTGGTCCGATCGTCACTTTCATTCTTGGCTGAATAGGGAGGTTTTTGTGAAAAGGATCTTGAGCGCTATGACTTTGGTTTTTGTTTCTTTCTGTTCCCTCAACGGCTACGCCGCTGAGCAACACCGTGAAGCGACAGAAAATAATTTATCCAAGGTGACTCATTTCTCTTTGGGAATGAACGGGTTTGTTGGCATTGGCAGTGCCGGAGAAACCGATGTAATAGAAATCCTAACCTACCAGGATGCGGGGGCCGTTTTCTTGCGTATTGCCAATAACCCGCAGGCAACCCCAGAAGCGAAACTTTATGCTGCCTGTGGCTTAAAAAAGCTCAATAACAAAACCGGCGAACCCAATTTCACCCCAGTGTGGGATCAACCGGTTTCGGTATTGAAAGGGGATATTTTAAGGAAAGAAAAGTTTAAAGATGTCTATTTCAGTATCTTAAAGCACGGATGCTGGTGAGTGTATTAGCTGCCCCTTAACTCAGCGGATGGGATTTATTGTATCCGGCCTTGTGGTACCGAGTATTGTCTGGCTTCGGCTGCCACCGCACCTTTGCTCAAATTGTCACCGAAACTTCCCGCGATCTCTGTTGCCCGTTATGGCATAATGCGCGCCAAATCACATTCCCAATGATATGAAGAGCGAGCGCTGTGTTAAGCACTAACAACATCACTATGCAGTTTGGCAGTAAGCCGCTGTTTGAAAACATCTCCGTTAAGTTTGGCGGTGGTAACCGCTATGGTTTGATCGGCGCCAACGGCTGCGGCAAATCTACATTTATGAAAATCCTGGGCGGCGATCTGGTGCCGAGCGGCGGCAACGTGTTCCTCGACCCCAACGAGCGCCTGGGTAAACTGCGTCAGGATCAGTTCGCTTTCGAGCAATACAGCGTGCTGGACACCGTCATCATGGGCCACAACGAACTGTGGGCGGTGAAGGAAGAACGCGATCGCATTTATGCGCTGGCTGAAATGAGCGAAGAAGACGGCTATAAAGTGGCCGATCTGGAAGTGGCCTACGGCGAGATGGACGGTTATACCGCCGAAGCGCGCGCCGGCGAACTGCTGCTCGGCGTCGGCATCCCGGTTGAACAACATTATGGCCCGATGAGCGAAATCGCTCCGGGCTTCAAGCTGCGCGTATTGCTGGCGCAGGCGCTGTTCTCCGATCCGGAAATTCTGTTGCTCGACGAACCGACGAACAACCTGGACATCGACACCATCCGTTGGCTGGAGCAGGTGCTGAACGAACGTAACAGCACCATGGTTATCATTTCGCACGACCGTCACTTCCTGAACATGGTTTGTACTCACATGGCGGATCTGGACTACGGCGAGCTGCGTGTGTATCCGGGCAACTACGACGAATATATGACGGCGGCCACTCAGGCGCGTGAACGTCTGGTGGCGGATAACGCCAAGAAGAAGGCGCAGATTAACGAACTGCAATCATTCGTGAGCCGCTTCAGTGCCAACGCCTCCAAATCCAAGCAGGCAACCTCGCGCGCCCGCCAGATCGACAAGATCCAACTGGAAGAGATTAAGGCTTCAAGCCGTCAGAACCCGTTCATCCGTTTCGAACAGGACAAAAAACTGTTCCGTAACGCGCTGGAAGTGGAAGCGCTGGCCAAAGGCTTCGACAACGGTCCTCTGTTCAGCAAGTTCAACCTGATGGTTGAAGTGGGCGAGAAAGTGGCGGTGCTGGGGCCGAACGGTATCGGTAAATCTACCCTGCTGAAAACGCTGGTGGGCGATACGTTGCCGGACAGCGGTACCGTGAAATGGTCTGAAAATGCCAAGATCGGTTACTACGCTCAGGACCACGAATACGAATTCGATGACACCCTGACGGTGTTCGACTGGATGAGCCAGTGGAAGCAGGAAAAAGACGACGAGCAGGCGGTGCGCAGCGTGCTGGGCCGTCTGTTGTTCAGCCAGGACGACATCAAGAAGAAAGTGAAGGTGTTGTCTGGGGGTGAGAAGGGCCGCATGCTGTTTGGCAAGCTGATGATGCAGCGCCCTAATATCCTGGTTATGGATGAACCGACCAACCACCTGGATATGGAATCCATCGAGTCGCTGAACATGGCGCTGGAAATGTACGAAGGCACCTTGATCTTCGTTTCCCACGACCGTGAATTCGTTAGCTCGTTGGCGACCCGGGTACTGGAAATGACGCCGACCAAGGTGATCGACTTTACCGGCAACTACGAAGATTATCTGCGTAGCCAGGGTATCGTTTAACCCAGCGGCAGGGACGCGGCATGCTGCGCCCGAAGAGATAATCGGTGACGAATCTGTCATCAAACTAAGGCGGGAGCATTCCCGCCTTTTTTGTCCCTGCTATTCCCCGCCGCAAACTTCGCACTGCGGATCCTTCGGCAGCTTCATCTCGCGGAACTGCATCGTCATGGCATCAAACATCAGCAGTTTTCCGGTGAGCGGTTGGCCGTACTGCGTCAGCAGTTTGATCGCCTCCATTGCCTGCAGCGTGCCGATGGTGCCCACCAGCGGCGCCATGACCCCGGCCTCGACGCAGGTGAGGGCGTTGTCGCCGAATAACCGGCTCAGGCAGCGGTAGCAGGGTTCACCGGGCTGATAGGTGAAGACGCCGAGCTGCCCCTCCATGCGGATCGCCGCGCCGGACACCAGGGGTTTGCGATGAGCATGGCAGAGGCGGTTCAGCAGATTGCGCGTCGCCACGTTGTCGGTGCAGTCCAGTACCAAATCACAGGCGGCAATCTGCGCCGCCATCTGGTCGTCGTCCAGCTGTCCGTCAACCGTTTCTATCTGAGTATGTGGGTTGATGGCACTGAGTTCGAGACGGGCCGATTCAACTTTCGCCATACCGATGCGCGCGTCGCGGTGCAGGATTTGGCGCTGCAGGTTAGAGAGCGAAACGGTGTCGAAATCAACCAGCGTCAGGTGGCCTACGCCTGCCGCGACCAGATAGGGGGCGGCAGCACAGCCTAACCCGCCGAGGCCGACAATCAGCACCCGGGCGGCCTTCAGCTTTTCCTGGCCGTCGAAGTCAAAACCACGCAGGATAATCTGGCGGTTATAGCGCAGCGCTTCGGCATCGGTTAATTCCGGCAGCATGCTCAGCTCCTCAGCAAGGCGTTGAAGGGCTCAATGTCCACTTTTTCGCCCACCGCCACGGAGCCGCGTTCGCGCTCCAGCACGATAAAACAGTTACCCTGGCTGAACGAACTGAACACGTGTGATCCTTGATGGCCGGTGGTGCTCACTTCCAGCTCGCCCTGGGCGTTGCTGCTAAATACGCCGCGCTGAAAATCAAGGCGTCCCGGCGCTTTCTTCAAGGGGGTCAGGGCCCGAGCCTGCAAACGCGGTGGCAAATGCCAATCGCTGTGGCCCGCCAGCTTCGCCAACAGCGGCTGCACCAGTTGGTAGAAGGTCAGCGCAGCGGAAACCGGGTTGCCCGGCAGGCCGCAGAACCAGGCCTGTTTGAGCTTGCCGAAGGCAAAGGGTTTGCCGGGCTTGATCGCCAGCTTCCAGAAGCCGACTTCGCCCAGCTCATCGAGCATCTGCTTGGTGTAGTCGGCTTCACCGACCGAGACGCCGCCGCTGCTGATCACCACATCGGCCTGGCGATCCGCCTGCTCGAAAGCGGCGCGCAGCGCGTTTTGATCATCACGGATAATGCCCAAATCCAGCGTTTCGCACCCTAATTGTTCCAGCATCAGGCGCACGGCAAAGCGGTTGGTATCATAAATTTGACCCGCCTGCAGCGGCTGCCCGACCGGCTGTAACTCATCGCCGGTGGAGAACACCGCTACCTTCAGCTTACGCACTACCTGCACCTCGGCGACGCCGAGCGAGGCTAACAGCGGCAACTGAGCCGCGCCCAGCCGGATACCCGCAGGTAAAACCCCGGCACCCTGGCGAATATCTTCCCCCGCCAGGCGAATATTTTGCCCGGCTTGCACTTCGGCAGTGAAGCGCACGCCGGCATCGCCGACTTCTGCCTGCTCTTGCATGATCACCGCCTCGGCCCCTGCTGGGACTGGCGCGCCTGTCATGATGCGTACGCAGGTACCGGCTGGCCAGTCGCCGTCGAATGGAGCACCGGCAAAAGCTTTGCCCGCGACCGGCAGCGGCGCGTTGGCTTGCAGGTCGGCGAGGCGCAAGGCGTAGCCGTCCATGGCCGAATTGGCGAAGGGCGGTACATCAATCGGCGAAATGACCGGCGCGGCGGTAATGCGGCCGGCGGCGGCGGTCAGGGCAATGGATTCGGTTTGCTGAAGGGGGGAGATCTGGCTGAGTATCTTCTCCAGCGCCTGCTCCAGGGAAATAAGATCGGAAGTATGGCAATGATCCATAAAGAACTCCGTAATCAGGGTGCGCGACAAATAGCGGCAAAGTGGGGGTATTATGAAGGATGCTATGCTGAAGTAAACAACGGGAGGCAGTGATGCACAGACAGGTATTAGACTTTTGGTTTGACGAGATCGAACCGGCAATGTGGTTCAAAAAGGACGATGATTTCGATCGCCTGTTGCATACGCGCTTTGGTCAGATCTGGCAGGCCGCCGCCGCCGGTGAGCTGGCGCACTGGCGCGAAACCATCGAGGGGCGGTTGGCCGAGGTGATCGTGCTCGATCAGTTCAGTCGCAACCTGTTCCGCGGCACGCCGCGTTCATTTGCCAGCGACTGTATGGCGTTGGTGCTGGCGCAGGAAGCGGTGCGTAGTGGGCAATGTGCACGACTCACGCCAGAGCAACGGGGCTTTCTCTATTTGCCGTTTATGCATTCGGAGTCGGCGTTGATCCATCAACAGGCTTTGGCGCTGTACAGTGAATTGGGCAATGCCGAGCAGTTGGAGTTTGAAGTGCGGCATAAAGCCATTATTGACCGTTTTGGCCGTTACCCGCACCGCAATGCGATATTAGGCCGAGTCTCAACCCCGGAGGAAGAAGCATTTCTGCTGTTGCCGGGGTCAGGATTCTAAATATTGATCATCTGCGTTCAGCCGGCTTAAAAACAGCAGGTTGAACGCACATCGGCTGGATATTTAGAGATATCGATTATTTTTTCCGGTAATTACTGTGTGTCCCTTATGGGTTTTTACCAAAAATCCCAACTGTTATTCAAAGCGATTTTGCTACTTCATAACTCTCTGTTTTTATTACATTAAGCTATTTCAATGTGCGAAATAATCTAAGCGGGCTACGCTAAAAGCTGGGCGAAGACTTTATGCTTTACTTCGATTGCGCGGCTAAATATAGTCGGGAAAAGGCCGAATAATAATTATACCCGTCGCCTTGCCGGCCGCCGCGTTGTGGGCTGCCGCCGAGGTGAATCTATTTCCCCTTCAATGAGGGGCGGGATTGGCAGGATTAACACAGGGTGACAGGCAAATGAGCAAACCAGTGATTGCCATTCATGGCGGCGCGGGCGCAATTACCCGTGCGGCGCTGAGTGCTGGAAAGGAACAGGAGTATATTCAGGCGTTGTCCGACATCGTTGTCGCCGGTCAGCAGATCCTGGCCCAGGGTGGCAACGCCCTGGACGCGGTCACCGAAGCGGTGAGGCTGCTGGAAGAGTGCCCGCTGTTTAATGCCGGTAAAGGCTCGGTATTCACCCATCAGGGCACCCACGAACTGGACGCCTGCGTGATGGATGGGCGTACCTGCGATGCCGGTGCCGTGGCCTGCGTCAGCCGGATACGCAATCCGGTGTTGGCTGCGCGCGCGGTGCTGGAAAACAGCCAGCATGTGCTGTTCGCCGGTGAGGGGGCAGAAAAATTTGCCGCCGCCCACGGGCTTGAAATGGTCGCACCCGATTTCTTCTTTACCCAACCACGTTTTGACCAACTGCACCGCGCTCAGGCGGAATTGGGGCGCGTGCTGCTCGATCATGATGGCGCAGCGCAAAGCGCTGAGCCGATTGACCCCGATCGTAAATTCGGTACCGTTGGCGCGGTGGCGCTGGATGCCCTGGGCAATCTGGCGGCCGCAACCTCGACGGGCGGTATGACCAACAAACAGGCCGGTCGGGTGGGGGATACGCCGATCATCGGTGCCGGTTGTTACGCCAACAATGCCACGGTGGCTGTCTCCAGCACCGGTACCGGGGAAACCTTCATGCGCGGCGTGTCGGCTTATGACGTTTTCGCATTGATGGAGTACGCGGGGCTCAGTCTGCAGCAGGCCACCGACCGGGTGGTGATGGAAAAACTGCTGGCGATGGGCGGCAGCGGCGGCATGATTGCCATCGACAGTCACGGCAACGTGGCGCTGCCTTTCAACAGTGAAGGCATGTACCGCGGTTTCGGTTATGTCGGCGATGCGCCGTCCGTAGGGATTTACCGCTGACCGATCGCCAGGAGGGTGCATGACCGATGCCTTAATGCCGCTTGCGGCCGACGCCGGGCTATTATTGCCGCCGCAGCGCGTGCTGTCGGTGCGCGATCTGAGCGTCCAGTTTCAACAGCAGGGCGATACCGTAGAAGCGGTGCGCAACCTGTCATTCGATCTCGATCGTGGCGAGACGCTGGCGATCGTCGGTGAATCCGGTTCGGGTAAATCTGTCACCTCTCTGGCATTGATGCGCCTGGTCGAACAGGGCGGTGGCAACATCGTCAGCGGGACAATGCCCTTTCGTCGGCGTAACGGCGAGGTGCTCGATCTGGCCCACGCACGTCAGGGCACTTTACGCACGGTGCGCGGTGCCGATATGGCGATGATCTTTCAGGAACCGATGACCTCGCTGAACCCGGTATTCCCGGTAGGGGAACAGATCGCCGAATCTCTGCGCCTGCATCAGGCGATGGACCACCGCGCCGCCAGACAAGCCGCTTTGCAGATGCTCGATCTGGTGCGCATTCCCGAGGCCAAAGACGTACTTAACCGTTATCCCCATCAGCTCTCCGGTGGCATGCGCCAGCGGGTGATGATCGCCATGGCGCTGTCTTGCAAGCCTGCCTTATTAATTGCCGATGAACCTACCACCGCGCTGGACGTCACCATTCAGGCGCAAATCCTGCAGCTTATCCGCGTACTGCAGCAGGAAATGCAGATGGGGGTGATTTTTATTACCCACGATATGGGCGTAGTGGCCGAAATTGCCGATCGGGTACTGGTCATGCGTCAGGGGGAACAGGTGGAGCAGGGGCCGGTGCGCGAACTGTTTGCTGCGCCGCAGCAGCCCTACACCCAAGCGCTGCTGGCGGCGGTGCCCAGGCTGGGATCCATGGCGGAGTTGGACTTCCCGGCGAAATTCCCGTTGCCGAACGGCGCAGACAATGGCGGGCCACAGGATACCGTACCGCCAGGGTCGACGCCGATCCTGCGGGTAGAAAATCTGGTTACGCGCTTTGACCTCCGCAGCGGTATTTTAAATCGCGTCACCCGGCAAGTGCATGCGGTGGAAAATGTCAGTTTTGATCTCTACCCCGGCGAAACGCTGGGGCTGGTGGGAGAGTCCGGCTGCGGCAAATCCACTACCGGCCGCTCGTTGCTGAAGCTGGTGGACAGCCAGCGCGGCACCATTACCTTTGACGGTCGTCAAATCAATCAGTTGAAAGGCCCGGCGCTGCAGCACCTGCGGCGGGACATTCAGTTTATCTTCCAGGACCCTTACGCCTCGCTCGATCCGCGTCTGACCGTCGGGTTCTCGATCATGGAACCGCTGCTGGTGCATAACGTGGCGCGTGGCAAGGCGGCACAAGAGCGCGTGGCCTGGCTGCTGGAACGCGTCGGGCTTAAACCAGAGCATGCGCGCCGTTATCCGCATGAGTTTTCCGGCGGCCAGCGGCAGCGAATCTGCATTGCGCGCGCGTTGGCGCTTAATCCCAAAGTGGTGATCGCTGACGAATCTGTGTCGGCGCTCGACGTGTCGATTCAGGCGCAAATCGTCAATTTGCTGCTCGATCTGCAGCGTGAGTTCGGCATCGCCTTTTTGTTTATCTCGCACGATATGGCGGTAGTAGAGCGCATCAGTCACCGCGTTGCGGTGATGTATCTCGGGCAGATTGTCGAGATTGGCCCACGTCGGGCGGTGTTTGAGAACCCGCAGCACGCTTACACCCGCAAGCTGATGGCGGCGGTGCCGGTGGCCGATCCTAACCATGCTTATAAACGCCAGCCGCTGTTGGTTGATGAAATCCCCAGCCCGATCCGCGCGCTGGGCGATGAACCCGTTACCGCACCGCTAGTGCAGGTTGGACCGGGGCATTTTGTCGCCCGCCATCCGATCGCCGGTGCCTTTTAGTGACCTCAGGAGAGACAAGCACCATGAAGCACTCATTCAAACGTAAGGCATTAGCGGGCGCCGTGCTGCTGGCGGCCGCGGTCGCCGGCCCAGCCTGGGCTGCGAAAGATGCGGTGATCGCCGTCGCGTCCAATTTCACCACGCTTGATCCCTATGATGCCAACGACACGCTGTCGCAGGCGGTGGCCAAATCCTTCTATCAGGGCCTGTTCGGTTTTGATAAAGACATGAAGCTGGTGAACGTGCTGGCGGACAGCTACGAGGTGAGCAAAGACGGCCTGACTTACACCCTCAAGCTGCATCCGGGGGTGAAATTCCATGACGGCACCGAGTTTAACGCCGAAGCGGTGAAGGTGAACCTGGATCGCGCCAGCAACCCGGACAACCACCTCAAGCGCTACAACCTGTTCAAAATGATCGACAAAACCGAAGTGGTGGACGCCAATACGGTGAAGATCGTGCTGAAAGCGCCATTCTCGGCCTTTATCAACAACCTGGCGCACCCGGCGGCAGTGATCATTTCGCCGGCCGCGCTGAAGCAGTACGGCAAAGAGATCGGCTTCCACCCGGTGGGCACCGGTCCTTATCAGTTCGTGACCTGGAACCAGACCGACTTCGTCAAGGTGAAAAAGTTTGACGGTTACTGGAAATCGGGGCTGCCGAAGCTCGACAGCATCACCTGGCGGCCGGTCGTGGATAACAATACCCGCGCCGCCATGCTGCAGACCGGTGAAGCGACCTTCGCCTTCCCGATCCCGTATGAGCAGGCCAAGGTGCTGGAAGGCAATGCCAAGCTCGATTTGGTGGCCGCGCCGTCGATCCTGCAGCGTTATATCAGCCTGAACGTGACTCAAAAGCCATTCGATAACCTGAAAGTGCGTCAGGCGTTGAACTACGCCATCAACAAAGATGCGCTGATCAAGGTCGCGTTCTCCGGCTACGCCGTTCCGGCGGAAGGCCCGGTGCCGCCGGCGATCGATTTTGCCACCCGTTACCAGCCGTGGCCTTATGATCCGGCCAAGGCGCGCGAACTGCTGAAAGAGGCCGGTTATCCTAACGGTTTCACCACCACCCTGTGGTCGTCTCATAACCACAGCACCGCGCAGAAAGTGCTGCAGTTTGCCCAGCAGCAGCTGGCGCAGGTGGGCGTGAAAGTGACGGTGACGGCGATGGATGCCGGTCAGCGCGCGGCCCAGGTGGAAAGCGTTGGGGTGAAAGACACCGGCGTGCGTATGTTCTATACCGGCTGGTCAGCATCAACCGGTGAAGCGGACTGGGCCTTGTCACCGCTGTTCTCAACCCAGGCAGCGCCGCCAAAGCAGTTCAATACCGCGTTCTACAGTAATCCGCAGGTGGATCAGGATCTGACCGGCGCGCTGGCGACCACTGACCGTGCCGAAAAGCAGAAACTGTACAAGGACGCGCAGGATCGAATCTGGGCAGATGCGCCGTGGATCTTCCTGGCCACCGAGCGCTTGCTGTCGGCTAACAATAAACAGCTGAGCGGCTTTTACGTGATGCCGGATACCTCGTTCAACTTTGATAATGCCGATCTTAAATAAGGCACCGATCCCCGCTCTCCTGGAGGGCGGGGTGAAGGGACGCACCCAAGATGCTTAATTATTTTCTTAAACGACTGCTGGGCCTGATCCCGACGCTGCTGATTGTCGCGGTGTTGGTGTTTTTGTTCGTCCATATGCTGCCTGGCGATCCGGCGCGGCTGGCGGCAGGGCCGGAGGCCGACGAAGCGGTAGTGCAACTGGTGCGTAAGGATCTGGGGCTGGACAAGCCGCTGCCGCAGCAGTTCGCGCACTTTTTTGTCAATGCGCTGCAGGGGGATTTCGGTACCTCGATGGTTTCCAAGCGTCCGGTGAGCGAAGAGATCGGCTCGCGCTTTCTACCGACCCTGTGGCTGACCCTGAGCAGCATGCTGTGGGCGGTGATTTTCGGTATGGGCATCGGCATGGTGTCTGCCGTGTGGCGTAACCGCTGGCCCGATCGTCTCGGCATGACCTTGGCGGTCTCCGGGATTTCGTTCCCCGCTTTTGCGCTGGGTATGCTGCTGATGCAGGTGTTTTCCGTCAATCTCGGTTGGTTGCCGACGGTGGGCGCCGACAGCTGGCGGCACTATATTTTGCCTTCCATCACCCTTGGAGCTGCGGTTGCGGCGGTGATGGCGCGTTTTACCCGCGCTTCGTTTGTCGAGGTGCTGCAGGAAGACTACATGCGTACCGCGCGCGCCAAAGGCGTACGCGAAACCATGGTGGTGGTGAAGCACGGGCTGCGCAACGCGATGATCCCGGTTGTCACCATGATGGGGTTGCAGTTTGGCTTCCTGCTCGGCGGCTCGATCGTGGTGGAGAAGGTCTTCAACTGGCCGGGGTTGGGCAGGCTGCTGGTCGATTCGGTGGAGATGCGCGATTACCCGGTGATCCAGGCCGAAGTCTTGCTGTTCTCTCTGGAGTTTATTCTGATTAACCTGTTGGTGGACCTGCTGTATGCGGCAATTAACCCGGCAATACGATACAAATGAGGGCGCTGCATGATTAAGCATTGGCGACGCGACGCTGCACTGAAGGCGATGCCGACAATTGACCCTAACGCGGTGCGAACGCCGTGGCATGAATTCTGGCGGCGGTTCCGTCAGCAACGCGTGGCGCTGGTCGCTGCGCTATTGGTGCTGCTGTTGGTGGTTGCTGCGCTGCTGGCACCCTATCTGGTTCCCTTTGACGCGGAAAATTACTTTGATTACGACCGCCTGAACGAAGGCCCTTCCCTGATGCATTGGCTGGGTGTGGATTCGCTGGGGCGAGACATCTTCAGTCGCATTCTGATGGGGACCCGCATTTCGCTGGCCGCCGGGGTGTTCTCGGTGCTGGTGGGCGGGCTGATCGGTACGCTGCTGGGTCTGCTGGCGGGCTATTACGAAGGCTGGTGGGATCGCATTACCATGCGTATCTGTGATGTGCTGTTCGCCTTTCCCGGCATCTTGCTGGCGATCGGCGTGGTGGCGATTATGGGCAGCGGCATGGCCAACGTGATTATCGCCGTGGCTATTTTCAGCATTCCGGCATTTGCCCGGTTGGTGCGGGGCAACACCCTGGTGTTGAAGCATCTGACCTACATCGAGTCGGCACGCAGCATTGGCGCGTCAGACTGGACCATCATCATGCGGCATATTTTGCCGGGGACAATTTCGTCGATTGTGGTGTATTTTACCCTGCGCATCGGCACTTCAATCATCACCGCCGCCAGCCTGTCGTTCCTCGGGCTGGGTGCTCAGCCGCCAACGCCGGAATGGGGCGCAATGCTCAATGAGGCGCGGGCGGATATGGTGATTGCGCCGCACGTGGCGATTTTCCCCAGCCTGGCGATATTTATCACCGTGCTGGCGTTTAACCTGCTGGGGGATGGCTTGCGCGATGCGTTGGATCCGAAGTTGAAGGGATAATTTTCGGTGGGCTGCGATCGGTTTGGGTGTACCCTCCGATTGGCACCTCCCTGTGTTGCGAGTATAATTGATGATAATTTAATCCATGTATACAACAGGGGTGAGGTATCACCATGGTCAATAGTAACTCTGCAAAGAAAACGGTAAACGTGACTGTTGACCGCGAGCTTTTCCAGAAAGCCAAGTCTCTCGGCGTCAATGTATCTTCAGTACTGGCTGATGCTTTACATGCGCGAGTGCGCGATATTGAGATCCAACAATGGCGTGAGGAAAATCGTCCTGCACTGGAGGAACTCAATCGTATTTCCGAAGAGAATGGTGTGTTATCTGATGAATATCGGGTGTTCTGAGTATGCAGTTCACGGTTTATCATAATACTCACCCCACATCGGCCTATCCCTATCTGCTGGATGTTCAAAGCGATCTCATTGATGCGTTGTCGACGAGGTTAGTGATCCCTCTCTACCCTATGGCCAGAGTCAGAACCCCAATTTCTGCGCGTTTATGTCCAGAAATTGAAGTCAATGGCGAGCGTTACCTGGCGATGACACATGAAATGGCCAGCATAAGGCTATCGCAGATAGGAGATATCGCCGGCAGTGCCAGTGAACAGAGAAATCAAATTAAGGGTGCTATTGATTTTTTGATCGATGGTTTCTGATCCCGCTCGGTAGTGAGTTTGCCTTAATTTTTTATTATTGTATGTGATGTTTAGTGTGGCGGAGATATTCCTTACCGTGCTGGCGTTTAACCTGCTGGGGGATGGCTTGCGCGATGCGTTGGATCTGAAGTTGAAGGGATAACTGTTTTTTAGTCCAAAGGAGCTGGCTATGAGCAATATGAGTAAAAAGGGAATTAAAACAGGCATGCTGATTTATATTATCACCTATCTGGGGGGGCACAGCCTGGTACGCAACTCGTCGCTTCTGGTAGCCTACCCCGATATCAGCTATGTCGATGTGGTTGTTGGTTTACTGGTGTATTTTGGTATCTGGAAGGTTTGTAACCTGATGCAAGCCTTCTACCGCTGGTATAACGGCATCGAAAATATTTCATGATTTTTAGCGTTAGAGAATACTAATGTACTGAATAAGATTAATTCACCTCAATATTATTATGCTAAGTTTTTAGTTTTTTAATTAAAGAGAGTGTTTTAGTATTGTCGGTAATTAACCGAGGGATACATGATTAATCTATTGCTCTCGTCACGTTTTTAATAATTAAAGTTTGCGCTTCTCTCTCATGATTATATTATCGCCATGGTTGTCCGATGTGTCTATTCGTGAGAGGTTAATAACTTTAGTTCATGGAGTGAATAATATGACTATTCGTGAGTTAACATCGCATGATCTTGATTTAATTTCTGGCGGTAACGCTGACTCCTGGCCGAGGGGTGACAGGATGCCCTGGGGGGAAATAATAGCCCTAATAGTGTGAATGGTCAGTGCCGTTGGTAATATCTCCCGCATCAATGGAATATCAAATGAAAGACGTTATATATGTCGCTTTATGGATATGGATATCATTTGATTTAATTCAATACTCTTCACTGGCTCTTATGAAGCCTCATAATAGCTATGTGGATATTGCCGTGGCGGTTTTCGCCTTTTTTGGCGTGAAGGCGGTAATGACTTCAGTTGAGAATTTTTATTATTGGTTTAATGGCCGGGAATAAGCGGTAGCCGTAATAAGTGCTTACGATAGCAATTTTCGCAAGCACCGTTACGGTTTTATGATCAGCGGAACAGATGTTCGGCGTGGAAGCGCAGGTGGTCTTCGATAAAGCTGGCGATGGTGAAGTAGCTGTGATCGTAGCCCGGCTGAATGCGCAGGATCAGCGGCCAGTCGCGCTGGCGTGCCAGCTCGGCCAGTTTTGCCGGCTGCAGTTGATCCGCCAGGAACTGATCGTCGTCACCTTGATCCACCAATACCGGCATTTTTTCCGCGCCGTTGGCCAGCAGGTGGCAGCTGTCATACTGCAGCCACTGGCTTTCGTCGTCGCCCAAATAGGCGGCAAAGGCTTTACGTCCCCAGGGCACCTGACAGGGATTGACGATCGGTGCGAACGCCGATACCGACCGGAAGCGCTGCGGATTGCGGAACGCCATCATCAGTGCGCCGTGGCCGCCCATGGAATGGCCGAAAATCGACTGGCGATCGCTGACGCTGAAATGCTGGTTAATCAACGCCGGCAGCTCATCGCTGATGTAGTCGTACATGCGAAAATGCTTGTCCCACGGTGCTTGGGTGGCATTCAGATAGAAGCCAGCGCCCTGGCCCAAATCGTAGCCTTCATCATTTGGCACGTCGTCGCCGCGCGGGCTGGTGTCGGCCATCACCAATACCAGCCCCAGCTCGGCGGCGATACGCTGCGCACCGGCCTTCAGCGTGAAGTTTTCGTCATTGCAGGTCAGCCCCGACAGCCAGTACAGCACCGGCGGCGGGTTATCATCGCGCGGTGGCGGCAGATAGATGCTGAAAGTCATGTTGCAATTCAGGCTCTGCGCCGCATGGCGGTAACGCTGTTGCCAGCCGCCAAACATGCGGTGCTCTTCGAGAAGTTCTAATGACAAGGTCATCTCTGCCTCCTGGCTTATTTTTTGTCGAAGTGAATAACGGAACGAATGGATTTGCCTTCGTGCATCAAATCGAACGCCTCGTTAATCTGCTCCAGGCCCATGGTGTGGGTAATAAAGTCATTCAGCGCGAATTCGCCGTTCATATAACGATCGACGATGCCCGGCAGTTGCGAACGGCCTTTCACCCCACCAAAGGCAGAACCGCGCCAGACGCGACCGGTCACCAGTTGGAACGGACGGGTAGAGATTTCCTGACCCGCGCCGGCGACGCCGATAATCACGGATTCGCCCCAGCCTTTATGGCAGCATTCCAGCGCTGAACGCATTACGTTGACGTTGCCGATACACTCGAAGGAGAAATCAACGCCGCCGTCGGTCAGTTCAACGATCACGTCCTGAATCGGCTTATCGTAGTCTTTCGGGTTGATCAGATCGGTAGCACCCAGTTTGCGTGCCAGATCGAACTTGCTGGTGTTGATATCGATGCCGATGATGCGACCTGCACCGGCCATCTGTGCGCCGATAATGGCCGACAGACCGATGCCGCCAAGGCCGAAGATGGCAACGGTATCGCCTTTTTGCACTTTGGCGGTGTTGATAACCGCACCCATGCCGGTGGTAACGCCGCAGCCGAGCAGGCAGACTTCTTCCAGTGGTGCTTCTTTACTGATTTTGGCCAGTGAGATTTCCGGTACCACGGTGTATTCGGAGAAGGTTGAAGTGCCCATGTAGTGGAAAATAGGCTTGCCGTCTTTAAAGAAGCGGGTGGTGCCGTCCGGCATCAGGCCCTTGCCCTGGGTGGCGCGGATCGCCTGGCACAGGTTGGTTTTGCCGGATTTACAGAATTTGCACTCGCCGCATTCCGGGGTGTACAGCGGGATCACGTGATCGCCGACCGCCACGCTGGTCACGCCTTCGCCAATGGCTTCCACCACGCCGCCGCCTTCATGGCCGAGGATTGCCGGGAACACGCCTTCGGGATCGGCGCCGGACAGGGTGTAGGCGTCGGTGTGGCAGACACCGGTGGCGACGATCCGCACCAGCACTTCGCCTTTTTGCGGTGGCATCAGATCGACTTCTTCGATCTTCAGCGGCTGGTTCGGTCCCCAGGCAACGGCGGCACGGGTTTTGATCATTTCCATCATAGTCTCCAGTGGTCTATTTTTTAAATCAGGCTATGTCGATAGCATCGGGTAAGTCATGGGCAGTATTTTCAACCGTAACGGTTTCTGCCTGTTCAATAATTAATTCTTTCAGGGCGCGTACATTCGGGCCAAAGGCGTCGCGTCGCCACAGTAGCCAGGTGGCAGTCTGGGCAATGTCGTCCGGCAGGGTGTGTACTTTCACCCGTTCATGGCCCGGCAGCAGGCTAAGTACCGAATGCGGGATCATCGCCAGCCCGGCACCGCTGGCGACGCAGGCCAGCATGGCGTGGTAGGACTGGATCTCCATAATCTGCCCCGGTAGCGCACCTTCGCGCTTGAACCAGGACTCCAGTCGCAGACGGTAAGAGCAGCTTGCGCGGAAGGCAAACAGGGTTTCGCCCTTGGCATCTTTGGCGTTATGGATTGGCAGGTGGTCGAGACAGGAAATCACCACCATGTGTTCGGGGAAAGCAATACAGCCATTGAGTTCGTCATACTGCACCGGCCCGTCGACCAGCGCGGCCGCCAGCGTACCGGCGCGGACTCGCTCGGTGATCTCGCCGGAGGTGCCGGTGGTCAGCGACAGCGACACCTGCGAGAAACGCTGATGATACGCCGCCAACAGGGTGGGCAGCCGGGTCGCGGCGGTGCTTTCCATCGAGCCGATGGCGAAGTTCCCCGCCGGCTCACCGGCATGGGTGATGCTCATGGCTTCTTCGCTTAGCGCCAGGATACGGTTGGCATAACAGAGAAAGTTATGGCCCATCGGTGACAGGCGCAGTCGCTGCTTTTCACGGATAAACAGATCGGTGCCCAGTTCCTGTTCGAGCTGACGCAGGCGTGTGGTCAGGTTCGAGGGGACGCGGTGCAATTGCTCTGCGGCACGGGCGACGGAGCCGGTTTCGGCGACGCTGCAAAACATGCGGAGCTGGGTCAGATCCATTGTCTTCTCTTTTCGTGATGAACTTGATGAGTATTATTCAGTTTTTGTGAGTGTAATACTGCTGCATGATACTGGCAACTTTCTTTTAACAGTATGGATAACTCTACATGGCCTTAAGAATTGCCCTGAGCGGTTTTATTGCGTTGATCGTTGCCATGGGGATTGGGCGTTTCGCCTTTACTCCGCAGGTGCCGCTGATGATAGCCGAGCACCAGTTCACCCTGACCGGCGCCGGGCTGGTGGCCGCCATTAACTATCTGGGCTATCTGTGCGGCGCTTATGACGCCATGCGCGCCAGCCGACACGTGGAACGTCGGCTGTGGTTGGGCGTGTGGGGGGCGGTGATCTTGACGCTGCTTTCCGCCTGGGTGCAGGGGGAGTGGTGGCACGGTGCGGTGCGTTTCTTCATTGGGTGGGCCAGCGGCTGGTCGATGGTGCTGGTGGCGGCCTGGACCAACGAGCGGTTGGCGCACTATGGCCGACCGGCGCTCAGCGCGGCGGTATTTGCCGGCCCTGGGGCCGGGATTTTTATCAGCGGCATGCTGGCGGTGGGGATCCACAGCCTGGCGTTGACCGCGTCACAGGCCTGGTTGGTCTATGGCGTACTGGCGCTGGTATTGATTGGCGCGATCAGCATTAATCTGCCGAAGGCCGGCGAATTGCATCGTCCTGACGTGGCACCTGAGCCGCTGCTGCTGACCCCGGCGCTGAAGCGCCTGGTGTGGAGCTATAGCCTGGCGGGTTTTGGCTATATCCTGCCGGCGACTTTTCTGTCGCAAATGGCCGCTGCGCGTTTTCCCGGCAGCCTGTTCGCACAATTTGTCTGGCCAATCTTCGGCGGTGCGGCGGTGCTGGGGATTGCTATCGGCATTATGACCCGTCACCGTCTGACCACTCAAACTCGTCTGGCGATAACCTTGTGGGTACAGGCATTGGGGGTGTTAAGCGCGGAAATCGTGCCGGGGGTTGCCGGGTTGGCACTGGGCGCGTTGCTGACCGGTGGCGGCTTCCTCAGCGTGGTGCAGCTGTCGATCCAGCATGGCCGTGAGTTGGCACCCAACCATGCCCGTTATATGGCGGGACTGCTGACCACCGGTTATGCGATTGGCCAACTGGTCGGCCCGACTCTGTCGGCGTTGTCAACCGCATTGACCCACAGGTTGGAACCGGCATTGTACGTGGCCGTGGCGGCGCTGATTGTGGCCGGCCTGCTGGTGGTCAATACGTCGGCCCGCGAACTGGCGCGAAAACCGATGGCGCAGTGATTAAATTCCGTACAAAAAACGTGGAATAGCCGCAGCCGGCCTGATTGTGCTAAATGCGAATATTTCACCTGCGGATGAAACACAATCACTGGATAATCCCCTCGCTCTCATCTAGAGTGGGGGCAAAATCTTGACTGGGTTCACGTTATTAACTGCGGAAACTTCTGTCGTCAGGAGAGTATGCAATTCATCCCTCTGCTCGGTAAAACAGCCGGATGGGTGAGTTCAAGTCCGTTGGAGAGAAGAAATGACATCATCATTAAGTAAAGAAGCTGCACTGGTTCATGCAGCGCTCGAAGAGCGCGGTCTGGAAACTCCGTTACGCGGCGAAGTGCTGGATCGCGAGACGCGTAAACGTCGTATTAAAGAGCACATGACCGAAATCATGCAGCTGCTTAATCTCGATCTGTCCGACGACAGCCTGGCGGAAACCCCGCACCGCATCGCCAAAATGTATGTCGATGAGATTTTCTCCGGCCTGGACTACGCCAACTTCCCGAAAATCACCGTCATTGAAAACAAGATGAAGGTGGATGAAATGGTGACGGTGCGTGATATCACGCTGACCAGCACCTGCGAACACCATTTCGTCACCATCGATGGCAAGGCGACCGTTGCCTACATTCCTAAGGATGCGGTAATTGGCCTGTCGAAAATCAACCGTATCGTGCAGTTCTTCTCGCAGCGCCCACAGGTGCAGGAGCGCTTAACTCAGCAGATCCTGGTGGCATTGCAAACCCTGTTGGGCACCAATAATGTGGCGGTATCAATTGATGCGGTCCATTATTGTGTGAAGGCGCGCGGTATTCGTGACGCGACCAGCGCCACCACCACGACCTCTCTGGGCGGGCTGTTCAAGTCCAGCCAGAACACCCGCCAGGAGTTCCTGCGTGCGGTACGCCATCACCAGTCGTGATGGATCGAGACAGTGGTAACAGGCGCCTGCGGGCGCCTTTTTAATGAGCGGAATACAGCGATAAAATAATGAACACTAGCTCAACGGCTCCTTTGCCGCGCATCGCCACGCTGGACTGCGTGCGCGGTATCGCCATCCTTGGCATTTTGCTGCTGAATATCAGCGCCTTTGGCCTGCCGAAGGCGGCCTATCTCAACCCGGCCTATCTGGGTCTGCCCTCAACGCGCGATGCCTGGACCTGGGCGCTGCTGGACATTTTCGCGCAGGCTAAATTCCTGGCAATGTTCGCCCTGTTGTTTGGCGCCGGGTTGCAGATGTTGCTGCGCCGCGGCAAAGGCTGGATACGCGCACGGCTGTCGTGGCTGGTGCTGTTTGGCCTGGGGCATGCCATTTTCCTTTGGGACGGTGACATCCTGCTGGCCTACGGGCTGATCGGGTTGGTGTGCTGGCGGATGATCCGCGAGGCGAAAGAAACCTATCAACTGCTGAAAACCGGCGTGGTGCTGTACCTGATTGGCGTCGGGGTGCTGTTGCTGTTGGGCTTCATTTCGCACGGTGAGCCCGGCAGCTTCTGGCAACCCGGCGTGGCAGAACTGCAGTATGAGAAGTTCTGGAAGCTGCAGGGCGGTATGGAAGCCTGGCGCAGCCGCACCGATCTTCTCTCCTCCAGCCTGCTGGCGATTGGCGCGCAATACGGTTGGGAGTTGGCGGGGCTGATGCTGTTCGGCGCCGGTTTAATGCGCAGTGGCTGGCTACGCGGTACTTATTCGCCGAGCTACTACCGCCGTCAGGCGGCATGGTTGATACCGCTTTCATTGCTGATCCAACTGCCGGCCGTGGCGTTGCAGTGGCATCTGCACTGGGATTATCGCTGGAGCGGTTTTCTCTTGCAGGTGCCGCGTGAGCTTGGCGCGCCGCTGCAGGCGATGGGCTATCTGGCGCTGTGCTACGGTTTTTGGCCGACGCTGTCGCGCTTGCGCCTCGGGCATTGGTTGACACAGGTTGGGCGTATGGCACTGAGTAATTACCTGCTGCAAACGCTGATCTGCACCACGCTGTTCTACCGCTTCGGCCTGTATCAACAGTTTGACCGCCTGCAGCTGTTGGCCTTCGTTCCGCTGGTCTGGCTGGCTAATCTGTTGTTTTCAAACCTGTGGCTGCGCTATTTCGAGCAGGGGCCGGTGGAGTGGCTGTGGCGCAAACTTACCGCCCTGGCTACCGGCAAGGCGGAGCCCAAGGCGGTGAATTGAGATCTGGCGCAGGTAGGTTAAAAAAATGTATGTAAACGTTTTCTTTCCTGTGACGTAATTCACGCAGGGGAGGATGACAAACGGGGTAGGATAGCGCCACTGTCAACTACCCCGACCTCAGGATCCTTCATGACCTCTGTTCACCCAACCACCATTCGCGACGTGGCGAAGCGTGCGGGCGTGTCTGTGGCGACCGTCTCTCGCGTGCTGAACCACAGCGCCCTGACCAGCAAAGAGACGCGCGAGCAGGTGTTGAAGGCGGTAGCTGAACTGGGCTATCGGCCCAATGCCAATGCGCAAGCCCTGGCTACCCAGAGCAGTGATACCCTTGGGGTGGTGGTGATGGACGTCTCCGATCCCTTCTTCGGCGCGCTGGTGAAAGCGGTAGACACCGTGGCGCAGCAGCACCACAAATACCTGTTGATCGGTAACAGCTATCACCAGGCGGATAAAGAGCGCCACGCCATCGAGGTACTGATCCGCCAGCGCTGCAACGCCTTGATTGTTCATGCTAAAACCCTGTGTGATGCCGAGCTGATCGCCTTTCTAGATCAGGTACCGGGTATGGTGCTGATCAACAGAATCATACCCGGCTATGAACATCGCTGCGTCGGACTCGATAACGTCAGCGGCGCACAGATGGCGATGCGTTTGCTGCTGTCGCAGGGCCACCAGCGTATTGGCTATCTGGGCTCGAACCATCCAATCGAAGACGGGCCGCTGCGCCAGCAAGGCTATACGCAGGCGATGGCGACGGCAGGGCTGGCAACGCCCGACAGCTGGCGCGCCTATGGTTCGCCGGACTTGCAGGGTGGGGAAGAAGCGATGATCGAACTGCTTGGCCGCAACCTGCATCTTAGTGCTGTATTCGCCTACAACGACGCCATGGCCGCCGGGGCGATGGCGGTGCTGAAAGAAAACGGTATCACAATACCGCAAAACTTCTCGCTGGTGGGGTTCGACGACATCCCCATCGCCCGCTACACCAGCCCCAAGCTCACCACGGTACGTTATCCGATTGTCACCATGGCGACGCTGGCCACCGAACTGGCCTTGCTGGGCGCAGCAGGCAAGCTGGAGCCGCAGGCCCGCCATTTGTTTATGCCGACCCTGGTCCGACGCCATTCTGTGGCCCCTTGGCAAAGTGAGGCGGCGGTCACTCTCTGAACATTTAATCTTGTGTAACCGTTTTCAATCTGTGAGAAAATTCACAGATTATTAACATCACGCCGTCTATGCTCTAGGCGTTTTCCAGCGTAAAGGCACTTGCCGCTGCTGTTTTATCTCACGCTGGCGCCACATTTTTCAGGAATAACATGATTCACGGATGACAGGGAAACTGCCAGGCCCGGTCGTGCATTCACCGCCGGTAACCCTTGGCCTAATACCGAGCAAGACCCTACATAAACCGGAGACACACAATGAATAAGAAGGTTTTCACCCTGGCCGCGACGGCCGCAGCCATGATGTTTGGCGCCGCAGCTCACGCAGATACCCGTATTGGCGTCACGATTTATAAATATGACGACAACTTTATGTCGGTGGTGCGCAAGGCAATCGAGAAAGACGCCAAGGCCTCTCCGGATGTCACCCTGCTGATGAATGACTCGCAGAACGACCAATCCAAACAAAACGACCAGATCGACGTGCTGATCGCCAAGGGCGTTAAAGCGTTGGCCATCAACCTGGTGGATCCAGCGGCTGCTCCGGTGGTGATTGATAAGGCACGCGCAAACGATATCCCTATCGTGTTCTACAACAAAGAGCCTTCCCGTAAAGCGTTGGACAGCTATGACAAAGCCTATTACGTGGGCACCGACTCCAAAGAGTCCGGTGTGATCCAGGGTCAACTGATCGAGAAGCACTGGAAGGCCAACCCGAACTGGGATTTGAATAAAGACGGTCAGATCCAGTACGTGTTGCTGAAAGGTGAACCGGGCCACCCGGATGCAGAAGCGCGGACCACCTACGTGGTGAAAACGCTGAATGACGATGGGATCAAAACCCAGCAACTGCAGATGGACACCGCGATGTGGGACACCGCACAGGCGAAAGACAAGATGGATGCCTGGCTGTCCGGCCCTAACGCCAACAAAATCGAAGTGGTCATTGCCAATAACGATGCCATGGCGATGGGCGCGGTCGAAGCGCTGAAAGCGCACAACAAATCCAGCATTCCGGTATTCGGTGTCGATGCCTTGCCAGAGGCTCTGGCGATGGTGAAATCCGGCGCAATGGCGGGGACGGTGCTGAATGACGCCGACAATCAGGCCAAAGCCACCTTCGAGCTGGCGAAAAACCTGGCGGCGGGCAAACCTGCTGCCGACGGCACCCAATATAAAATCGACAATAAAGTGGTGCGCATTCCTTACGTTGGCGTAGATAAGGACAATTTGTCCAAATTTGTTAAGTAAGTTCTGAATGGCCCCGCCGGCGGTGCGCTGCCCAGCGCCAACACCAGGAAAGCCGCCGGTGGGGTAATTTTTCTTAAAATCACAGCCCAGATCCGATGAGTTTCAAGCTGCAGCTAATCAGGTGGCGGTTTGGAAGGTGTCGGGTCACATAGCCAGGTGTATTTATGGCCGACAGCCCACGCGAATTTTTGCTGGAAATGACTGATATCAGTAAATCATTTCCCGGCGTCAAGGCATTGGATAATGTGAATCTGCGCGTTCGTCCGCACTCCATTCATGCATTAATGGGAGAGAACGGCGCGGGGAAATCGACATTATTAAAATGCCTGTTCGGCATTTATAAAAAGGATGCCGGCAGTATTATTTTTCAGGGCCAGGAAATAGATTTCAAAAGCTCTAAAGAGGCGCTGGAACACGGCGTGTCCATGGTGCATCAGGAATTAAACCTGGTCTTGCAGCGTACCGTGATGGACAACATGTGGCTGGGGCGCTACCCGACCAAAGGCATGTTTGTCGATCAGGACAAGATGCTGAAAGATACCCAGGCGATATTCGACGAGCTGGATATTGATATTAACCCGCGGGATAAAGTGGGCACGCTATCGGTATCGCAAATGCAGATGATCGAAATCGCCAAGGCTTTCTCTTATGACGCCAAGATTGTCATTATGGATGAGCCCACCTCGTCGCTGACGGAAAAAGAGGTGAACCACCTGTTCACCATTATCCGCAAGCTGAAGGAGCGTGGCTGCGGCATCGTCTATATCTCGCACAAGATGGAGGAGATTTTCCAGCTGTGCGACGAAATCACCATTCTGCGTGATGGCCAGTGGATCGCCACCCAGCCGTTGGCAGGGCTGGATATGGACAAGATCATCTCGATGATGGTGGGGCGTTCGCTCAGCCAGCGTTTCCCCGATCGGCAGAATACGCCGGGTGAGGTGATCCTGGAGGTGAAGAACCTGACCTCCTTGCGCCAGCCTTCGATTCGCGACGTCTCTTTCGATCTGCATCAGGGGGAGATCCTGGGCATTGCCGGGCTGGTGGGGGCCAAACGTACCGACATCGTCGAAACCCTGTTTGGCATCCGCGAAAAAATTGCGGGTACCATCAAGCTGCACGGTAAAACCATCAACAACCACAGCGCCAATGAGGCGATAAACCACGGTTTCGCACTGGTCACCGAAGAACGTCGTTCCACCGGGATTTATGCCTATCTGGACGTGGGGTTCAACTCGCTGATCTCCAATATTCGCAACTACAAAAATAAAATCGGCCTGTTGGATAACGCCCGCATGAAAAGCGATACCCAGTGGGTGATCGATGCCATGCGGGTCAAAACCCCGGGCCATCATACCCACATAGGTTCGCTGTCGGGCGGTAATCAGCAGAAGGTGATCATCGGCCGTTGGCTGCTGACCCAGCCGGAAATATTAATGCTGGATGAACCTACGCGCGGCATTGACGTAGGCGCCAAATTCGAAATTTATCAGCTGATGACCGAACTGGCGAAGAAGGGCAAGGGGATCATTATTGTCTCGTCTGAAATGCCGGAGCTTTTGGGAATTACCGACAGAATACTGGTGATGAGTAATGGTCAGGTTGCGGGCATCGTTAACACCAAACAGACCTCGCAAAATGAAATTTTACGTCTCGCATCCCTGCACCTTTAAGGATCAGAATTATGAACGCGCTGAATAAAAAAACTTTGTTCACCTATTTTAAGGAAGGTGGCATTTACGTGGTGTTGCTGGTGCTGCTGGCAATTATTATTATCCAGGACCCGACCTTCCTCAGTTTAATGAACCTGAGCAATATCCTGACCCAGTCTTCGGTGCGTATCATTATTGCACTGGGCGTGGCGGGGCTGATTGTGACCCAGGGGACCGACCTGTCCGCCGGGCGTCAGGTTGGCCTGGCGGCGGTGATCGCGGCGACGCTGTTGCAGTCGATGGACAACGTGAACAAGGTCTTTCCGCATATGGAAACCTGGTCGATCCCACTGGTGATCCTGCTGGTGTGCGCCGTGGGTGCGGTGATCGGTCTGGTGAACGGTTTGATCATCGCTTACCTGAATGTGACGCCGTTTATTACCACTCTGGGCACCATGATCATCGTTTACGGCATCAACTCGCTGTATTACGACTCCGTTGGCGCATCGCCAGTGGCGGGGTTTGATCCCAAGTTTTCCACCTTTGCCCAAGGGTTCCTGCGTTTTGGCGACTTTAAGCTGTCGTACATCACCTTCTACGCCATCATTGCGATTATTTTTGTCTGGATCCTGTGGAATAAAACCCGCTTCGGCAAAAATATTTTCGCCATCGGCGGCAACCCTGAGGCGGCTAAGGTTTCCGGCGTGAACGTGCCGCTGAACCTGATCATGATTTATGCGCTGTCCGGGGTGTTCTACGCCTTCGGCGGTTTATTGGAAGCGGGCCGTATCGGCAGCGCCACCAATAACCTGGGCTTTATGTATGAACTGGATGCCATCGCCGCGTGCGTGGTGGGCGGGGTGTCCTTTGCCGGCGGCGTCGGGACGGTGCTGGGGGTCGTGACCGGGGTCATCATCTTTACCGTTATCAACTATGGCCTGACCTACATTGGCGTTAACCCTTACTGGCAGTACATTATCAAGGGCGGCATCATTATCTTCGCCGTGGCGTTGGACTCCTTAAAATACGCCAAGAAAAAATAGCTATGTGTCAGTGATGAAAACGGCCAGCCAATGCTGGCCGTTGAGACCGCCGCCAAACATATAATGTTTGGCGGCAGGTGCTAAAGGTTATTGAAAATAGATCAGGAAAAGCAATTTATTGATTTTCGGCTGATAACACAAAGGGGGAAAAACCACGCTTTATCCCCCTTTGTCAATAATTTGACGGCCAGCAAATGCTGGCCGTTTTTGTTTCCAGAGCGGGATAAAGCTTATTTGGCCTTCTGTTTTTCTGCGGCCAGTTTGTGTTCCAGCTCGACCAATTGCTCTGGCGAAACTGCCGGGTAGCCTTGGGCATCTTCCGGTACGGTATGCATGGCGGAAATGGGGATCAGTGGCCCGAGGAAGCGCGGCTCGCGTTTGAGAATGTACAAATCGGTCAGTGCGCCAAGGCGGGCGAAGATTTCGCGTGCCCGTACGGTCATCATGTCTTTTGGCGAAGGGACTGCGTAGCACTGAGCCTGGATCCCCATGTGCAGCGCGATAAACAGCGCGCGCTCGCAGTGGAAGCGCTGGGTGATAATGATAAAGTCGTTGGTGTCGAACACCTTGCGGGTGCGTACGATAGAGTCAAGAGTACGGAAACCGGCATAATCCAGTACGATATCGCTGGGCGCCACGCCGGCGGCGATCAAATCGCGGCGCATGGTCATCGGCTCGTTGTAGCTCTGTTGGGCATTGTCGCCGCTCAGCAGCAGGTATTTCACTTTGCCGCTGTTATAGGCGTTAATCGCGCCCTGAATGCGGTAGCGATAATATTGGTTGATCACGCCGGTGCGGTAATATTTGGCGGTGCCCAGCACCACACCGACCTGGCGATGAGGCAGGCCTTGCAGTTCGTCATAGACGTAAGGCGCGGTTTTCCAGCTGATCCAACGATCGAGCGCGAGAGCCGAAAGCATCAACAGCGCAGTGATGATGAACAGGCTGATTATCAGGCGTTTCCACATGTTATTGCCTTACGCGCACAGGGGCCAAAAAAGATGGCTCAAGGCTACTTTACCTGACAGGCCGACGCAAGCTTGAAGCCCTATCAAGCAAGCATTGCACCGCATTTTTAGGCGGTTTGAGCATAAAAAAAGCCCGGCGAGCCGGGCTTGATGTTTAACTGCGCAAATCAGAATGAAGTGCGCTTGTAGCTGCGGTATTGCGGGCGCCAGAAGTTGTGTTCGATGCCTTTCGACAGCGCTTCTTCGGAGGTGACCACCGCCACGCCTTGCAGCTGCGCCGCTTTACCCACTTCCATGGCGATGCACTTGGATACGCCCTGAATATCGTCGATATTCGGCAGCAGTGCACCATGCCCGTCGGTCGCCAGCGGCGAACAGTCGGCCAGCGCACGGCTGGCGGCCATCAGCATCGCGTCGGTGACGCGGGTGGCGCCGGAAGCCAGTACGCCCAACCCAATCCCCGGGAAGATATAGGAGTTGTTGCACTGGGCAATCGGGAATACCTGATCTTTGTAGCTCACCGGCGCAAACGGGCTGCCGGTTGCTACTAATGCAGCGCCTTCGGTCCAGTTAATGATGTCTTCCGGGCGGGCTTCCACGCGGGAGGTTGGGTTTGACAGCGGCATCACGATCGGGCGCGGGCAGTGCTTGTGCATTTCGCGGATCAGTTCTTCGGTAAACAGGCCTGGCTGACCCGAAACGCCGATCAAAATGGTTGGTTTGGCATTACGCACCACGTCCAGCAGGGAAATGGCATCGCTCTCCGTCTGCCATGCAGTCAGATTCTCGCTCTTTTGCACCAGCTTGCTCTGGAAATCGAGCAGGTTAGGCAGTTTGTCGGTCAGCAGGCCGAAACGGTCGACCATAAAGACGCGCGCGCGGGCTTCGTCTTCGCTCAGGCCTTCGGATTTCATCTGCGCGATAATTTGCTCGGCGATACCGCAACCCGCGGAGCCGGCGCCCAGGAAGGTGACGGTCTGATCGCGCAGTTGGCTGCCGGCGGCGCGGCTGGCGGCGATCAGGCTGCCCAGCGTGACGGCTGCGGTGCCCTGAATGTCATCGTTGAAGCAGCAGATTTCGTCACGGTAGCGGTTCAGCAGCGGCGTGGCGTTGTTCTGCGCAAAATCTTCGAACTGCAGCAGCACGTTCGGCCAGCGGCGTTTGACCGCCTGGATAAACTCTTCAACAAAGGCGTGGTACTCGTCGCCCGAAATACGCGGATGGCGCCAGCCCATGTACAGCGGATCGTTCAGGCGCTGCGGGTTGTTGGTGCCGACGTCCAGCACCACCGGCAGGGTATAGGCCGGGCTGATGCCGCCGCAGGCGGTGTACAGCGACAGTTTACCGATTGGAATGCCCATGCCGCCGATACCCTGGTCGCCCAGGCCGAGAATACGCTCACCGTCGGTGACAACGATCACCTTGACGTTTTGCTTGGTGGCGTTTTGCAGCATGTCGTCAATGCGGTCACGGTTAGGGTAGGAGATAAACAGCCCACGCGCCCGGCGATAAATATCAGAGAAGTGCTCACAGGCCTCACCCACCGTCGGCGTGTAGATGATGGGCATCATTTCGCTCAGGTGTGCTTCCAGCAGACGATAGAACAGGGTTTCGTTGGTGTCCTGGATATTGCGCAGATAGATGTGTTTATCGCTGTCGTTTTTGAAATCCTGGTACTGGCGATAGGCACGTTCCGCTTGTTCCTCGATGGTTTCTACCGCTTCTGGCAGCAAGCCGTGCAGGTTGAAATGGCTGCGTTCATCCTCGGTGAAAGCGCTGCCTTTATTGAGCAGCGG
Organism: Serratia sp. OS31; assembly: GCF_014164835.1. NCBI lineage: Bacteria > Pseudomonadati > Pseudomonadota > Gammaproteobacteria > Enterobacterales > Yersiniaceae > Serratia > Serratia sp. OS31. The sequence continues at coordinate 48,043 of NZ_JACJFQ010000002.1, read as the reverse complement.
AAATTCCAGCAGAATAGGGCCGGCATAAGGGATGTAGAGGGGGCGTTTGCTTTCGTATTCAAGTTCCATGGCTTTTGCTCTTCAACGTATCGGATAACTTTATGGGGTAGATCCTAAAAGATCGGGAAAATATGTACAGCAATTGTTATCGGATCATGAGGTAAATTGGCGCAATTATCGACGATCAAGTCCTAATTTAACTAAAGAAAGTGTTTTAAGACGTGAATGCCATTGTAATCGGCTGGCGGGGCTGGTAACAGCGGTGCCGGGCGGCACCGCCAGGGGGCAGACTTAGAAAGTGATACGGCTGACATTTTGGCAACCCAGCGCGGCCAACGTGGCGCGGGTAGCATCCCATTGGGTGAGGATGGCACTGTCGGGCTCGGCCAGCACCGCTCGAACCACTTTTTGACAGTCGCCGCCGGAGACGTTCATCAGAATCAGTGCGGCCTGCAATGGCGGCAGGCTAGGGTTGAAGGCTGCATTTTCCGCATAGCGGCCGCTATAAACCTTCCCGTCTTCTGCTTCCAGTGCGACGCCGCTGTGGGCATTGCTGTAGGGCGCGTGGCTCTGATTGGCGGCAGCCAGCGCGGCCATCTCCAGCTCGTCGGTCAGCGTCAGTTGGAAACCATGATCGACGCGGTCCATCAGCAACGTGGCGATATTCAGGTCTTTCGGGCCAAAGGCATCCGGCAGATAGTCGCCAAGGGTGGCGGGTTCGCGGCCAGGGAGGCGAATTTTCAGCGCGGTGCCGCTGTTGAGCTCGTTCATAAACTGGCGGCAATGGCCGCAAGGGGTGTAATTAACGGTGATAGAGGCCAGAGCCGATTCACCACGCAGCCAGGCGTGGGTCACCGCGCACTGTTCCGCATGAATGGTTTGTTGCATCGGCGCACCGCTGAACTCCATATTGGCGCCAAAATACAGAGCCCCGCTCTGCCCGCGAGCAATGGCGCCGACATAAAACTGCGAAATCGGCGCTAACGAGCAGGCCGCCGCCAGCGGCAGCAGAGCGAATGCCAAAGCATCATCATCCAGCCCGCAGCGCTGCTTGATAGCATCCACTTGATCCGCCTTGAGCATGGCCGGAAAATCAGGCGCATCAAAATAAGGCAGCAGGGCGGATTGCAATGTGGCGGGCAGTTCAGCGAAAGCGGTTTGAAAACGCGGGTGCATAGAAACTCTCTCTACAGGTTAACGGGATAACATTCTAGGCAGCCCGGCGTGAATAAAGTGTGATGCAAATCTCTTTATTGATGAAATCAATGCAATGAAAACCATAAATGCGAGATATATCGCAAGTTTTAGGCCTTAAGCAAACAGGTGCAGCAGCACCGGAAACAGAAACGGCGCCAGCAGCGAGGTGATAATCCCGCAGATCACCAGAGCCAGTGAACCAAATGCCCCTTCCTGATAGTCCATTTCCGCACAGCGTGCCGTGCCAAGCGCATGCGACGCGGTCCCCATTGCCAGCCCGCGTGCCGAGCGGGTGGTGATTTTCAATATTTTGAACAGCATATGCCCGAACACTGCGCCGAGAATACCGACGAAAATCACGCAAACGGCGCTGATTGCCGGAATGCCGCCGAGCGACTCCGCGACCGCCATGGCGATAGGCGTGGTGACCGATTTCGGCATGATGGAGGCGGCAATCTCCGGCGTGGCCCCCATCCATAAAGCGATGGCACCACCGCTGATCATCGCGGTCAGGCTGCCGATAAAGCAGACGGCGATTATGGACTTCCAGCGCGCGCGGATCTGATGCAGTTGTTCATAAAGCGGGTAAGCCAGCGCTACCACCGCCGGTTGCAGCAAGTCATTGAGGGTTTTACTGCCTTGGAAATAACGCTCATAAGGAATGCCGGTCAGCAACAGCAGGGGGATGATCACCGCCATCGACACCAGCAGGGGGTTCAGCAACGGCATGTTCAGCCATTGTGCCAGTTTGCGCGCTGCAAAATAGATAGCCAGCGTCAGCGGTAATGACCACCAGATTTCATGGATCATTTTTCGCCCTCCGTCGCATCCGGCTTGCCAATGATGCGGCGCTCCCGGTGGAAATAATGTGAGGTATAACCGACCACCACCAGCACCATCAGGGTGCTGACGATGCAGGACACCACCAGCGGGCCCAGATGCTCGATAATTTGGTCATAGTATTTCATCACGCCCACGCCGATAGGCACGAACAACAGCACCATATAGCGGATCAGCAGGTGGCAACCGGGTTTGACCCATTTGGCCGGCAGAATTTGGGTGGAGAGCAGGGCGAAGAGCAATAGCATGCCGATAATGCTGCCGGGAATGGCGATCGGCAGCAGAGCCGCGATGGCATTTCCGGCGAACAGACAAAGGTAGATAAGGGCGAATGCCCTCAGGTATTTCCAGCACAGAGTGAGTAGCTTGGCCATAACTTAATCCCGTTTAACCGATGCATTCATCATACAATTAAACTGTGATCTTCGCCACAAATCACACCATGAATTCTCTCTATGGCTACCATGCCTATGGGGCTGGTTGACAACCGCGATGAAAGGGGACGCACGTTTATTCTGCACTGACGATGTTGGCATTTTGCTGTTGCCTCTGCGCCAGTCGATGCCCGAGAAAAAAGAATAGCAGGCTGAACAGCGCAGCGGCAATCAACATCAGGAACATCATTTGCGGTGCGGCATAGCTGAGAATAAAGCCGCACACCACCGGATTGATGGCACCGCCCAGAGCGCTCAGGTTTTGTACGCCGTAATAGCTGCCTTTCAGGTGCTGTGGCGCGATAAAATCGATAAACATATATTCCACCGGGATCACTATGATTTCACCCAGGGTAAATATCGCCATGGCAAGGATCCAGAGCCAGAGCGATTGCCCGGCCAGCCAAAAACCGATCAGCCCGAGAATGAAAAATAGCGTGCCCAGTGCCAGCCAGCGCAGCATATTTTCCTGACGCATGCCGCGGCTGAGCAAATACTGCAGGGCGATGACGATACAGGCGTTGACGATCATCACCGCCCCAATGACCCGATAAGCGAACTCTGCATTGGAAACGGTAATCAGGTATTGCGATAAATAGCCGGAGAACTGGCCGAAAACCACCGCACCCAGCGTGCTGCCAAGGGTGAAGTAAATCAGCCGGCGATCGTTACGCAGGATAGTCAGCGTTTGGCGAAAATCAAGGCGCGCGGCGGGCGTTGCATCTAGCGCGACGGGCACCGTAGCGGGCTGCTTGCGCAGAATGAAATTCAGCGTCACCACCGTGAACAAAGCCAATCCGCCGGAGAGGTAAAACGGCAACAGCGGATCCAGACCCGCCACCAGGACGCCCAACGATGACCCTACCGCCCAGCCGACGTTGACCAGCGTGTAGTTTATTGAAAAGGCTTTGATGCGTTGCGCGACCGGCAACCAGTCGGCAAAGCACGCTTTGATGGTGATGCCCAATACGGAATAGGCGGTATGCAAAATAGCCAAAACCACCACGATACCGCCTGGCCGCGGGATCCACGGGATAGCGAAAAAACTCAGGGCGAACAACAGAATGGAAATCAGGATCAGCGTATTTTTGTTGAATTTGTCTACCAGGTAGCCGCCATACAGGCTGGCGAAAATGCCGATCGCCAGGCTGATACCCAGAATGATGCCGACGCTTTTGGGCAGCAGATGAAAATGCCCGGTCAGATAGATAGTAATGAACGGCAGCGTTACGCCGCGGCCAATGGTCAGTACCAGCGAACTGACCAGCAAGGCGTTAATCAGCGGTGGGAATCCCTTCATATCAGACCTGTTTATGCATACAACGATTAACTTGGTATGGGTAACCGTAGGGGGCGCAGCATGCGGCGCCCCTACAATCTGCCTGAGTATATGCAGGATCCGGATTACTTGCCCGTTTTAGCCTGTAGTCTGAGGAACCACTGCTGGACTAAGCACATAAAAAGGGCCGAGCAAGCTCGACCCTCAAGGCTTTGGAAAAACGGTATTATTTCACCTGCATTCCTGGCTGAGCGCCGCTGTCTGGGCTCAGCAGAAAGATCTCTTTCCCTCCCGGGCCTGCAGCCATCACCATGCCTTCCGAAATCCCGAAGCGCATTTTACGCGGGGCCAGGTTGGCGACCATGATGGTCAGACGGCCTTCAAGCGCTTTCGGATCCGGGTAAGCGGAGCGAATACCGGAGAAGATCTGACGTGATTCGCCGCCCAGATCCAGCTGCAGTTTCAGCAATTTGTCCGAGCCTTCAACAAAGTCGGCGCTCTTGATCAGCGCAATGCGCATATCAACCTTGGCGAAATCGTCAAAGGTGATGGTGTCCTGAATAGGATCGTCCGCCAGCGGCCCGGTGACCACTTTCGTTGCCACCATGTCTTCTTTCGAGGCGCTAACCATTTCATTGACCTTATCCAGGTCGATACGGTTGAACAGCGCCTTGAATGCGTTGACCTGATGCCCCAACAGCGGCTGCTGGATGCTGTCCCAGGTAAGCTCGCAGTTGAGGAAGGCTTCGGTACGTTCGGTCAGTGACGGCAGCACCGGTTTCAGGTAGGTCATCAGCACGCGGAACAGGTTGATGCCCATGGAACAGATGGCCTGCAGATCGGCATCGCGGCCTTCTTGCTTCGCCACCACCCAGGGAGCCTGTTCGTCCACATAGCGGTTAGCCAAATCGGCCAGCGCCATGATTTCACGGATTGCACGGCCCGACTCACGGCTGGCGTAGGCGTCGGCGATGCTTTGTGCCGCGTCAACGAAGGTCTGGTACAGCGCCGGATCGGCCAGCTTGTCGGCCAGTTGGCCGCCGAAACGCTTGCTGATAAAGCCGGCGTTGCGCGAAGCCAGGTTGACCACTTTGTTGACGATGTCGGCGTTCACCCGCTGCACGAAGTCTTCCAGATTCAGGTCGATATCGTCAATGCGTGAAGACAGCTTGGCGGCGTAGTAATAACGCAGGCAGTCAGCATCCAGGTGTTGCAGGTAGGTGCCGGCCTTGATGAAAGTGCCGCGAGATTTGGACATCTTGGCGCCGTTCACCGTCACATAACCGTGCACGAACAGATTGGTCGGTTTGCGGAAGTTACTGCCTTCCAGCATCGCCGGCCAGAACAGGCTGTGGAAATAAACGATGTCTTTACCGATAAAGTGATACAGCTCGGTGGTGGAGTCTTTACGCCAGAACTCGTCGAAATCCAGATCGCCGCGCTTGTCGCACAGATTTTTGAAGGAACCCATGTAACCGATAGGCGCATCCAGCCAGACGTAGAAGTATTTGCCCGGCGCGTCCGGGATTTCAAAGCCGAAATACGGCGCATCACGGGAGATATCCCACTGTTGCAGGCCGGATTCGAACCACTCCTGCATCTTGTTTGCCACCTGTTCTTGCAGCGCGCCGGAACGGGTCCAGGCCTGCAGCATTTCGCTGAACGACGGCAGATCAAAGAAGAAGTGCTCTGAATCGCGCAATACCGGAGTGGCCCCGGAAACCACGGATTTCGGGTCGATCAGCTCGGTCGGGCTGTAGGTCGCGCCGCAAACTTCGCAGTTGTCGCCGTATTGATCCGGTGATTTACATTTCGGGCAGGTACCTTTGACGAAACGGTCGGGCAGGAACATGCCTTTTTCCGGATCGTACAGTTGGGAAATGGTTCGGTTTTTGATAAAGCCGTTTTCTTTCAGGCGGCCGTAAATCAGGCTCGACAGCTCACGGTTTTCATCGCTATGGGTGGAATGATAGTTATCATAGCTGATGCCAAAACCGGCGAAATCCTGTTGGTGCTCCTGGCTCATTTCCTCGATCATTTCTTCCGGCTTAATGCCCAGTTGCTGAGCTTTCAGCATGATCGGCGTGCCGTGTGCGTCGTCCGCACAGATGAAATGAACCTCGTTGCCGCGCATTCGTTGGTAACGAACCCAGATATCTGCCTGGATATGCTCGAGCATGTGGCCGAGATGGATGGAACCATTTGCGTACGGTAGCGCGCACGTCACCAATAATTTTTTCGCGACTTGAGCCATAGTGAGAACTTGGTTTCTGTAATGAATAAAAAGGGTCTTCGATGTTACCCGATCGCGCCCGCCACGGCTAGGGCGGTTTCTTTGTGTGGACATGCGCCGACCGGCTCTCAGTTCTGATATGCTTAGCGGGAAGCTATCCATTCAAAATCAAGGAGCCGGGATGAACGAAAAATCCCCCGAGCAGACCAACCCCGAAGTTCTGCGTGCCCTGGTGACCGGTGTACTGGCCGCCTTTGAACACCCGACGTTAAAAAACAATCTGACTGCGCTGAAGGCAATTCACCACTGCGCGCTGCTGGATCATGTGCTGCATATTGAATTGACCATGCCCTTTGCCTGGCAGAGCGGTTTTGAGACGTTGAAAGACAGCGTCAGCGCAGAACTGCTGCGCGTGACCGGCGCCGAGGCGATTGACTGGAAACTCAAGCATGATATCACCACGCTTAAACGTGCCAACGATCAGGCCGGCATTAAGGGCGTGCGCAATATTATCGCCATCAGTTCCGGCAAGGGCGGGGTGGGGAAATCTACCACGGCGGTTAACCTGGCGTTAGCGCTGGCAGCGGAAGGCGCCAAGGTCGGTATTTTGGACGCCGACATCTACGGCCCGTCAATTCCGAACATGCTGGGGACCGAAAACGAGCGACCTACCTCGCCGGATGGTCAGCACATGGCGCCGATCATTGCCCACGGGTTAGCGACCAACTCGATCGGTTATCTGGTGACTGATGACAACGCCATGGTTTGGCGTGGTCCAATGGCCAGCAAGGCGTTGATGCAACTGCTGCAGGACACGCTGTGGCCGGATTTGGACTACTTGGTACTGGATATGCCGCCGGGTACCGGCGATATCCAACTGACCCTGTCGCAAAACATTCCGGTCACCGGCGCTCTGGTGGTCACTACGCCGCAGGATATCGCGCTGCTCGATGCTGCCAAGGGCATTGTGATGTTTGAAAAAGTGCATGTGCCGGTCTTGGGTATCGTGGAAAACATGAGTGTGCACATTTGCAGCAACTGCGGGCACCACGAGCCGATCTTCGGTACCGGCGGTGCGGAGAAGCTGGTGAAGAAATACCACAGCCGCCTGTTGGGGCAACTGCCGCTGCACATTTCTCTGCGCGAGGATTTGGATCGCGGTGCGCCGACGGTGATAAGCCGACCGGACAGCGAGTTTGCCGAACTGTATCGCCAACTTGCCGGCCGGGTCGCTGCGCAAATGTACTGGCAGGGCGAAGCGATCCCAACAGAAATTTCTTTCCGCGCGTTGTAGTTGTAATCGTCGTAGGTAGAAAGATAAAACCCCGGATATTTCCGGGGTTTTTCTTATGGTGCTGTGACGTGTTTGTGCAGATCGGCGCGGGTATAAGGGTGTTCGATGTGCGCGAGGGTTATAGCAATATGTTCCAGCAGCCCTTGCGTGGGCGCCGGTTGTCGATTGCCCATCAGCGCCAGTGGTAAGGCCAGAGCGGCGATAATTCTCGGCCAAGAAAGCTGTGGCCGCACCTTACCACGTTGCAGCAGCAGAAATAACGTACTGGCCAGATAGCCAAGCACTAGCCCACTAACCACTTCCGAAGGTGAATGCACCTGAATGGCCAACCGCGATAGCCCTATGGTGAGTGGCAAGACCAAGCCTAAAACCAGCGCCATGCTGCGAACGGCATGGGAAAAACGTCCGGTCAGAGCCCAGAAAAATACCGGCCAGATGCTGGCGGCCAGGGCTGAATGACCGCTAAAACCGGTAAAGTCATAACTTTCGATGCCAATCCCCCAGCCCATAAAGGCCAGCTTGGACGCGCAGACCACAGCGCCGGCGCAGCCGAAAATCAACGCCCATTGCCAGCCGGCGGTTCTGGTGGCGTGCGGGGCAACCAATACGGCAAATAAAATCAGCGAGCAGGGCAACAGCAACATGCTGTCGCCAAAAAATGTCAAAAAATGCCAGTCCAGCACGTCAATCTCCGGTGAAATTTACCATTCTATTAGCAGGATGGTGAGCGAATCTGGGAGTTTACCGCGTAGCGTGGAATTGCCCTAGACGCAATAATCTTAAAACCTTGTAAGACGTCGTTCAGGCGAAATAACCGCAGATAGCGGCCAACGGCGCCAATATAGTCTGGCGCAATGCCCGCTAACTCCCTATAATTGTCGCGTTTTAGTCCCCCCCTTCACACTACGAAATCAGGTCTTTAATTTTATGACTGACAAGCCGCATCAGTGCGTCATTATTGGTATCGCCGGCGCATCTGCCTCCGGAAAAAGCCTTATCGCCAGTACGTTGTATCGTGAACTTCGCGATCAGGTTGGCGATGAACATATCGGCGTTATTCCTGAAGACAGTTACTACAAAGACCAGACACACCTGACCATGGAAGAACGGGTCAAAACCAACTATGACCACCCGAGCGCCATGGATCACAATCTGCTGTTCCAGCATCTGCAAATGCTGAAATCGGGCAGGGCGATAGAGTTACCTTTGTATAGCTACACCGAACATACGCGCAAAAAAGAGACTGTTCACCTGGAACCGAAAAAGGTGATTATTTTGGAAGGGATCCTGTTGTTAACGGACATCCGTTTGCGTCAGGAAATGAACTTCTCGATCTTTGTCGATACCCCATTGGATATTTGCCTGATGCGCCGCATGAAGCGCGACGTGAATGAGCGTGGCCGTTCCATGGATTCGGTGATGGCGCAATACCAGAAAACCGTTCGTCCAATGTTTCTGCAGTTTATCGAACCTTCCAAACAATATGCCGACATTATTGTCCCTCGTGGCGGCAAAAACCGCATTGCGATCGATATTCTGAAAGCCAAAATCAGCCAATTCTTTGAATAATGCCGTTCAATGGCCGGAAACCCCGTGTTTTCGGCCAGCGGGCAACTATTTACGCTGCGGCGTAGACCTTTCGCCCGTTGTGTGGCAATTTTTGTTTTAGTGACACGCCTGATGGAGATAAACAAATGAGACTGTGCGACCGTGATATAGAAGCCTGGCTGGATTGCGAAAAACTGGTGATTTCGCCGCGCCCGCCGATTGAGCGTATTAACGGGGCCACGGTGGATGTCCGTTTAGGCAATCAGTTCCGCGTGTTTCGTGGCCACACCGCCGCGTTTATCGATCTCAGTGGGCCAAAAGACGAAGTCAGTGCCGCATTGGATCGCGTGATGAGTGATGAAATCGTTCTGCCGGAAGGCGAGGCCTTCTTCCTGCACCCGGGTGAGCTGGCGCTGGCGGTGACGCTGGAGTCGGTGACGCTGCCAAACGATCTGGTGGGGTGGCTGGACGGGCGTTCTTCTTTGGCTCGTCTGGGTTTAATGGTTCACGTGACCGCACACCGTATCGACCCAGGCTGGCAGGGCCGAATTGTTCTGGAGTTCTATAATTCAGGCAAGCTGCCATTGGCATTACGCCCGGGTATGCTGATTGGCGCGCTGAGTTTTGAACCGCTGTCTGGGCCGGCGGCACGTCCTTACAACAGCCGGCAGGATGCAAAATACCGCGATCAGCAGGGTGCGGTAGCCAGTCGAATCGACAAGGACTAACCGCGCTGGAAGCACTGTCGGTGGGGCGTTGACAAGAGGATGGCATGAGAAGATTACTGACGACTTTGGTGATTTTGCTGGTGGTGCTGGTGGCGGGAATGTCTGCGCTGGTGCTGTTGGTTAATCCGAATGATTTTCGCGCCTATATGGTCACGAAGGTCGAACAAAAGAGCGGTTATCATCTGACATTGGACGGTGAGCTGCGCTGGCACATCTGGCCCCAGCTCAGCATCCTGGCCGGACGCATGACGCTGACAGCCCCCGGGGCCACTGCGCCGGTGGTGAGCGCTGACAATATGCGGCTGGATGTCAAACTGCTGCCGTTGTTATCGCATCAGCTGTTTGTCAAACAGGTGATGCTCAAGAACGCCGTCATCCGCCTGACGCCCGACAGTGAAGAGCAGACTCAACCTGACGCACCTATCGCCCCCGCGGGCCATTCCGAAGAGTCGGCAGAGGCACCGTGGAAATTTGATATCGATAATCTTCGCGTGGTAGACAGTCTGCTGATCTGGCAGCGCGCCAACAACGAGCAGATTAACGTTCGCGATATCAACCTGACCCTGCAGCAAAATGCCAAACGCCAGGCGCAAATGGAACTTTCGAGCCGGGTGAACCGCAATCAGCGCGATCTGAGTTTCAGTTTGGCGGCAGATATCGATCTGCAGCAATTTCCCCGACGCATTGCCGCCAATGTGAACCAGTTCAGTTATCAACTGGAAGGTGCAGACATTCTGGCCGGTGGCATTAAGGGCGATGGCAGCGCCCAGGTGGTATATCAGCAAACGCCACAGCAAGTCGCACTCAGCCAGCTTAGCGTTAGCGCTAATGACAGCAGGTTCACCGGTGACGCCGACATTAAGTTCGGTGAAATCCCGGCCTATACGCTTAACCTGGCGTCTACTGTACTGAATTTGGATACCTTTACCGGTTGGCAATCCAGCAGTTCACAAGCTCAGCGATCGCAGGTTGTGACTTCGGCACCGGTCATTGCCAGCCAAATGGACGATCCTCAGCACAATCTTGAGGTGCTGCGAGATTTTAATGCTCAACTCAATTTGAATGTGGATCAGCTGACCTATCGCGGCATGAATATTGCTCATTTGGTGCTGCAAGCAGATAACCGGCAGGGGTTGTTGACATCACATTCGCTCTCCGGGCAGTTGGCGGGGGGGGATTTTGCGTTGCCAGGGACGTTGGACGCGCGGGGAAACCGCCCGGCCATCACCGTACAGCCGGTTGTGAAACAGGTTGAACTTGGCACCGTTCTGAAAGCGTTCGATATGCCACAGGTGTTGACCGGCAAATTCAGCATGCAGGGGAATTTGACCGGCGATCGCTTTACCTCGCAGTCATTTGAACGACGCTGGCAGGGGACTGCTCAGATGACGATGCAAGACGCGCAGTTGCACGGCCTGAATATTCAGCAGTTGATTCAGCAAGCGGTGGCGCGTAATGACAGCAGCGTACGCGGACAAGACGAATACCAACGTTATACCGAAGTGAAACAGCTGTCGGCGAAGGCCAGTCTCAACCGGGGCACGGTAAAAATTACCGAGCTGGGCGCAGATTCCCCATTATTGAACCTGAGTGGTGGCGGTAGCGTGGATATGCCGGGCAAACAGTGCGATATGGCGCTTAATGTACGGGTAACCGGCGGTTGGCAGGGACGCGGCGAGCTGATCCAACAGCTGCAGAAAACGCCGATCCCGCTGCGGGTTTATGGCCCGTGGAACCAGCTTAACTACCAATTGCAGGTCGATCAGATATTGCGTAAAACGCTGCAGGACCGGGCGAAGGACGCGCTGAACAAATGGGCAGAAAAGAACCAGGATTCACGCGAAGGGCAGGACCTGAAAAAGCTGCTCGATAAACTCTGATCCTAACTGTGCGGGTCGGTTCTCGGCCCGCATTTTTGATAAACCCCATAAAGTGTTTCTCCTCCAATAATTTCCTCCCGTAACATTGACGAACATCATGATGCATTTGGCTGAGTTTGTGCAGAGTGTGCGCAGTAAAGCGATTTATACGCTTTGGCATGGTCAATAACGATAATGATAAGTTGAGGGAATATGATAGAGCTTCTGATTGGGGCGGTCGTCGCGGCGGGCGTTGGCCGCTACATCATCAAGGGCTACTCCGCTACCGGGGTGTTGATGGTGGGGGGCTTATTGCTGTTGGCAATCAGCGCCCTGATGGGCAAAAGCCTGTTGCCTGCCAGTGCCGCCTCTACCGGATGGCGTGCGACCGACATCATCGAGTACGTCAAAATCTTGCTGATGAGCCGCGGTGGCGATCTTGGCATGATGATCATGATGCTGTGTGGCTTTGCCGCTTATATGACGCACATTGGTGCTAATGATGTGGTCGTAAAGTTGGCCTCACGTCCATTGCAGATGATCAACTCTCCTTATCTTTTAATGGTGGCAGCCTACTTTGTCGCTTGCCTGATGTCACTGGCGGTGTCTTCCGCGACCGGTCTGGGCGTGTTGCTGATGGCGACGCTATTCCCGTTGATGGTGAACGTCGGCATCAGTCGTGGTGCAGCGGCGGCTATTTGTGCTTCGCCTGCGGCGATTATCCTGGCGCCAACCTCGGGAGACGTGGTGTTGGCCGCCAAGGCGGCGGAAATGCCGCTGGTCGATTTTGCTTTTAAAACCACCTTACCGATCTCTATTGCAGCCATTGTCTGCATGGCCATCGCGCATTTCTTCTGGCAGCGCTATCTGGACAAAAAGAACAACGAACAACATCACATTATGGACGTGAGCGAAATCACTACTCACGCACCGGGGTTCTACGCCGTGCTGCCTTTCACCCCGATCCTCGGGGTGTTGGTATTTGACGGTAAATGGGGGCCGGAACTGCATATCATCACCGTGTTGGTGGGATGCATGTTGCTGGCGGCGGTCATCGAATTCCTGCGCAGCTTCAGCGCCAAACAGGTGTTCACCGGATTGGAGGTTGCCTATCGCGGTATGGCTGATGCGTTTGCCAGCGTCGTGATGCTGTTGGTGGCCGCCGGGGTTTTCGCTCAGGGGCTTAGCACCGTCGGGTTTATCAGCGGACTTATCAGTCTGGCGCAGTCATTCGGTACCGGTGGCATTATCATGATGCTGGTACTGGTGGTGATTACCATGCTGGCGGCCATGACGACCGGTTCGGGGAACGCACCTTTCTATGCTTTCGTTGAGCTTATTCCCAAGCTGGCGGCGCAGATGGGGGTTAATCCGGCGTATCTGGTGATCCCAATGCTGCAGGCTTCAAATCTGGGGCGTACCCTGTCGCCGGTTTCTGGCGTGGTGGTGGCGGTGTCCGGCATGGCAAAAATATCGCCTTTCGAAGTGGTAAAACGCACTTCGGTGCCGGTCATTGTCGGTTTGATCGTGGTGATTGTGGCGACGGAGTTGCTGGTACCCCAGCATTTATAAAAGGGGCCGGGTCATACCCGGCCAGGCTTTACACCTCGTAGTCCGGCTCGGGCACCGACAGCGGGGTGATTTTTACTTTCAAGATACGGTGGCTGCTGACTTCCAGCGGTTCAAACAGGTAGTCACCGATCTGCAACTGCTCACCTTCCTGAGGAATACGCTGGCTGTGCTCCATTAACAAGCCGGCCAGCGTGTGATACTCACGCTTGTCTTCCAACGGCAACGGCAGATACAACACCAAATCTTCCAGCGGCATATAGCCGTTGGCGGTCCAACTGCCATCCTCATTTTGCTGGATGTCATGCCGGGCATCCACTTCCTCACCGGCTTCCGGCAGGTTACCGGCGATGGTTTCCATCACATCGGTTAGCGTGACGATCCCTTCTACCGAGCCGAATTCATCGACCACAAAGGCGAAATGCGTCTGCGCCTGACGGAATTGCTCCAGCGCACTCAACAGGGTTAACTGCTCGGGGAAAATCAGCGGCTGCAGCACCAGCGCGCGTAAATCTAGCGGGGCCTGGGTCAGCTGTTGTTTCAACACGTCAATGGTGTGAATGACGCCGAGCGGTTCATCGCTGGCACTGTTTTCTACCACCACGATGCGCGTATGCTGATTTTTTTCCAGCAGTTGGGTCAGCTTTTCCTGTGGATCATTCAGCTCAAGGTATTCCACATCATGGCGGGAAGTCATGATGCTGCTTACCGTACGCTGGGCCATACCCAACACGCGTTCGATCATATGGCGTTCTTGCTGATTGAAAATCTCGCCGCTCTCACTGTCGCTGTCGGCCAGCAGGTTGGCTGAGTGGCTGTCGACTTCCGCTTCTTCATGTTTGCCGCTCAGCATGCGCAGCACGGCTTCTGCCGTTCGTTCGCGCAAGGGGCGGACTTTGGAAAGAAAGCGGCGGCGATTGAACTGCGACAGCTGATTCAACGCTTCGATCATCACTGAGAAACCAATGGCAGCGTACAAATAGCCTTTTGGAATATGGTAGCCAAAGCCCTCAGCGACCAGGCTAAAGCCGATCATCAGCAGGAAGCTCAGGCACAGGATGACGATTGTCGGGTGGGCGTTGACGAAGCGCGTTAAGGGTTTGCTGGCCAGCAACATCAAGCCGATAGCGATACAAACCGCAATCATCATGACGGCCAGATGGTCGACCATACCGACAGCGGTGATCACCGAGTCAAGCGAGAAAACGGCATCCAACACCACGATTTGCGCCACCACCGGCCAGAAGCGGGCACCCTTGCGCGAGCCATGTTGCTCTTCATCTTTACCCTCCAACCGTTCGTTAAGCTCCATCGTGGCTTTGAATAGCAGGAAGATCCCCCCAATCAGCATGATAAGGTCGCGACCGCTAAACGGATGTCCGGCGGCAAAAAACAGCGGTTGGGTCAGCGTGGCCAACCATGAGATGGAGGCCAACAGGGCCAAACGCATCAGCAATGCCAGCAGCAGGCCAACGACACGGGCCTTATCTCTCTGATGTTTCGGTAGTTTTTCCGCCAGAATGGCGATAAAGATAAGGTTGTCTATACCCAGAACGATTTCCAGCACGACCAGAGTGGCCAGGCCGGCCCAAATTGTTGGATCCGCGATCCATTCCATACGCCCAATTTCACCTGTAAGTTCGACGGCTTATCCCGCATGCGAATGATGGGTGTTGAGCCGGGAAAATTCAACTTTAAAACCATGGCCTGGAAGGCTAAGCATGCAACATGAAGGAAATCACGAAAATAATGCATAAAAAATCATCGCGTTAAAGGGCGTTCGGAATGAACTGTGGCGAGGAATAAGTGGTTTTTCGGAAAAGAGAGTAGGCAGTTGTCACATGGCATCAGACGCTTGATGATAAAACCAGCGTGAATATAAATTTTAAAAATCAAACTATTATAGGTTTGGTTGGCTGCTACACTTTGTTCAGTTTGCTCCAGTGGGTAGTCTTATTCTGAAAAGGGCATCCAACGGGTATCTTAGGCTTGTATCAATAAGGTAATAGTATAAGAATCTTAGCCACATAAACATTTACAAGTATCATCGTTTGGTTATAAGGGCGTATTTATTTTGTTTTTTCTGTGATCTACCTATCGCTTAACAAACGAGTACGGCTCCTAATTTACATCAAAGTGAGATTGGAACCCCCAATCCCCCCACAGAGAACGATGACAGTGCACTGGTAGCTGAAAGCCAGGGGCGGTAGCGTGTCTAAATCATACGGCCCGGGTTTCGTAAGTATCTGGGAACAGGCTTAAGTCGGCTACATTGTAGTTATTTGATTTTGGATGAAAAACATGCAAAAAAGATTAAAGGCTGTGATCCCTGTAGCTGGCCTGGGAACCCGAATGTTGCCGGCGACAAAAGCCATTCCTAAAGAAATGCTGCCGGTGGTCGATAAACCACTGATTCAGTACATTGTGAATGAGTGTGTGGCGGCCGGGATCAAAGATATTGTACTGGTCACCCACTCTTCTAAAAATGCCATCGAAAACCACTTCGATACCTCGTTTGAGCTTGAGGCCGTTTTGGAATCGCGCGTTAAGCGCCAGTTACTGGAAGAAGTGCAGACCATCTGCCCAGCAGATGTGACGGTGATGCAAGTGCGTCAGGGGCAGGCTAAAGGCTTGGGGCACGCGGTGTTGTGCGCCAAACCTATGGTAGGTGATGAACCTTTTGTCGTTTTGCTGCCTGACGTATTGCTGGATGACTCCACGGCAGATCTGCGTAAAGAGAATCTGGCCAAGATGATAGAACGTTTCGCGCAGACCGGCTTCAGCCAAATCATGGTGGAACCGGTACCGGAACAGGATGTTTCTAAATACGGCGTCGTCGATTGCGGCGGTGCAGGATTGTCGGCAGGGGAAAGTACCCCGATGACAGCCGTGGTAGAAAAACCAGCGCTGGAAGATGCACCTTCTAACTTGGCGGTAGTCGGCCGCTATGTTCTGTCTGCCGATATCTGGCCGCTGCTGGAAAAAACCTTACCGGGCGCCGGTGATGAAATTCAGCTGACCGATGCCATTGCGGCTCTGATGGGGCAGGAAACCGTAGAAGCTTTCCATATGAGCGGAAAATCACATGACTGCGGTGACAAGCTGGGCTATATGAAAGCATTCGTACAATATGGTCTGCGTCACACCTCGGAAGGTGAAGGCTTTACCCAATGGTTGAAGCAGACGTTGAACAGCAAGTAAGAGTTACGGCTAAAATACGATCACAAGATCGATAGAGGATTATCATGACTAAGTTGAAAGCTGTCATTCCTGTTGCAGGTCTGGGTATGCGTATGCTGCCTGCAACCAAGGCTATTCCGAAGGAAATGTTGCCGATCGTTGATAAGCCGTTGATTCAATACATTGTCAATGAGTGCGTCGCTGCCGGAATTAAAGAGATCATCTTGGTGACGCACTCATCAAAAAATGCGATAGAAAACCATTTCGATACCTCGTTCGAATTGGAAGCGATGCTCGAAGCACGTGTAAAGCGCCAGTTGCTGGACGAAGTGCAGTCGATTACGCCAAAAGGCGTGACGCTAATGCATATTCGTCAGGGACAACCGAAGGGGCTCGGGCACGCGGTACTTTGTGCTAAACCTTTGGTTGGGGATTCGCCTTTTGTTGTGTTGTTACCCGATGTCTTGCTTGATGATGCAAAAGCCGATCTGAAGAAAGATAACTTGCCGCACATGATTGCTCGCTTTGAACAAACGGGCTTGAGCCAGGTGCTGGTTCAGGCTGCTGATGAGCATGTGCTGCATGATTACTCCGTTGTGGAATGCGAGACTAACAGTTTGCAACCTGGCGAGAGCTCGCGAATGACTTCGATTATCGAGAAGCCTGGCCGTGAGGTTCAACTGAAGTCCAATTACTCCGCAGTAGGACGATACGTTTTGTCTGCGGATATTTGGCCACTGTTGGAGAAAACAGAGCCAGGCGCTTGGGGAAGAATTCAGCTTACAGATGCCATTGCTGAACTGTTAAAACACAAACCGGTCGAGGCGATGGAGCTGGTGGGTGAGTCGTTTAACTGCGGCGAAAAAATGGGCTACCTGAGAGCGTTTGTTACTTACGGCTTACGCCATCCTACCCAAGGTCAAGCGTTTCGCGAATGGGCGGAAAAACTGTAACTTTAAAAAAACTAAACTATTCTAACGCTCAGCAGTGAAATCACTATCAAACATCACATTTACTGTGTCCATTGAATCCTAAGTAATTTCGCTGTTTCATTTTTTATATTAGTATACATTCTATTACAGACTGCTTTATCGCTTGCTCTTCGGGATTTTTCTTTGTGAATCAGGGTGTAAAGTGCATTCAACTCTATGTTTTGTAAAGATAATGATCGTTAATGGCAGTAGTCAGTGCAAGCAAAGTTGAATACTTTATATCGTTAATAATAATATCTTTGTATTCATCAACAACAGCTAAACGTTGTGGGTTAATTGCGATAGGTTTTACCTTCGTCTCAAGACTACACCGTGAACCAAGGCATTTTGGTAAGGTTACAGAGTCGAAGCCATGGTCGGCTAGCATTGTAGCTTTGCGGATACATTTACTTTGAAAGTGATGATAATTTGATGGCAAAACAACAATTGAAAATGATATCACTCTTGATATCTATCAGCGTAATCAGTGGTTGTACTGTATTTCCTGGTACTCATCTTTCTACAAGTGGAAAAGATGTTGTAAAACAAGAAGATGCGGATTTTGATATTGACAAGTTAGTCAATATTTACCCAATGACGCCTAAGTTGCTGGACAAGTTACGACCTGCCAAGATTGTGGCGCAAACTAATGGTCAGTTGGATGCCTCTTTACGGACCTATGAATACCGGATCGGTGTGGGTGATGTACTTAATGTTACAGTTTGGGATCACCCGGAACTAACCACACCTGCAGGACAATACCGTAGTGCCAGCGATACTGGCAACTGGGTACACTCGGACGGCACCATTTTCTACCCTTACATTGGTAAGGTGAACGTGGTAGGCAAAACGGTGACTCAAATCCGCGATCAGATTGCCTCTCGTTTGGCTCAATATATCGAGAGTCCGCAGGTTGATGTCAATATTGCCGCTTTCCGTTCTCAAAAAGCGTATGTAACCGGTGAAGTGTCCAAATCAGGCCAACAGCCCATTACTAACGTACCTTTGACTGTGATGGACGCGATAAATGCCGCGGGTGGTCTGACGGAAAATGCAGATTGGCGTAATATTGTACTGACTCATAACGGCAAAGAGTCAAGTCTCTCATTGCAACAGCTGATGCAGAATGGCGACTTGACTCAGAACCGTCTGCTTTATCCGGGTGACATTCTTTATGTTCCGCGAAATGACGATTTGAAAGTATTTGTTATGGGTGAGGTCAGAACGCCAGCGACGCTTAAGATGGATCGTAGCGGCATGACTCTGACAGAAGCTCTGGGCAACACCCAAGGGATCAGCCAGGCTGCGGCCGATGCGACAGGTGTATTCGTTATTCGCCCTCTACACGGCACTCAAGGTGAAAAGCTGGCAAACATTTATCAGCTCAACATGGCGGATGCGACTGCCTTGGTTATGGGGGCGGAATTCCACCTGCAACCTTATGACATTGTCTATGTGACAGCGGCGCCAGTAGCTCGTTGGAACCGTCTGATCGTTCAATTAGCACCAACTATTGACAGCTTTAACAATCTCACGGAAGGCGCATTGCGTGTTCGTAATTGGCCGTAGAAGGGGAGTAGGTAATGTTTGAGTCTATTCTGGTTGTCTGTGTTGGTAATATCTGCCGTTCCCCAACGGCGGAACGTTTGCTGAAACAGCATTTACCAGATAAAGAGATCGCCTCTGCCGGTATTAGTGCTTTAGTCGGTAAACCCGCCGACAAAAGTGCTATTGCCATTGCGGAAAAACACAATTTGTCGTTAGACCAGCATGAAGCGAGGCAACTGACAAAAGAAATGTGCCGGGAGTATTCGTTGATCCTGGTGATGGAAAAGGGGCATATCGATGCGGTTTGTCGACTTGTGCCAGAAGTCAGAGGGAAGACGATGCTTTTTGCTCACTGGCTGGGACAAAAAGAAGTGCCCGATCCTTACAAAAAAAGCGCAGAAGCGTTTGAATTTGTTTACCGCCTTCTTGATGATGCTGCCCAAAAATGGGCACAGGCATTAAATCGTTAACCAGAGATTCCAATGACTGATAATACGAAACCAGGCTTATCAACGGCCAATAATCATGACGAGATCGATCTAAGTCGTTTGCTAGGTACTTTACTTGACCATCGCTGGCTTATCATCGGTATTACAGCGTTATTTTCTGTTGCCGCTATCATTTATTCGCTGTTTGCCACCCCGATCTACCAGGCCGATGCAATGGTTCAGGTTGAGCAAAACGTTGGGAACTCACTGGTCAATGATTTATCCCAGATGTTACCGAACAGTCAGCCGGGTTCTTCTACGGAAATCGAACTAATCAAATCGCGCATGGTAACGGGTAAAACTGTTGACGATTTGAATCTTGACACTGTGATTCAGCAGAAATATTTCCCGCTTTTTGGTCGTGGTTGGGCGCGTTTAACTGGCGTTGAGCCAGGGCGCATAGCGTTGTCGCGTTTGAGCGTACCGCCGAACTCAGATGACATTGAGCTTGAACTGAAAGTCATCGATGGTAAAAACTATGTGCTGAACAAAAATGGCACTGAAATTATCAAAGGGAAGGTCGGTGAGTCAGCCAGTGCTCACGGAATAACGTTATTGGTCAGTGAAATTTCTGCTGAGCCAGGCACCGTATTTGAAGTAGCCAAATTGCAGCGTTTGGTTGCCACCAACAATTTGTTGGACGCTTTGACCGTTGAGGATAAAGGTAAGGATACCGGTGTCCTGGCACTGAGTTTGATCGGCGACGATCCGATACTGGTGCGTAAAATTTTGGACAGCATAAGTAAAAATTACCTACTGCAAAACGTTGAACGCAAATCAGAGGAAGCGGCCAAAAGTCTGGACTTCCTGAAAGAGCAGTTACCAGAGGTCCGGAGCTCTCTAGATAGCGCTGAAGAAAAACTCAACCGTTTCCGCCAGGCCAATGATTCGGTCGATTTGTCTCTGGAAGCTAAATCGGTATTGGATACCATTGTTGGTGTTGAAGCTCAGTTGAATGAACTGACTTTCAAAGAAGCGGAAATCTCCAAGCTCTATACTAAAGAGCACCCTGCTTATCGTGCACTGATGGAAAAACGCGTTACTTTGCAAAAGGAAAAGGACAAACTGAATAAACGCGTCAGCGGCATGCCGAAAACCCAGCAGGAAATTTTGCGTCTAACCCGTGATGTTCAGGCTGGACAAGAAATTTACATGCAGTTGCTGAACAAACAGCAGGAACTGGGCATTACCAAGGCAAGTACCGTAGGTAATGTACGTATTGTTGACCCGGCAGTAACGCAGCCGCGGCCGGTGAAACCGCAAAAAACAATTATCGTCCTGATTGTCACTCTGTTGGGTGGGTTGTTCTCCACCGGGTTCGTCCTGTTAAAAACCATGCTTCATCGCGGCATCGAAAGCCCCGAGCAGTTGGAACAGCAGGGCATTAACGTTTATGCCAGCATCCCTCTGTCCGAATGGCAACAGAAAAGTGACCGCGAAACAATGTTATCCGGTAAGCGCAGCAGCACCAAAAGTTATACGCTGCTTGCCGTGGGTAACCCGGCGGATCTGGCTATCGAAGCAGTTAGAAGCCTGCGTACAAGTTTGCACTTCGCCTCACTGGAAGCAAAAAATAACGTTCTGATGATCTCGGGTGCTAGCCCAAGCATAGGTAAGACGTTTGTCAGTATTAACCTGGCGGCAGTTATTGCTCAGGCGGGACAACGTATTCTGGTCGTGGATGCCGATATGCGTAAAGGTTACGCACATTCATTGTTGAACTGTGAATTGGGTACCGGTTTGTCCGATGTACTTTCCGGGCAGGCAACGGCGCAGCAGGCGATCAAGAAAACTTCGATTGAGAACCTGAGTTTTATATCGCGCGGTAAAATCCCACCCAATCCTTCAGAGCTGCTGATGCACAACCGTTTGTCAGAGTTCCTAGAGTGGGCGGGCAAAGAATATGACATCGTATTAGTCGATACTCCGCCAATCTTGGCGGTGACGGATGCTGCAATCGTGGCACGTAATGTAGGGACCACTCTTTTGGTTGCTCGTTATGCGGTTAACTCGTTGAAAGAGATCGAGGTAAGTATCCGTCGCTTTGAGCAAAATGGCATGGAAATTAAAGGTATTATCCTTAATGCCGTTGAGCATAAATCCGGTAGTGCCTACGGCTACTACGCGTACGAATATAAATAATCCCCTTCCTAGTGTTAAATAGAGGCTCCTTATTCTGAGGAGCCTTTTGTCCTATTCAATAAATTATAGATTCCAATTTCGGAGATATCACATGAGTAATCTTGCAATTATTCCAGCAAGGGGTGGGTCGAAAGGGATCCCTAAGAAAAACATTAAAGAAATAGCAGGGAAACCCTTAATTGCTTGGAGTATTGAACAGGCGATTAATTCATCAAATATTGATCGTGTCATTGTAACAACGGATTGCGAAGATATTGCTTCAATTGCAAGAGAGTATGGTGCTGAAGTTCCCTTTATGCGTCCAGCTCACTTGGCGGTAGATACTGCAGCCACCGAGCCTGCGTTGTTACATACGCTAGAGTGGCTGGCAGAGCATGAGAATTATAAGCCTGAATTTACCGTATTATTGCAGGCAACATCACCAGTCCGTAAAGATGATGCGATTGATGTCGCAATCAAAAAGATTATTGATAAAAAAGCCGACTCTCTACTGAGTGTCTGTGAATTCTGGCATTTTCTTTGGGAAAATGAAGATAATCCGAAAGCTTATTATGACTATTTAAACCGTCCACGGCGTCAAGATATTAAGCCGGAAAATATTAAGTTGAAAGAAAATGGTTCAATTTACGTAACTAAAAGCGAGATTCTTTTGAGCACCGGTAACCGTCTTGGCGGAAAAGTTGTTGCGCACAAGATGTCAGAAGAAGAAAGCTTTGAAATTGATACCATGCTCGATTGGGCGGTTGTTGAAGTGATTTTGCAGAATTGGAATGGGAGATAATTAATGTTAATTCAGAAAAAAATATCCGATTTTTTGGTGTTTGAAACAGAAACAATCATCAAAGCATTGGAAAAAATCAACTCAAATAAAAAACGCATTATCTTTGTTGTTACTGAAGACGGTAAGTTATGTGGTTCCTTCTCGGATGGCGACTTCCGCCGCTGGATCACCAGTGGTGATTTCGACCTGAGTCGTGAAATGTCTGAAGTCATGAACCAGAACGTTCGCTACAAAAAAGTTGATGCGCCGCGTACTGAAATTGAAGCCTTTTTCACCAACGGCGTTGACGTTCTACCTTTGGTGGATGACTATCGCCGCCTGGTAGCTGTAGCGCTGCAAAGTGAGAAGGGGCTGACCATTGGTAAGCACACTATCACAGATACATCACCGAGCTATATCATTGCAGAAATTGGCAACAACCATAACGGCGACATCAAGCTGGCTAAGCACTTGGTCGATCTGGCCGTTGATGCTGGCGCTGATTGCGTCAAATTCCAGATGCGTGATCTTAGTTCATTGTATAAAGGTGGCAACGAGAAAGATCAATCTGCTGATCTTGGTGCGCAATATACAATTGATTTATTGAGAAAATTCCAGCTGTCCAATGAAGAGCTCATCGAGGTGTTCGATTACTGCAAAACTAAGGGGCTAACTCCATTGTGTACGCCATGGGATCTGAGAAGCCTTGAGATTTTGGAAGAGTATGGCATGGAAGGTTATAAAGTCGCTTCTGCAGACTTCACTAACCATGAAATGCTAGGCGCATTGGCGGCTACAGGCAAACCGTTGATTTGTTCAACCGGCATGTGCAGTGAAGCGGAAATCAAAAGTTCGGTTGAATTCCTGAAGTCTAAAGGTGCCGAATTTGTCATTCTGCATTGCAACTCAACCTATCCGACGCCGTTTAAAGATGTGAACCTGGCTTATATTAAACGTCTGCAGCAAGTGACCGGTTGCTTGGTTGGCTATTCTGGCCACGAGCGCGGGATCTCCGTACCCATCGCAGTAGCCGCGCTTGGCGCTCGAGTAATCGAGAAGCATTTCACTATTGATAAATCAATGGAAGGTAATGACCATAAGGTTTCATTGCTGCCACCAGAATTTAAAGAGATGGTCGTGCGTATTCGTGAAGTTGAAGAATCCATGGGTCAGGCTGGCGAACGTGCCATCACTCAGGGGGAAATGATCAACCGCGAAACCTTGGCGAAGAGTTTGATCATAAACCGTGACCTGAAAAAGGGCGAGATCATCACTCGCGATATGATTGAAGTGAAAAGCCCAGGTCAGGGGTTGCAGCCTCTTTATATGGAGCAATTGGTGGGTAAGAAAGCCATCCGAGATCTTGAGGCCGGTGGTTACTTTTATGAATCAGACCTGAATGATGAGGCGATTGAAGCTAAAGATTATGATTTTGATCGCCCATTCGGTATTCCTGTTCGTTATCACGACTACAGCAAATTGAAAAACAAATCCAATCTGGATTTTGTTGAGTTCCACCTGAGCTATCAGGATATGGAATTGGATTTAACCGAGTTCTTCTCAGGAGCAGAAGACATTGGTTTTGCCGTACATAGCCCTGAACTGTTCGCCAACGATCATATACTGGATCTGGCATCTGAGGACCCGGCATATCTTGCACATTCCATCAAGCAATTGCAGCGTGTCTGCGATGTTACCAGAGCACTGAAGCAATATTTCCCTAAAACTGAATGCCCGGTTATCGTAGTTAACGCTGGTGGATTCAATACCACAGGTTTCTTGCCTAAAGAAGCACGCCAGGCAATGTATGAGCGCATTGGCTCTGCATTGAGTCAAATAAACCAGGAAGGCGTGGAAATCATTATCCAAACCATGCCGCCATTCCCATGGCACTTTGGTGGACAGAGCTACCATAACCTGTTTGTTGATCCAAATGAGATTAAGGCATTCTGCGAAAAGTATAACTACCGTATCTGCTATGACACATCTCACTCGATGATGGCATGTAATTACTACCAATGGGACCTCCATGAGTTTACTCAGAAAGTGGGTGCTTACACGGCGCATATGCACGTCGTTGATGCGTTGGGCGTTGACGGTGAGGGTGTACAGATTGGTAAAGGCGATGTGAACTTTGATGAGCTTGCCGATGACCTGCTGCGCTATGCTCCCGGCGCGATGTTTATTCCAGAAGTTTGGCAGGGCCATAAAAATCAGGGAGAGGGATTCTGGCACGCACTTAACTTCCTGGAAAAGTATCTGTAAATGAGCAAAGTCATTATGGGCGCTGCGGCCTTGTCGATAGGGGATATTCTTGGCAAGGTCATAGGCTTCATCATACTGCCTTATTTAACAGCACACCTTGGCGCGTCGGGATACGGCGCGCTAACTCTGTATCTGTCCGTTATTCAGATGTTGATCATTTTTATTTCATTTAGCGGTCAGGGTTTGTTGCCGGTCAAATACATGCAGGAGGGGGAAGGGAGTTCCCTGGTGTTCCGCAGAGATAACATCACTCTGGCCATGGCGTCGAGCGTGTTATTAGTGGCGATATTTTATATTGTTACGCTAGTCGCTAATATATCTGTAAGTTTTAGTGATGGTTTTCTGGTGGTTTTGGCATCTTTAGCTCAGGCGCTTAACTTTATCAATTTGTCGCACTTGCGTATTAGCCAGACTTACAAGGTTGCAGCGATTGGGCAGTTTTTGCTGTCCGCATTTAACGTTCTGTTTACGATCGTGCTTTTCGAAATGATTGCGGCGACCCCGGGACAGCGGTTGATAGCGATAGCGGCCTCGTTTTTCAGTATTCAGCTTGCCTATGAGTTTTTTGTTTACAAGAAAATCAAGGGCGAGCGTATTACATGTGAACCCGTACGAAAACGCTATAAAGAAATTGTCAGTTATGGTTTGTCATTGTTGCCACATCATGGTAGTTACTGGATTAAGTCATCAATAGACCGTTTTTTTATTGCTCATTACATGAGCACCGCCGTAGTAGGGGTTTACGGTTTAGCATTTCAGCTTACCTCTATCGTGATGTTGTTCTTTGGTGTAATTAACCAGGCATTTCAGCCTTTTATTTACCGCAAGTTGAAAGAAAATGATTTTAGAGGCGTTGAGCTTATTCAATATGGCTATACAGGTTTAGTGATCGTAGCCTGTGTGATTTATTTCTTTATTATGCCATTTGTTTTTCCTTATCTCTTTAAGGCTGAGTTTTATCGCGCTATATACTATTTTAATATTTTATTGCCTGGGACGGCGTTTCTTTCTATTTATTATATATTTACGCATTCCCTCTTTTATTATCGAAAAAATAAAATCATTTCAATTATTACCATGGGCTCAATGATTACACATTTAGTCGGTATATTTATCATCACGATGACGACAATAAAGGTCGAATATTTCTGTTTCGTTTATGCTGTTTCAAGTCTTTTTGCATGTGCAGCGACATTTATCTATGGTAAGCGGCAAATTAACATTGAGAGGAAAAGATGATAGCAAGTTTTAAACGATGGTTACGTAGTCTACGTAAGCAACGTTATAAGTCTAAAGTTCTCAATGCCGTGGCGAAATGTGGCCGCGATCCAAAGGTTAACTTTTTGACTCTTGTTAATAATAAAACAACTCTGGGTAATAACTTCAACTCCAACGGATTGACGGTGGTGGGGAAGGGGAGTGTTGTCATTGGCGATAATTTCCACTGTGGCTTCGGTTGTGTAATAATCACCGAAAATCATAACCACAACGGCACTGCAATTCCGTATGACCATACTTATGTCATTAAAGATACTCATATTGGAGATAACGTTTGGTTAGGTATTAATGTAATTATTCTGCCAGGCGTCACTATAGGTGAAGGTGCGATTATCCAGGCTGGTAGCGTTGTGGTTAAGGATATTCAACCTTATGCTATCGCTGGCGGCCATCCGGCTGCGCAATTCTCGCAGCGCAATGTTGATCATTATTTACAGCTCAGAGCCGCAGGTAAGTTCCACTAAGTGGTACTTGGAAATTAGTATTAGTTGCCTTAACCGGATATCAGAAATATGAGTAAGCACATTGCGTATATCGAATCGCCACTGCAGGCTTTTAACCTGATCGAGTATCTGGATGCGAAAAACATCACACTCGACTTACTGATCGTCAATAAACGTTCAGCAAATTCAGCATTGAATCATGGGCAGATTGTATATTTGCTGCAGATGATCAGACACAAAACTTTGAAAACTATTGATGTCGAAGGATACCTAGGTAAAGTGTTTGATATCAGGAGTGAATTAAAGGACGTAAAATCTGAAGTCTGCGTGAAAGATCATGTCACATTGATCGCTGGCGAATACCGCGCGAGAGTGTTTTGGATGTTAGCACATAAATATCCAAAAAGAGATATTGTCTTGCTCGATGATGGGACGGCTACGCTAAGGATTAAGCGTACTAATACCGTTACGGTGAGAGATATTCTGAAGTCGATCTTTCTTAAGTCACTGGGGATGGTCAATAATGATCGAGAGAAATTGACCTTTTTCTCGGTTTACAATATCGAGAGAAATATTGCTCAGCGGGACACGATAGTTAGGCATAACTATCAAAAATTCAAGATCAAGCTGGCAAGTTTGCCACAGGGTGGCAATAAGATATTTATTATTGGCACCCCACTCTATGAGGCTGGAGTAACCTCAGTTGATGATATCGAACTGACGCTAAAAATGATCGAAGATCTGAAGCAGAACCAGGAAGGAGCCGAATTAGTTTATATTCCGCACCGCCGCGAGCGAGAAGAAAAAATCGAGGCGATCAGGCAACATGTGGAAGTACGTCGTCTTGATTTCCCGTTTGAGGTTTATCCCATCGTGGTGGGAGAGAATGTAGCGTCAATAGCCGGTTTTTATTCATCATTGTATGACAACCTAATAAAAATTTATGATGAAAAGATAAAAATAACTGCGTATGTACTTGATGAAAAAGTTCTTTCTCCAGAGTGGGTGGGCTTTGTTGATGCGATCTATAAAAATTATGAAAGTTATGAGAGTGCTGATATTACTCTGATTAAAAATAAATTTTAATTTTATAAATTATTCTGTGGTGGCCAATAAATGAAGATTGCTTTAATAAATACACTTTATGCTCCCTATAAGATTGGTGGCGCAGAGGTCTCGGTACAAATGCTCGCTGAAAGTCTGCAGACGGTCGGGCACCAAGTGCGTGTATTTTGTCTTCATGATGGTGATAAAATAAAATATGATTCAATTAATGGCGTAAGCATTGTTTATTTCCCGCTAAAGAATCTGTATTGGCCGTTCCAAAATCAGGTAGCCGGCAAACTGCAAAAAGCAGGCTGGCACCTGCTGGACTCTTATAATCCGTTCATGGCGCGTATGGTTAGAGATGAGTTGGCGGCTTTTGGCCCTAAAGTGGTGCATACCAATAATTTGAGTGGTTTTTCTGTTGCTGTATGGCGCGTGGCAAAAAAACTGGGTGCTCGTGTTGTACACACTACCCGCGATTATTATTTGTTTCATCCCAACGGAACTCTGTTTAAGCATGGCCAAAATATGGATGTAAACAGTCTGCCGGTGACTGTTACTTCCTACTTCAAGAAAAAGGCCAGTCAGCATGTCGATGCTTTTGTGGGCATCAGCAAGTACATTTCAACCCTACATCAGGAAAATGGCTTTGCGCGTCACGCGTTACATACTTATATCTATAATCCAGTAGCGGCTATAGCTTTTGTTCCGTCTATAAGTGATAAAGTAAGAATAGGTTTCGTCGGCCGTTTGACTGAGGACAAAGGCTTCGATGAATTCTGTTTGTTGGCGAAACAGGGACTGCAGAATCCTCAGGTAGAATTTTATGCTGCTGGTCGCTTTAATAATGATGCAAGTGGTCAGCGGATGAACGCACTGGCAACAGAGGTTGGGGTTAAGCTGCTCGGATTTATCAAGATTGATGAGTTTATGGCGCAGGTAGATGCAGTGGTTTTGCCAACGCGCTGGAACGAACCTTTTGGTCGTGCGGTTGCGGAATCGGCGATCTCTGGAAAGGTTGTGTATACTACTTTCAGCGGTGGAGTGACCGAAATCGCTGCTTTCTATGATAATATCTTAGAATTGAAAGACTTTTCTGTCTCAGGCGCAGTTAAGGCCGTTAGAGAAAATAATAATAAGCTGCGGTGCTCTTTTTTTGAGAGTGGAAAAATAGCGAGCAGTTACGAAAGTGTGTACAGAGGATAATAATGAGAGTATCGACGAAATCGCTGGTTGTTTTCCTATTATTAACGTATATGACACTGCTATCGTTGAATGGGATTGTGACTGTCATCGCGTACATGTCGACCAGGGCACTTTTGCTGTATAAAGATTTTTTTGCCATGGCCGTCCCCGTTTTTGTGCTTATCCTTCTTTTCGCTCGAAATCCACGGGTTTCTGCTCAGTGCCGGAGTATATTGATTTTATTTTTATCGATGGTTATATTTTCATTAGTATTCATTCTTTTGAGTATGCTATCAGGAAGATTTGACCTTTTCCGCACTATCGTACAATTCCGGTTGGAATTATTAACTTTTGGCTCATTTTTCTTTGCCGCTGTCCTGCTCCTTTTTGAATTTGATGAACGAGTTGAAATTGTCACTAAAGTCATCAAGTACTATATTATTTTTTCCGTACTCAATGCGCTTTTCGCCGTCGCAGAGTCAAGTTTAGCGGGTGTATTATACGCGGTTATTGGTTTCGACCCTGGCCCTCAGCTGACACAGTTTGGTAAAGAGTACGGTCTACTGCTACGAACTATTCAGGGGCAACTCAGAGCTTTTGGCTTGCTTACCGGCCCATTCAGCTTAAGTGAGTACCTGTTCTTTTCATTGGTATTGGCGCCTTTTGTAAGTGTGAAGCATCGTAAGAAATACATCGTTCTTATTATGGTCGGGATTGCGTTTTCAACCTCTAAAACAGCCATAATCATGGCGCTGCTTTATATTATGTATTTGGTGTCTCGGCGTTTCTTCTCCGAGCGTTTTAGCTTGAATACTGTAACCATGGTGACAATGGTCTTATCATTGTTCTTTTATGTTACCACGACGAATTACAGCATTTATGAAATGATCTTTCCTAAAGAAAATGCCTATGCAGAGAACAGTATTCTGCTTAGAACGGTAAATATCGAGGCAGTACGTGCAGATAGCGGTTATTCACCCTTCACGGGGGCAGGATATGCTGTTAATGGGAATGCCGTAATTGGTGATGACAATACGAACTCTATACCTTTAGACAGTATGTATATCTACATGCTTTCTAATTATGGTAACGTTGGGATTATCTTCTTGGTTATTGTTGCTTCGGCTATTCTTGGTATTCTTTATCAGCGCACTCGGCGAGGGCTCAATCCCAGTATATATCTGTATTGGATGATATCGTTGTCAATGAACTTTGTTTATAACAACCCATTGACCAACTATCCCGGATATATATTCCCGATAATAATATCAATATTATTGTTGTCAGTTAGAAGACCAGAGAATAGTTTGGTCAAGAGAACGGGGAAATCTCTTAGCCGTGCTCATCTGGCACATTGACACGTTGTTATTTGAATGGCACGAGGTAGATAATGATTTATGTCAATGCGAGATTTTTAACACAAGATTTAACGGGCGTTCAACGTTTTGCTCAAGAGATAAGCCTGGCGTTAAGTAACATTCGAAATGATGTGGTGTTTATTTCCCCGAAAAATATTATTCACACTGATATCGCTTCAAAGTTGAATGTGCAAATTATAGGTGAACGAAGCGGGCATTTATGGGAACAATTAGAGTTACCTGCTTTTTTACGTAAGCAAGGAAACCCTTTATTGATTAACCTATGCAATACCGCTCCGGTATTTTATAGTAATAAATTTGTAACTCATCATGATGTTATTTATAAACGCTACCCACAAAGCTATTCTGCAAAGTTTCGTTTTGTTTATAATAATATTTTTCCTTTGATGTTGCGTTCTAGCAAGGCATTGTTGACCGTAAGTGAATTTTCAAAGAAAGAACTTTATGCAGCATTTAATTATCCTTTAAACAATATTCATGTAATTAATAACGCCGTTGCCGGTAAGTTTAGGGCTGAACCTCAGGTGACTAGTGACGAGAAACCTTATTTATTGGCGGTTTCATCCCCGAACTATCATAAAAATTTTCACGGACTAATTACCGCCTTTTCGCAAATGGAAGGTAATAAGGATGTAGTGTTGAAAATCATTGGGTCTGCAAATAAAAATTTTGCAGGGGTGCATTTTTCTCCAGAGGCAATGCAGGCGGAGAACATACAATTTGTTGGCCGTGTGAGTGATGAGAGCCTGATTAAACTTTACTCGAATGCCAGAGCTTTTGTTTTTCCTTCATTATACGAAGGGTTTGGAATTCCTCCATTGGAGGCACAGGCTTGCGGTTGCGCAGTGGTAGCATCCAATAGGGCCTCTCTGCCAGAGGTACTGGCTGACAGCGTGTTGTATTTTGACCCAGAAAATACCCTTGAAATGAGGCAAACCTTGGATCGAATTATGCAAGATGATGTTTTACGTCAAACACTGGTTGAAAAGGGTTTTGAGAACGTTAAACGTTTCGATTGGGGGCGTTCTGCTGAAGACTTAAACAAAATCATTATGAGATCTACCCAATGAAAAAAAAAGTGTTGCATGTTGCTGAAACGGTGAAAGGTGGAGTCGCAACGGTTATCCGGCAACTTGTACAACCAAATGGTGAGTTTGATTTTTATTGCTTGCTGCCGGATAGCCAATACAGCGAGATTGGCACGTTTCCTGAGAGTAAGTTGAAAAAATTCACTCGTTCTGGGCGAAATATTTCATCATTTATTTCACTGGCCGTGAATTATATTCGCATAGTTCGTAAAGAAAAGCCGGATGTTATCCATATCCACAGCACTTTTGCAGGCGTAATATGTCGATTACTTACGCCTTTGATTAGAATGAGCTGTCAACCAAAAATAATTTATTGTCCGCATGCATTTTCTTTTTTGATGGATACTTCTGAGAAGAAAAAAAGAGTTTATACGCGGATAGAAAAGATACTGCAAAAAAAAACCGATGTGATTATTTGTACCAGTGAGTATGAGAAGAGAGTGGCTCTCGGCGTAGGGCTGGACTCAAATAATTTAACCGTGGTTTATAACGGGGTCGAACCGCCATTGCCTACTGGTAATCATGTTACGCCCTATCAATCAGATAAGATTAATATACTTTTCGTTGGGCGTTTTGATTATCAAAAGGGTTTCGATTTAGTTAAAGAAATTGCGGATAGATTAGACGATGGATTTTTAATTACCGTCGTTGGTGGCAATGTACATGCAACAGAGCATCCCCCTCTTCATGCAAGAATAAACTATAAAGGGTGGCTGACTTCTACTGAGATAGCTCCTTACTTTTCCTACGCAGATGTTTTGTTAATGCCAAGTCGTTGGGAATCATTCGGCCTGGTGGCGGTTGAGGCTGAGAGTTACGGGCTGCCAGTGGTAGCCAGCCGTTGCAGCTCTTTACCTGAAGTCGTCTGTGAAGGTGTTACGGGCTACCTGTTTACGACCAATAAAGCCAATGAGGCTGTAGAAATACTGAGCACACGTGGTAAAGATGATTGGGCATCAATGAAAGCTGCCTGTGTGGATTTTTATAGCACCAATTTCACTTCTGACAGAATGGTTTCTAGTACTTATCATCTTTACAGGTAATTCTAAGCCTGGAATGTACTTCTTGTAGTTAATAACGTTTTCTTTGTGTTTCTTCTAATTTTCTTTTGTATTTAATCAGTGAGAGTAAAAATGAGTAACCTTTATCCTGTTATCATGGCTGGGGGGACAGGGAGTCGTCTGTGGCCACTTTCTCGTGAGTTGTTCCCAAAACAGTTTCTAGCTTTGTGCAATGAATTTTCAATGCTGCAAACTACGGTGATGCGTCTTAAAGGGTTAGACATTATTAATCCTCTTGTGATCTGCAATGAGGAACATCGTTTTATCGTTGCAGAGCAACTGCGTAAAATTACCCGTTTGTCGCATAATATCATTTTAGAGCCTGTAGGACGGAATACAGCCCCTGCGATCGCACTTGCTGCGCTGCAGGCTGTTTCGAGTGGTGATGATCCTCTTATGTTGGTATTAGCTGCGGACCATGTTATTCAGGATGAAGCCATTTTCCGAGACGCGGTGAATCAGGCGGTACCCTATGCTGAAGCGGGTAAGTTAGCGACATTCGGGATTGTACCGACGGGGCCTGAAACGGGTTATGGTTATATTCAAAAAGGCACTAGCGTTGATGGTTCCAGTATTTGTGGCGTGTCGCGTTTTGTTGAAAAACCTAATCTTGAAACTGCTCAACAGTATCTGGATAGCGGGGAGTATCTGTGGAATAGCGGTATGTTCCTGTTTAAAGCCAGTCGCTATTTAGATGAATTGGAGCGTTTCCGTCCCGACATTCTTGACGCTTGCAAAAAATCCCTGGCGCACCTGTCTCCGGATATGGACTTTATCCGTGTCGATCGCGAAGCATTCATTGCGTGTCCGGATGAGTCGGTTGATTATGCCGTGATGGAACAAACAGCGGATGCCGTGGTTGTACCGTTGGACGCCGGTTGGAACGATGTGGGCTCCTGGTCAGCCTTATGGGAAATCAGTGAGAAAGACGTAAAAGGTAATTCTACCTTTGGCGACGTTCTGGAACATAATTGTTCTAATAACTACATCCGTGCGGAACATAAATTGGTGGCTATGGTTGGGGTAGATAACCTCGTAGTGGTAGAAACCAAAGATGCGGTATTGATTGCCAACAAAGATAAAGTTCAAGATGTTAAGGAAATCGTTAATCAACTCAAGCAGCAGAAACGTTCCGAAAGCAAACAGCATCGTGAGGTTTATCGTCCATGGGGTAAACACGATGCGATTGCACAAGGTGAACGTTTCCAGGTACGCCGTATTACTGTCAAACCCGGCGAAAAGCTGTCTCTCCAGATGCATCACCATCGATCAGAACATTGGGTAGTTGTTTCTGGGACGGCGAAAGTCAATACCAATGGGAAAGTACAGTTAATTAGCGAGAACGAGTCTATTTATATTCCTTTAGGTGCTGAGCATTCCCTCGAAAATCCGGGAAAAATAGAGCTGGATCTGATTGAGATTCAATCAGGAGCCTATCTGGGTGAGGATGATATCGTTCGTATTGGTGATTCAGCTCAACATAACTAATAATTTAGCGCTGTGGGCATTTCACAGCGCTACCGGATTTATATTTTGGTAAGGATCTCAACATGTCACAATCATTGACCTGCTTCAAAGCGTACGACATTCGTGGACAACTGGGCGAAGAACTGAATACCGATATAGCTTATCGTATTGGTCGCGCATATGGAGAGTTCTTACAGCCTAAAAGCGTTGTTGTTGGCGGCGATATTCGCCTGACCAGTGAGGAGCTCAAGCTTTCTCTGGCTGAAGGGTTACGTGATTCTGGTGTGGATGTATTGGACATTGGTGTGAGTGGGACGGAAGAAATATATTTTGCGACTTTCCATTTAGGAATAGATGGCGGGGTTGAAGTTACCGCTAGCCATAATCCCATGAACTATAACGGTATGAAGTTGGTACGCAGCCAAGCCAAACCCATCAGTGGCGATACCGGCTTGCGTGATATCCAGCGTCTGGCAGAGCAAAACAACTTTGCGCAGGTGAACAAGGAAAAACGCGGCAGCTATGAAAAGATCTCCATCGAGAAAGATTATGTGGATCACCTGTTGGGTTATGTGAATACGGCTAACCTGAAGCCATTGAAATTGGTCGTCAACTCCGGCAATGGTGCCGCAGGCCATGTGATCGATGCTATTGAAGCACGATTCAAACAGCTTCAGGTGCCCGTTGAATTTATTAAAGTACATCATCAGCCGGATGGTAACTTTCCTAACGGGATCCCTAACCCATTGCTGCCGGAGTGCCGTGAGGATACTGCCCAGGCTGTGCGCCTCCATAAGGCCGATATGGGTATCGCTTTTGACGGGGATTTTGACCGTTGCTTCCTGTTCGACGAGCACGGTGGTTTTATCGAAGGGTATTACATCGTTGGTTTACTGGCTGAAGCGTTCCTCGAAAAGGAACGTGGGGCAAAAATCATCCATGATCCACGTTTAAGCTGGAATACCATTGACGTGGTGACTCAAGCAGGCGGGGTGCCGGTGATGTCAAAGACTGGCCACGCATTTATTAAAGAACGCATGCGTTTGGAAGATGCGGTCTATGGTGGTGAAATGAGTGCACACCATTATTTCCGTGAGTTTTCATACTGCGACAGCGGCATGATCCCATGGTTACTGGTGGCTGAGTTGTTGTGCATTAAGGGTAAGACGCTAGGGCAATTGGTTGAAGACCGTATGGCGGCCTACCCTGCGTCAGGGGAAATTAACAGCAAATTGCAGGATCCGCAGGCTTCAATCGAGCGGGTTTTAAATTGTTACCAGCCAACTTCGTTGGTATTTGACACAACCGATGGTATTAGTCTGGAGTTTTCTGACTGGCGCTTTAACCTGCGCAGTTCTAATACTGAACCCGTAGTACGTTTAAATGTTGAGTCCCGTGCTAATCCTCTATTAATGCAACAAAAAACAGAAGAAATACTGGCCTTGCTGCGCAGATGATCTCTGAGTTTAACGCTATATTGTATAACTGGGCTATATAGATGGCCCAGTAAAATTAAGAGATATAGGTACCAGAGAAAACTTACAAAAGGCATCTATACTATGATAGTTAATAGGCAGTTATCTATGAACGGTTTCCGTCGAGGAACATTGCATACCAATGCATCCCTAACCTCAATGATCCAGCGTTTTTCCGATATTTTCATTATTTTTGCCGGATTGTACTTGTCTTGCCTGATTTCTGGTGCTGACTTTATTATGCAGCACTGGGTCATGGTATTGATTTCAATTGTTATTTTCCAAATGATTGGTGGTATTACCGATTTTTATCGCTCATGGCGTGGGGTTCGCGCGGGTCTTGAGGTCCAGCTCATCTTACAAAACTGGTCGTTGAGTCTGCTTTTAACCTCAGGAACAGTCGCCTTAGTTAATTCTTTTAACAATGAATATTCCGTCTATATCCAATGGTATTTGTTGGTGTCTTGCGGGCTGGTTATTTCGCGTAGCGTGATCCGTTTGTTTCTTGGTTATATGCGTAATATCGGTTTTAATACCCGAAACGTGGCGATAATGGGGGCGATGCCAGTTGGTATTCGCCTGGCTGAATCACTTCGAGATGCCCATTGGATGGGATTTAAAGTACTTGGGATTTATGATAATGATAATTCTCAACTAAATACTACAATTGAGCGCCGGGGTGACTTATGCCAACTGGTAGAAGATGCTAAAAGTGGGCGTATCGATCGTGTGTATATAGCTATGTCGATGGAGCAGGAGAAGCTAATTAAGGACACGGTTGCCGATCTTTCCGACACCACCTGTTCAGTGATGTTGATTCCTGATATTTTCACCTTCAATATATTACAGTCACGCTCCGAAGAAATTAACGGTGTGCCGGTTGTTTCGCTGTTCGATACTCCTATGAGCGGTATTAATCAGGTTATTAAACGCATTGAAGACATTATTTTGTCAATTTTTATCTTGCTGTTTATTTCTCCTGTGTTGTTGTTGATTGCTGCCATGGTGAAATTCACCTCTTCCGGACCAGTGATCTTTAAACAAAGACGCTATGGCATGGATGGTAAGGCCATCGAAGTTTGGAAGTTCCGTTCCATGAGCGTGATGGAAGATGGAGACAAAGTGGTTCAGGCAACAAAAGGGGATACGCGGTTAACACCGGTAGGGGCTTTTTTACGTCGCACCTCTTTGGATGAACTACCACAATTTATTAACGTATTGAAAGGTGACATGTCCATCGTTGGCCCAAGGCCGCATGCGGTGGCGCATAATGAACAGTACAGAAAATTGATTAACGGTTATATGTTACGCCATAAAATGAAACCAGGTATAACCGGCTGGGCGCAGATCAATGGCTGGCGTGGAGAAACTGATACGCTGGAGAAAATGCAAAAACGTGTTGAGTTCGATCTGGATTATATTCGTAACTGGAGTGTCTGGTTGGACATTAAGATTGTGTTCTTAACCATATTCAAAGGTTTTATTAATAAGTCTGCTTATTAATTATAAGAATAGCGTTAATGGTAATCCACACACCAGAGTGTGGATTACCTGATCTCTGGGACGTGAGACAGTTAATCTTTCATTCAAAACTGGAGGTCAGATGCCAATTATTTCAAGCTGTTATAAATCGAGGCTCAGGGAGCGAAAAATAAATTTTTTTCGCCTTGGCGCTTTATCAATATTGGCTTTTAGCACTAGTTCGATGGCGTTTGAAGTGGGTGTTCATACGCATTTTCGCTGGTATCCTAACGATCCAGACAAGTATCTGGAGTTGGTTAAACGTTATGGTTTTACGTCATATCGTGCTGACTTCCCGTGGAGTGGGCTTGAGCAACAAAAAGGTCAGTATGTAGTAACCGGGAATATGCAAAAGGCCGACCAGGCCTTTAATGATGGCCAGACAAAGTTTGGGCTTAACGGTTTGTTGGTTTTGGCATATGGCAATAAGTTGTATGATCCTTCAGGTTATCCAACCACACCTGAAGCTATCAATGCTTTTGCTAACTATGCGTATTGGACTGCCTCAAAATACAAGGGCAAGATTAAGTACTACGAAATTTGGAACGAATGGACAAACTCTACGGCGATTAAGCCTAAGCCACCTAAGCCGCCAGCACCAGAGGTTTTTGTTGCGTTGGTGAAAGCAACTGCTGCCGCTGTCAAAAAGGCTGATCCTGATGCGATTATTATGACTGGCTCAGCCAATCCGACGGGAACACGAGATCCTTCTTGGGTAGATAAAATTGTCAAACTAGGTGTTCTCAATTATGTCGATGGTTTATCTATTCATCCATACTCCTATGGTAATGACAGTTATGCTGTACGAGCCCCTGAGGGAAATCTTAGTGTTGTGGATCAATTTGAGGCTAAGCTTGCAAAGGCTGCAGGTCGTTCTGTGCCCATTTACATTACCGAAATAGGAGTGCCAACTTATGAAGGTAAAGGGGGGCTTTCGAAAGATTTGGCTGCGCAGTACATAGTAAAATATACCTTCCTGGCGAAGTCACGCCCATATATTAAAGGGGTATGGTGGTATGACCTACTTGATGATGGCGATAACCCGAAGATTAATGAGCACCGTTTTGGCTTGTTGACACGTGATGGTCAGCCGAAGCCATCGATGTTGGCCTTCAGTAAGGTGGCTGATATTGCTCGTTCGTATACGGTGGAGAAATATCAAACTCTGCCAGGAGGAAAAATCTCGATTGCGTTGAAGGGAAACAATCAACACGCGATGTTATTTTGGCAAGAGAAACCGATAGCTCAGCCCTCAAACGGAATTTCTTCAACTTTGCGGAGCTTTATCAATAGCAATACGGCTCCGCAGCAGCAAAAGGCTATGCCATTGAAAGAAGTTCAGGGTAACTCAGCAACGCCTGATGGCGATGTTCCTGTGATGATGCGTTCTACGTCCCCGATTAACTCACCTTGGTAATAATGGATATAGTAGCTAACCGAAGGAATAGGGTTCTCTGAATGCGGTTTTAATGAAATCCGAAAACGTTTCCGTTTTCGGATTTTTTTTTGCTGCTAATGTCAGATAAGGCTTTCTTCGTTAATTTGTTAATTCTTTTTGGCATTATTAGTACGATATAAAAAATAATTAAAAATGCCAGCCATAATTAACTGGCTGGCATTTGTTTATTTAATCTTAATTGGCGATTTTAACGAACGCCATCAATCCACAAATGAATATCTTATGCGTAATGCAGAGTATCCAGCAGTTGCTGATGGTTCTGCCCTGTCAGGTAAACGACGCTGTCGTTAGCATCCAGCGTGTGGTTATTGTTGTTATCAATAATCACATAAGAGCTGGCGTTATCGCCGGTACCGCCAAACACCACTGACGCCACACCCACTTTAGCCGTCAGTGCGTTGCTGCTACCGAGGCCGAGGATACCGCCCAACAGGCCAATAACGCCGTTGGTCAGACCGCCAACCAGAGTACCCAGCAGCGCGTCCAGAGTATCAGAAGCACGGGTGCCGTAATCCGCCACCGCGGTGCCGCTGGTATTGCCGGAGATGGTCAAAGCAGAAGCCGCATCGACAATCTTGTCTTTGGCGCTGTCAAAGTCAGTAATGGTAACACCGGCCTGAGTGGTACTGGACTTCAGTTCATAGGTATTCACACCGTTGCCACCGGCCAGGGTGGTGTTACCCAGAACGTTGAAGCTGTCAGCCGCGCCGGTCCCTTCTACAGTCAGTTGATAACCGTTCAGGCCCAGCGTATTGAGCAGTGGGGTCAGCAGCGCTGTAGTTACCGCACTCAACGGCAGGATGTTCAGCAGTTGAACGATAATACCGTCGCCGGTACCCGCATGGTTTGAATCAAGATTCAGACCGGCAGTATTGGTGGATGCGTTAACATCACGTACATTACTGAAGCCGCTGCCCAGCGTTAAATTCAGAACATGATCACCAGTAACGTTTATGTTCTGAACCTGCGCGTTGGTACCGGCCAATGAGACGATATTGCTAAACGACCCCGTACCGCCAGACGCAATATTCACCGTACCCAATGCCGTCCCCAACAATGCACTGCTGCTACTGGTCAGACTGATAGCGCCAGCATTGACGTTTGAAGAACTTACTGCATCAAAATTGATATTGAAATGGTCGGTCGCATTCTGAACAAAAGTGAAGCCCAGGGTGCTTGCAGATGTTGCATCGCCCTTCACTTCCAGTTGTGCAGCGTTACCGCCCGCAGCGTTAATGACACTGGCATTGGTTAAGCCAGAGATCACAAAACCTTGAGAACCCAAGTTGGTTGCAGCTGCGCCTTGAGTTACCGTGCCCCCAGTAGTCCCTTCAACTGACGCCGTTCCGTTGGTTAAACCAAAATCAAAGACGTGCGTCGGTGTGGTTACGCTGGTAGTGGTCGGTGAACCGATCAATGGCGTGGTAATCAGGGTACCAACGGATTTACCGATAAATCCTGTCAGGTCAATTTTCTCAAAATTCGAGAAGTTATTGGCGTTACTGGTTACAACGCTGCTACGAATGCCCAGGGCGTTTTGGTTAGTAACGACAGACTTGGTGATAAAGTTAGCGGAGATAGAGTCAATACCTGACCCACCATCAGCTTTAATGGTGGTCGCTACCGTGTTAGCGCCGTTTGATACCCCATTACCCGCCCACTTCAGGCTATCGTTACCCGCACCAAGGTTAAACTGACCGGTACCAGTAGCAATATTGGCGGTTGAAGTAACAACCACTGCATCCGCACCCGAGCTAGCGTTCAAAATGACATTGCCATTGTTGACGGTAATACCTACGCCCGGGTTCACGCCGTTGTCCGACAGGTTAACCGTTGCTGCACTGGTGCCGTTAATGGTCAGGTTCGCCAGGTGATCGGCGAACTTCAGGTTAACTACACTGGCCGCGTTGGCGTTTAACAACACGTTTTGCAGTACGGCGGTTTCAGCATTACTGATCTGGTGTGAAGAACCGGTGTTAACAGTACCGGTGGCATTGCCGCCAGCGGCGGTTGCTGTGAGTGAAGCTGCTGTTTTGTATAGCAAGCTGGTGCCGATATCGAATTCAAACCCGTGCTGTTGAGTAACAGTAGCGGCATCGGTGGCTACAGACGTTCGCAGGTCATTAATAATGGCTTGGGTAATTGATGTTTTGTTAGCCAATGCGCCGTAGGTGGCTAATTGCTGAGCCGTGGCCGCTACACCGTGCACAAGTGTAAAGACGTGCTGAACAAAGGCATCACCCGTTAACTGGCCGCCTTTTTGCTGTGATTCCGCTGAGTTTATTAGAGTGGTGATAACCTGAGCGTAGGTTTTTCC
Source organism: Serratia sp. OS31 (assembly GCF_014164835.1). Taxonomy (NCBI): domain Bacteria; kingdom Pseudomonadati; phylum Pseudomonadota; class Gammaproteobacteria; order Enterobacterales; family Yersiniaceae; genus Serratia; species Serratia sp. OS31. Next base: position 7,988 of record NZ_JACJFQ010000002.1, on the reverse strand, counting down.
TGCGAAAAGAGCTTTGCTCCAGGTGTCTAGACCACTTGAGTCAATCCCTCGGCCCGGTACTGCGAGGAACACTGCTGCTGCTTGTTCTTGGAAGCTCAAGGCAGGAAGTTCACCTGGTTGATAGACGTGGGTTGCTGCTTGGAAATGTTGCTGCGCGGTAGTGTCACCGGCGGCTACCGTGCCTTTTAATGAGTTAATAACCTGAGCGACGATATCACCACGGGTAGCGCCACCGCTTAACAATGCAAGATAGCTGTTACTTTCGGCAGTAGTTGGTGCACGCTCATAGCTATTTTGGAAAATAGCATTCACGAAGGCGCTGTCACTCAATGTTTTTAATGGACTGGAGTTTACAAACGATTGTGCGATAGCTGCCAGAGTTTTTGACCCCTGAGCCAACACCGTACCCCAATAGTTGATCCCATCCTGAGTTTGAGTCAGTCCCACAACGTGGAAAATCCCCTGAACATCACCTGCCCCTGCTGTAGCTGATGCGCTGGCTACAGGGAACAGTGATTTTTCAACTTTAGTTTCGAAAGTTGTTTGTTGTGTTAATAAAGTGGAATCAAAGCCATTGTAGTCCAGTAAATCAGAAATAACTTTCGCAACAACTGATGCGGTCGTCGGGTTACCAGCTAGCAGATCGGTTAGAACCTGATTGGAAGGGGCACTGCCATAAACGGAGGTGTAGATGGTAGTGACGATCTCAGAGGCCGTGCGACCATTCAGGCTGGCAGTACCTGCAATGAACTTTTGGGCAACTTGTTCAAGTGAAAGGGCAGAAGTTTCGATTTTTTGTGAATAGTAATCTAAGCCCGCGGTATCAATGTTCTTTCCAGAAATGGCTAGAAATAAAGCCGCTGCTTTTTGCTGTGATACTAATGTGGCCATACGTTACCCCTTTGGATGTACCCATTTATGTAGTCAAAAGTATGTCGTGACCTTGATCCCAGTACCGTTAACAGGAAGAGATTCGGTCGGAATTTTAGTGTTAACACATGCAAAAACAGCGACATGTAAAGATGACGCATAAATAGCCATTTTCTGTTTTCGCAATTTAAGCAAAGGAGTTAACAGGTATTTTGTCAAGGCGGTAGGATTTTTTTATTTTCTTTCCATTGAATTGCTCTTAAATGTTCGTCAAAGTAACAACTTACATTATGTATATGTTGGTTATATATTTTTTCATTAATTATAATAATTAGTTATTGCTTGGTTTAAGAGTGAAATGATTAGATATCTAATCATTTTCAGGTTGAAATTTCATAGGGTAAAGTGGGTATGGGATATGCTAAAACCATATAATAACTGATGGTTTTTCTTTTTGTGATGTCGGATGTTTTAACTTGCTGTTTTTCATTGTGAAAAAATGAGACTTTGTCCGTGTTTTTTTTTAACTTCGTGCCTTGCCGTTACGGGGTTTATGTAACTATAGTTAATAAAAATGCGACTGCAGTCCTGAGCATATTTGGGGTGATTTTTCGTGTGGTTTTATCTATGCGAATCAATGCGGATTTGGCTGACAGTGCACATGATGTAAGGGCAGAATGTGAATCAATTTATACCGCGTAATGAAATTGCGGATGTTATACGGACACGCAGTAAAGTTTTTTGGACCGTTGGCATATTTACCGCATTTATTAACTTGTTAATGCTTGTTCCTTCAATCTATATGCTCCAGGTTTATGACCGGGTGCTTCCTTCGCGCAATGAAATCACCTTACTGATGCTGACGCTGATTATGCTGGGAATGTTCGGCATGATGGCGTTGCTGGAGTATGTGCGCAGCATGGTCGTGATCCGTATCGGTAGCCAATTAGACATGCGTTTGAATACGCGGGTTTATACGGCTGCGTACGAATCTAACCTTAAGAATGGTTCTTCCGATGCAGGGCAGATGCTGGGCGATTTGACTACGGTACGGCAATTCCTGACCGGCAGCGCATTGTTTGCTTTCTTCGATGCGCCCTGGTTCCCGATTTACCTGCTGGTGATTTTCCTGTTCAACCCGTGGCTGGGGTTGTTTGCTCTGGTTGGCTCGTTGTTGCTGGTTGCGTTGGCTGTGGTCAACGAAATGGTGTCCAAGCAACCTTTGGGCGAAGCGAGCAAGTTGTCGATCATGTCCAGCAGCCTGGCGAGTACCAATTTGCGCAATGCTGAAGTGATTGAAGCCTTGGGCATGCTGCCTAATTTAAAACGACGTTGGTTTGGGTTGCATCAGCGATTTCTGAATAGCCAACGTGTTGCCAGCGAGCGCGCGACCACCGTCAGTTCCATCACCAAATTTGTTCGTCTCTCTTTGCAGTCATTGGTCCTGGGGCTCGGGGGATGGTTGGCGATTGATGGGCATATCACCCCCGGCATGATGATCGCGGGCTCTATTTTGATGGGACGTACTCTGGCGCCCATCGAGCAGGTGATTAACGTCTGGAAAAGCTGGAGCTCAGCCAAACTGTCCTATCAGCGTTTGGTCAAACTGCTTGATAAGCATCCTCCGCGCGGAATGGGGATGTCGCTTCCCCGTCCTGAAGGGATCATCTCGGTCGAAGGCGTCACCGCCACCCCTCCGGGATCAAAAGCCGATGCGGTGTTGCACAATGTCAGCTTTGCTATTCAACCGGGCGACGTGCTGGGGATTATCGGGCCAAGCGCTTCCGGCAAGTCTACGCTGGCGCGTTTACTGGTCGGCATCTGGCCGGTCAGTGAGGGTATTGTGCGCCTTGATAACGCTGATATCTACCAGTGGAATAAAGATGAACTGGGGCCCTACATTGGCTACCTGCCTCAGGATATCGAGCTCTTTGCCGGCACCATCGCCGAAAACATAGCTCGCTTTAACGATATCGACTCCGAGAAAGTCATTGAAGCTGCCAAGCTGGCTGGGGTGCATGAGCTGATCCTGCGTTTCCCTAATGGTTACGACTCGATCATCGGTAATGGCGGGGCCGGGTTATCCGGCGGGCAGAAGCAGCGTATTGGCCTGGCGCGTGCGCTGTATGGCGATCCATCTCTGATTGTGTTGGACGAGCCTAACTCCAATTTGGATGACGCCGGTGAGAAAGCGCTGAATCAGGCCATTTTGTTCCTCAAGCAGCGTAATAAAACGGTGATTCTGATTACCCATCGCACCAACCTGCTGTCGATGACCACCAAGCTGCTGCTGTTGGTCAACGGTAGCGTCAATGCGTTTGGCCCAACGCAGCAGGTTCTGCAAGCCCTGGCCAATGCGCAAAAAGCGCAGACTCCACAGCAAGCCGTACGTGCGGTCAATTCCGAGCCGGACGAAGGCAATATCCCAAAAACTCAAATTAATTAAGCCGTGAACTTGCCGGGCGGGGCAACAGCGCCGCCTGCAGTCGAAGGAGTTGGTATGTCTACGCACATTGGCGAGCCGCAAGACTCGTATTCAGAAGAGATCCCACAAGACGAGCGGCGTTTTACCCGCATGGGGTGGTTGGTGGTGGGGCTGGGCCTGTTTGGTTTTTTCGCCTGGGCTGCCTTTGCGCCTTTGGATAAAGGGGTTGCTTCGCCAGGCTCGGTGATCGTTTCCGGCAACCGCAAGACCGTGCAGGCGCCAGCCAGCGGCATCATTAAAAGCATCACCGTAAAAGAAGGCGACAGGGTTAAAGCCGGTGAAGTATTGGTGCAACTGAGTCAGGTACAGGCGCAGGCGCAGGTTGATTCTCTGCGCGATCAATATTACACCACCCTGGCCACTGAAGGCCGCCTGCTGGCTGAACGTGATGGATTAAGCAAAGTGACTTTCTCGCCGGTCTTCGAACAACTTCAGGCTCAGCCGCGGGTTGCCGAGATCATCGCGCTGCAAACCCAGCTCTTCTCCTCGCGCCGTCAGGGGCTGCAAAGCGAAGTCGACGGTTATAAACAGTCGATGGACGGTATGCGTTTCCAGTTGAAAGGCCTGCAGGATTCCAGGGTCAATAAACAGATCCAGCTTTCCAGCCTGCGTGAGCAGATGAACAGCATGAAACAACTGGCTGCCGACGGCTATTTACCGCGTAACCGTTATCTTGAAGTGCAGCGTCAGTTTGCGGAAGTTAACAGCAGCATCGATGAAACCGTCGGGCGGATCGGCCAGGTACAAAAACAGCTGCAGGAATCTCAGCAGCGGATCGATCAGCGTTTTGCCGACTATCAGCGCGAGGTTAGAACCCAACTGGCGCAAACGCAGATGGATGCCAGCGAGTTCAGAAACAAGCTGGAAATGGCGAATTTTGATCTCGGCAACACCGCTATCACTTCGCCGGTGGATGGCACCGTAGTCGGATTGAATATCTTTACTCAGGGGGGCGTCGTGGGAGCGGGTGACCACCTGATGGACGTTGTACCCAGTCAGGCTACGCTGGTGGTGGATTCCCGCCTGAAGGTGGAGCTGATTGACAAGGTGTACAACGGGTTGCCGGTGGATTTGATGTTTACCGCTTTCAACCAGAACAAAACCCCGAAAATCCCGGGGACGGTGACGTTGGTTTCTGCCGACCGGTTGGTGGACAAGGCCAATGGTGAACCCTACTACCAAATGCAGGTTACGGTTTCTCCTGAAGGCATGAAAATGCTGGGCGGGGAGGATGTTAAGCCGGGCATGCCTGTTGAGGTGTTTGTGAAGACGGGGTCGCGCTCACTGCTGAGCTATTTGTTTAAACCTATTTTGGATCGCGCTCATACTTCATTAACCGAGGAATAATTTTGATTCAATTTAAACGACAGGTTGCTGGCCTTGCTATCAGTACCCTCTTGTTTGCGATAGCTGCGCCGGTTCATTCGATAGGGATTCTAGACGCATATTCGCTGGCACTTGAAATAGATCCGACCTTTCGGGCGGCTATAAAAGAGAAAGAAGCGGGGGATGAAAACGAAAACATCGGCAGAGCGGGGCTGCTGCCGAAGGTGTCGGCCAATTACCAGAATTCACCGCGTAACTGGCAGACGCAAAAGTATCCGGCGAGTGACATTTTTGGCAATAGCCTTGGTGAGGCGACCAAGCGGCAACAGTATCGCAGCCATTCCAGCTCGATAACGCTGACGCAACCGTTGTTCGATTACGAAGCCTACGCGCGTTACAAGGCCGGCGTGGCGCAAACGCTGATGTCGGATGAGCGTTACCGCAGTAAGTATCTGGATCTGGCTGTGCGGGTGATATCTGCCTATGTTGAAGTGGCTTACTCCAAAGACCAGATTGCGCTGGCCTCAGCGCAAAAGGCGGCTTACAAAGAGCAATTGGCGCTGAACGATCGATTAATGAGCGCGGGTGAAGGTACCATTACCGACGTTTCAGAAACCCAGGCGCGCTACAGTCTGGCAGAGGCGCAGGAAATCGAGGCACGTGATGCCCTGGATGCGGCACAACGCGAGCTGGAGGTAATAATTGGCGTACCGCTCGATCAACTGGACGAGCTGCAGGTACTGCGCCCCGGTAAATTCCAGGTGGCGCCGCTAATCCCTTCCAAATTTGAAGAGTGGCAAAAAATTGCCCTGGAGAATAACCCGATGTTGGCTGCCTCGCGCCATGGTGTTGATGCCGCCAAGTATGAGGTGGAGAGAAACCGTGCGGGCTTCATGCCGCAGGTTCAGCTCTATGCTTCGCACTCGGAAAATGATTCCAGCAGTGATAACACGGTTAACCAAAAATACCGCACCGACAGTATCGGCGTGCAGGTGAGCGTGCCGATCTATGCCGGCGGTGGTGTGTCAGCATCGACTCGCCAGGCGGCATCCCGCTATGGGCAGGCGATGTATGAAATGGATGCGCAGGTCGGTACCACGCTGAACGATCTGCGTAAGCAGTTCAATCTTTGCATCAGTAGTCGCGCAAAATTAGCGGCGTATGAACTGGCGGTAAAATCGGCGACAACGCAGGTAACGGCCACCCGCCAGAGCGTGTTGGCAGGGCAGCGCGTCAACGTCGATGTGCTGAATGCCGAGCAACAACTTTACAGCGCGCAGCGAGACCTGGCTTCGGCCAAGTATACCTACATAAAGTCCTGGATCACCCTGTTGAGCGACTCAGGAACGCTTGACGAAAAGGATGTGAAACGAGTGGCGCAGTATTTCTCTATGAATCGCTGACCGGGTAGGGATAAATGGTTCAAATACTCACCATGAGTATTTGTCTGAAAGAGCAGCCTCAAGCTGCTCTTTTTTGTCTCAATACGTTATTACTTTAGTCGGGCTTTCTTGCAAAGTACCGCGCTGCCTTTTTCATAATATCTCGTTCGTCCTCAGATCGTTTAAGTTGCGCTTTCAGCTTAAGGATCTCCGTTCTGGCATCCAGTAAATCCTGGCCTGGTGCCCGTTGTTATCAGGTTTTACTGAGCGCAACCATTTATAAAGACGGTGTGCCGACACGACAAGCCTTTCTGAAACATCGGCAACAGAATCGCCCCGCTCAGTGATCTGGCGGATAGCTTCTTCTTTAAATTCAGGGGAGAATCGTGGTGTGACCATAGACTCCTCCTATGCTCAAAATATAGGCCAGATTTGTCTACGGGCTCTGGGTCAATCCACAGGGCTGCATTTCGCAGCCCTGTGGATTGAATGAGTTTGATAAGCAGAACTGTAATCAATGAATACGGGCTCAATAATGGGCGTTGCTATCGAGCACATATGATTTATCCTAAAGACAATGACTTCGATGGCAGTTAGTGTTATCAACTTTGCTGTCTTGTCCATTTTGGGCTGGAACCCCCCAAGGCAATCGGTTTGAGATAGTGATAGAATTTATGTCGTTAGCGCTGCAGGCGCGCATAAGGAGTGGTGAATGGCAATTTTAGTTACCGGTGGCGCCGGTTATATTGGTTCTCATACGGTATTAGCCTTGCTGGAACGCGGTGAAGAAGTGATCGTACTGGATAATCTGTCGAACTCGTCAGAAGAATCACTGCATCGTGTCGAAAAGTTAATGGGCAGAGCGGCTACTTTTTATCAGGGTGATGTCCAAAATGGCGACTCTTTGCGTAGCATATTCGATGCGCATGATATCTCTGCCGTCATACATTTCGCTGGATTGAAGGCGGTGGGGGAGTCGACTCGTAAACCGCTCGAATACTACCAGAATAATGTTTCCGGCACTTTGGTGCTCCTGGACGAAATGCGTCGTGCCGGCGTAACTAAATTTATCTTCAGTTCTTCCGCGACGGTCTATGGCATGCCGGAGCATGTCCCGTTGCTTGAAACTTCCCGTGTTGGCGGAACCACAAACCCATACGGAACGTCGAAACTGATGGCAGAGCAGATGCTGCAAGACTTCGCGAAAGCGGAACCTCAGTTTTCAATTACTGCGCTGCGTTACTTCAATCCGGTCGGTGCCCATGAGTCTGGCATGATCGGTGAAGATCCTAACGGTATTCCTAATAATTTGTTGCCTTATATTTCTCAGGTGGCGATCGGTAAATTGGAAAAATTGTCTGTTTATGGTGATGACTACCCAACGCCTGATGGTACCGGCGTGCGTGATTATATCCATGTGATGGATTTGGCTGAAGGCCACCTCAAGGCAATCGATCATATTGATGATCAAAAAGGCTTTACCGTTTACAATTTGGGGACCGGTATCGGCTACTCAGTGTTAGAAATGTTGCATGCATTTGAGAATGCTTCAGGGTGCTCGGTGAGCTATCAGATCGTACCGCGCCGTGACGGGGATATAGCCGAATGTTGGTCTGCTCCTGAATTGGCGGCTGAAAAGCTGGGATGGAAAGCGAAACGTGATCTGGGCACTATGATGCGTGATGCTTGGAATTGGCAAAAAAATAATCCAAAAGGATATCGCAACTAACATAAATTTAATTGGTGCGGTAATTATTTTATCGCGCCAATATATATTTCAATCAGGATGTAATCTTTATAAGAAGGTACGAATAATATAATTTTATTATTTTTGTTTACATTGTGTTTCAAAGTGAAATTTGGAATTTTGTGTTTTACTTTCAATCATGGGATTTATCATTTTTAGATTTTATCTTTTTCTTTTA